>USCW01000006.1 GCA_900553315.1 uncultured Eubacteriales bacterium
CCGGGGGAGGGGCTTCTCTATAGAGAAGCCCCTCCCCCGGAAACCTTACTCCCCGTCCTCGTGTATGATCTTTACGTTTGGGTCGTGCTTGCGGGAGAGGACGTGGGCGGCTTTGCGGTTGGCTACGGTGTCGAAAATGATGCTGAAATCGTAGTTGTCGGGGTAGAGGGAGGACGCAGGAACGAGAAGACGCACGCGCTTGGCGTTCACGCGAAGCTTTTGACCCTGCACTTGAACGATCAGCTCGCCGCGATCGTCGGCGGGACGGTAAACAATGCCGATCCCCTTGTTCGGGAGCAGCTGTACGCTGTCGCCGCGAGTGAATTGCGGCTGCATCGCGGCGGATTTCATAACGCGGCGCTTTAAGGCGCTGCGCGGAACGGGAAGCCGGG
Source organism: uncultured Eubacteriales bacterium (assembly GCA_900553315.1). Taxonomy (GTDB): domain Bacteria; phylum Bacillota; class Clostridia; order Christensenellales; family Aristaeellaceae; genus Egerieenecus. The sequence continues at coordinate 393 of USCW01000006.1, forward strand.
GCGGAGCCTCGTAACGCTGCCAGTCGCCCATATAGGCCGCCGCGCGGGCCGCTTCCAGCAGCGCGGGCGGAAAGCCCATCCGCTCGGCAATGAATAACGCACAGCTTTCGCCCGACTTGCCCAGCTCAAGACGATAAAGCGGCTTCAAGCTCTGCCGATCAAAGGCCATTCGACCGTTTACAATGTGCGCCGCCTCCTCCGCATAGCGCTTCACCTGCGGATCGTGGGTCGTGGACAGAAAGAGACAGCCCCGGCGGCGTAGCTCCTCCAACACGGCAATAGCAACGCCCATGCCCTCCGCCGGATCGGTGCCGCTTCCTAATTCATCCAGCAACACCAGACTGTCCCGGCTGGCGCTGTTCAGCGCCTCCATGACGCGGGTCAGGTGCCCGGAAAAGGTGGATAGATTCTGCGTCAGGCTCTGGCTGTCGCCAATGTCGCAGTAGACCGCATCCAACAAAGGCAGGACGCTTCCCGCCGCGCAGGGCACATGCAGCCCGCATTGCGCCATCAGGCAGAAAAGCCCCACGGTCTTCAGTACGACTGTTTTGCCGCCCGTGTTGGGGCCGGTAATGATGATCCCGCGCTGATCGCCCGTCAGCGCAATATCCAGCGGCACGCAGGTCTCCGAAGGCAGCAGCGGATGCCGCGCACCCCGCAGATCGAGACGGCGTTCGCAGGTCAGCTCCACCGCCTCGCCGTGCAAGGCCGCGCTGGTTTTGGCCTTGGCGAAAAGCACATCCAGCTCCACCATCAAGCGGCTGTTTCGCAATAAGTCTTCACCCGCGGCGGCAACCTGATCGCTGAGCACATAGAGAATGCGGCGGGTTTCCTCGTCCTCGGCCAGACGCAGCATGTCCAGCTCCGCCTGCAAGGCGCTGGCGGCGGCGGGCTCCATAAAAACCGTGCCGCCCTTGCCGGAGGCCTCGATGACTGTGCCGGGAAACTGCTGCTGATACCGCCGCTGCACGGGCAGTACCCAACGGCTCTGCCGCTGGGTGAGGTAACTGTCAGCCAGATAGGCTTTCTGCGTCTTGAGCAGCCGGTTCAGCTTTTCCTTCAGCGCGGCCTCCTGCTCGACGATCTTGCGGCGGATACTGCGCAGCTCGGCGCTGGCCTCGTCGCGGAGCCGATCCTCCTGCACCGCCGCGTCAATGCCCTCCGCCAGCACGGAGACGTCGTGCAGTTCACCGGCATAGGCGCTGAGCATGGGACTTGCGTCTACGCCTCGGCGAAGATACTGCGTTAAACGGCGGCAGGAGGCCGCGAACCGTGCCACGCCGGTCAACTGCTCCGGGGTGAGCATCCCACCGGCCTGCGCCAAGGCGATATGCTGTGTCAGATTTTCCATGAGCGAGAAGGGCGGCGTGCCGCATTGCTCCAGCATACGGCGTGCCTCGGTGGTCTCCGCCATGCGATGCAGACATTGCGTTTCGTCGGTGGAGGGAGCTAAGGCTAGTAGCGCCGCCTGTGCCTCGGCGGAGACGGCGCAGGTTGATAGGGTTGTCAAAATACGGTCAAATTCCAAAACCTTCCATGCTTCCTTCATGGCTGTTCATGCTCCTTGTATTGATATGCTGACAGAAATGAAAAGAAGCGCCGCTGCTCCTTCGGGCAGGACAAAAAAGGGTAACAAAAAGGAGGTTCGCGTCCCGGCTCGAAGAGCAACGCAAACACACCTGCGAAAAAGCCTTGTCGCAGCTTCCCGCACGCATGTTACGCTTCGCTTAACGAACCGATGACAAACGCACACCTCCACGCTTTTGATGGCTGCACTATATCACAAGCCGACCAAAATGTAAAGCCGGGAAGTAAAGGCAATACCGCACAAATGAGTTGGTGCGGTATTGCCTTAAATGGTGCGGACAGCGTCCCCCGTGCGCGAAGCGCACCTTTCCCCGCCGCGCTTTCCCTCCCCTAAGCACAGGCCCATCGTTGAAAACGGAACGTTTTCAACGGGGCCGTTCGTGCGGAACCGGAGGGAACCCCGTTCGGGGCGCCCCTGCGAGGCTCCACCGACACAAGATATTTGTCTGAGGGGGGTCCGGGGGCCGGCGCGCCGCATGGAAACCTCGCCGGCCCCCGGCAGCCTTTGGTTCCTTTCCCCTGCGGGAAAGGAACTCGCACGTCCGCAGACGTGCGAAACTCCCTCAAGCCGCATCTTCCTCCTACCTGTGTGCCTACTTTTCCCCCACATAACGCTAATTCCAACGACACAAAGAAAGTGAGGAACTTCCCTATGTCGCTGATGCACTCCGAATACAAATCCCGCTTAGAGCATTGGCAGCGCGTGCTTGCCAAGGACTTCTATACCCCCCTTGCCCCCATCCCCTTCGAGGGCTTCTGCACCATGGAGCACCTCTCCCTCGACGCTGCCGCCCACGGCCCCTTCGCTCCCATGCCCGAAGGCACCGAATGGGGTCATACTTGGGAATACATGTGGATGCGCAGCACCGTCACCGTCCCGGCAGAAGCCGCAAATAAGCCCCTCGTGATGTCCCTTGATATGGGCGGCGAAGCGACGCTCTTTGTTAACGGCAAGGCCTTCGGCACCCGCCGTGCGGACTGGGTCTCCGTGCCGCACCACTATATTTCCGATAATGTTCTCGCGGAACACGCCGTGCCCGGAGAGAAATATGACCTGCTCTTCGAGGTCTATGCAGGGCACTATTATCCCGACGAGGGCGGCTGTGCGACCGGCCCTGTGCTGCCGGGTACGCTGGGCGATCCCAAGCAGGAGGGCCGCCGTGCCCGCGTGGGTCACAGCACCATCGGCCTGTGGAACGAGGACGCTTACCAGCTGTGGCTGGATGTGAGCACCCTGCAAATGCTGCTGGACGAGCTGCCTGAGGACTCCCTGCGCGCCTCGAAGATCGCCGACGGCTTGGAGCTGTATACTCGCATTGTGGATTTTGAGCAGCCTGCCGAGGCGCGGAACGAAAGCTACCGCAAGGCGCGTGAAGCCCTGAAGCCCTTGATGGAGGCGCACAACGGTACCACTGCCGCCGAAATGTGGGCCATCGGCAACGCCCACCTTGACCTTGCGTGGCTGTGGCCTCAGCACGAGACCCACCGCAAGACCGCCCGCACCTTCGCGGCGCAGCTTCGCTTGCTGGAGCGCTACCCGGAGTATCGCTATCTGCAAAGCCAGCCCGCGGCCTACGAAATGTGCGAGAAGTATTATCCGGAGCTGTTCGCCCGCATCAAGGCGGCGGCAAAAGAAGGCCGCTGGATCGCCGAGGGCGCGATGTACGTGGAGCCGGATACCAACATGCCCTCCGGCGAGGCGCTGGTGCGTCAGTTGGTCTACGGAAAGAAGTATTATAAAGACGAATTCGGTGTGGACAGCCGCGTGCTGTGGCTGCCGGACACCTTCGGCTATTCCGCGGTGCTGCCTCAGCTGCTGAAGGGGTGCGGCGTGGACTACCTCGTGACCCAGAAGATCTTCTGGAGCTACAACGAGGGCGATCCCTTCCCCTATCACTATTTTACGTGGAAGGGCATGGACGGAAGCTCCGTGACCTCCTTCCTGCCCACCAGCTACACCTACCGCACCGACCCCAAGGAGCTGTGCGGCGCGTGGCGGAGCCGGGTGCAGAAGCGGCATTTGGACGACTTCCTGATTCCCTTTGGCTATGGCGACGGCGGCGGCGGCCCCTGCCGGGATTACATCGAGTATGCCCAGCGGGAGCGCGACTTGGAGGGAATGCCCAAGGTGAAGATGGCTTCCCCCACGGAGTTCTTTGAGGACTTGGAGCGCAAGGGCGGCCCGGTGAACACGTGGGACGGCGAGCTGTATTTTAACGCCCATCGCGGCACGTATACCACCCAAGCGGCGGTGAAGAAGAACAACCGCCGCAGCGAGTTTGCGCTGCATAACCTGGAGGTCTGGGGGGCGCTGGCGGCGCTGAAGGGCGCGGCCTACCCGGCGGCGGACGCGGAGCGGCTGTGGAAGGTGCTGCTGCTGCACCAGTTCCATGATATTTTGCCGGGTTCCTCCATTGCGAAGGTGTACGTGGAGGCCAATGCGGCTCATCAAGAGCTTCAGCAGGAGGCTCATGCGCTGGCGGAGCGTGCGCGGAACGCGCTGGTGGCTCCCGGCGACGGTGTAACGCTGTTCAATTCCCTCGGCTTTGACCGGGCGGTCGTGGTGGATTTGCCGGAGAACCTGCGCGATGGTGCGGAGACGCTGGACGGTCGCCCTGTGCCCGTGGCGGAGGGCAAGGCTCTGCTGACTGTGCCCGCGCTGGGCATGGTGTCCCTGAAGGCGGGCGCGAAGAAACAGCCCGACACGCTGGCTACGGCGGAAATCACGGCGGAGGGCGCTGTACTGACAGCGGGGAATCTCCGCGTGGAGCTGAACCCGCAGGGACAGATCACCTCTTATCAGCTGAACGGCCGGGAGATGGCGGCGGCTCCCATGAATGCCCTGCGCATGTACAAGGATGTGCCCCGTGTCTTCGACGCGTGGGATATTGACAGCAACTACCGCGAGCAGGACAGCTTCACCCCCGAGGTGGACAGCCTGACGGTGAGCTGCGTAGGCGGGCTGACGGCCTCCGTCACTTGGCGGGGCACCATCGGCAAGTCCACCATGGTGCAGACCATCTCTGTGGAGGCGGGCAGTCCCGTGGTGACCTTCGACACGGAGGTGGATTGGCACGAGCTGCACCGGCTTTTGAAGGTGGCCTTCCCGGTGGATGTGCGGGCGGAAATGGCCCAGCACGAAATGCAGTTTGGCTTTGTGGAGCGCCCCACCCATCGGAGCCGCGGCTACGACCAGCAGCGCTTTGAGGTGTGCAACCACCGCTACACGGCTCTGTGCGACAACAGCCACGGCTGCGCGGTGCTGAATGACAGCAAGTACGGCGTGGGCGTGGAGCAGAACAGCATTGAGCTGACGCTGCTGCGTGCGGCGGCCTCCCCCGAGATGGGTACCGACCAGGGCGAGCAGCGCTTCCGCTACGGCTTCACGGCGTGGGACGGCGCGTTTGCCGATGCGCCCGTGGTGAAGCATGGCTTGGCGTTCAACGAGCCCGTGGCGATTGTGCCCGGCGAGGCGGAGACGTTCAGCGCCTTCCGCACGGACGCGGCCAACGTTATCCTCGATACGCTGAAGCTCGCCGAGGATGGTAGCGGCGACCTGATCCTGCGGCTGTACGAGAGCAAGAAGGCGGATACGTACTTCCATGTGCTGTCCGGTCTGCCGGTGAAGGCGCTTCAGCGGTGCGACCTGCTGGAAAATCCCGTGGGCGAGCTTGAAGAGGCAGACGCGGCGCTGCATGTGCGTCCCTTTGAGGTGCTGACGCTGCGGGTCAAGCTGTAAAAAGATGGAATTTGTGTCCCCGGTGAGCGGGAACTGTGCCGACAGTTCCTGCCGCCGGGGACGCTTTTTCGACGATTTGCGTAAAAAGCGACGAAAGGCACGGAAATTGTAGAAAAATGCTGATCATTTTTGGCGGCGGTCTTGTGCAATGATGGGTGTTCAATACTGCGAAGAACAGAAAACAGGGTAGGGAAGATGCAGGCCGAGCATGGAAGGATTAAGGCACTACCGCACAATTCGTCGGCAGCGCTGGCGATGCCTTTTCTGCCATCTGCTTCTTGCAGAAATCTCGATTTACCTCCAGTAAACCTTCGATTTCTGCAATCGCATCTGACAAAAAATGCATTCGCCATCGCACCAACTCATTTGTGCGGTATTGCCTTAATTCCCGTTGAACTTGAACGTTTTGCGGAAGGTCGCATTGGCACGATGCAGAAAAGCCGAGTTTGGCAAGCGCGTCAGCCTGTAGAAGCGGCGTTACTGGGCCTGCCTTGACCCTGATACTTTCCTGCGCATTCTTTTCGGATGATTCTTAAATGCTGTTGCCCCGTGCCTGTCGGGATTTTTTGGTATAGATGGAAGCCGTGTGATATGATAAGACAGAACGATAAATCAGAATTTGAAGGAGTGACAATATATGAAGTATTTATATTTGCATGGACTAGGGCAAAAACCAGACAGTTGGAATAGAGTAATAAAAGAAACGAAAGTATCGAAAAGCAGTGTCAGTTTGAGTTTATCAGATATGTTAGAAGGGAAATCTGCTACATATAAGGAATTATATTCAGCATTCTCATCAGAATGCGACAAGGAGAACGATGGAATTGCCTTATGTGGGCTTTCTCTAGGAACTGTTTTGGCACTTAATTATGCGATAGACCACCCAGATAAAGTAAAGGCACTCGTATTAATTGCAGCACAATATAAAATGCCAAAAAAATTATTGAAGATTCAGAATATGTTGTTTCACCTTATGCCGAATTCGGCATTCAATAAAATGGGCTTAAAAAAAGCAGATGTTATCAGCCTATGCGGTACGATGGCTGAATTGGATTTCAGTGACTCACTGCATAAGGTGCCTTGTCCGGTATTGATCGTTTGTGGAGAGAAGGACAAAGCAAACATAAAAACTTCAAAAGAACTTTGCCATTATTTGAATAATTCCTGCTTCCATGAACTTATGAAAACAGGTCATGAAGCAAACATAGAATCTCCAGAAGAGTTGGCGCTCGTGTTGCAAAGATTTTATGATAGTATCAGTTAAATTCCAGTTTACTGAACGGATAAACAGCGCACTTTGATACACCTTTTGACTTCTCACGCAAGAAAACAACCTCCGCCCCGTGATCGTCCTCGCGGGTCGGGGGTTCTGTTTTATACTCACAGGCCAAAGGCTCTGCGCCTTTGCGGCTTATGAAATCAATATCCCAAAAATACGGCTTTCGTCCCGTGGGCGGGTAAACCCTCCATATCGGTGCGGAACATTTCATCCGTCTCCTTGTGCTTCCCTGGAATGCGCTGGCCCAGCGGATGATGGAACTCCGCAGCCCCGGCGGGGCAGTCCTCCACACAGCAGCCGCAGAACCAGCATTCATCGGGATACAGCACCAGCGGCGGCTTGCCGCTTTTAGGGTTAGGGATGAATACGTCCATGCGGCATACATCCACGCAGCGGTTGCAGCCGGTACACAGCGTCGCGTCAAAGGTAACGGGTGTGCAAGGCGTCAAGGGATTGAGTACAGCGACAGCCTTCTTGAGCATCCTCGTTTCCTCCTTCTTCACAGGCACGCATTGCGCCGGTATCATCCAAAATCAAGTTTTTCTCAAAAAATAACCTAGTCTACAAAATGTAATATTTTTAGACATGCTCCTCCTATGTTCTTCGCGTGGAAAGCCCGTTTTGAAGTAAACATCCTGTCAAATACAAAAAATCCGCTGAACGACTGTTCAGCGGATTTAACGCACCTCCGATGGGATTCGAACCCATGTTTTCGCCTTGAGAGGGCGGCGTCCTAGGCCTCTAGACAACGGAGGCAAATGCTGGGGAACTAGGATTCGAACCTAGACAATACGAGTCAGAGTCGTAGGTGCTGCCGTTACACAATTCCCCATCAGCTCGCTTCTTTTCTTGTGAAGCTCAACTGCGAAAACTAGTATAGCACGCTTCCTCCTGAATGTCAACAACTTTCTGAATATTTTTTCATTTTTCTTTTGCCTCGCCCAAAACGCAGAAGAGCCGCAGAGACATCGTCGCTGTTTCACGTCGTCTCCGCAGCTCTTCCGCAGTTAACCCTGCACCTTGGCAAGAATCTCCTTGGCAAAGAAATCGTTCACCGTTTCCGGGCTCACGGAGAACAGCTCACCGTCCACCTTCACGCATACGCCCTTCTGGCAGTTACCTGTGCAGAAGGTGCCGCTCAGCGTTACCTTCTCCTCTAGACCGTTGGCATGAACCAGATTCTTCAAATTCTCCAGCACAATGTGGGAACCCTTCACATGGCACGCGCTGCCAAGACAAATCGTTACAGTCATTGTCTTTTTCCTCCTCGTTCGTAAGCGAAGGATCACTTCGCCGCACTTTCCAGCTTCTTGTTGCGGAAATACAGGCCAATATCGGTGCAAACCATAAGAACATTGGGGAAATAGAACCAGAACGCGAGATTGTAGGTATGCGTCATCAGCTTCGACGCGATGCCGCACAGGTAGCCAAAGGCGATGAAGCACATGAACATCAGGCTCTTGCCCTTGGTGGAGCGGGACCGCACCGAGCGGATAATGGACATCGGCCAAGAAAGACCAAAGCAGATAATCATTGCAGATTCCAGAATGTCAGCCCATTCCATGATTCGTATCCTCCCTATCCTCTGTGGATTCCCCGGGAGCGCCGCACGCCGCCGCGCTCCCGGAGCCTGTCTTACTTCACCCGGCGATAATCCGGCAGCAGCTTCGGGGAAACCACCTCGGTCTCGATGCCCGCGTCTGCCGCTTCCTTTTCAAAGGCGTCCACATGGGCCAGCGTCAACGCACCCACGTTCACCTGCTTGGACTTGTTCGCAGCGTTGCGGCCCGCATTGCGGCCGAACACGATAATATCCAACAGCGAGTTGCCCATCAGGCGGTTGCGGCCGTGAATGCCGCCGACGGCCTCCCCCGCCACAAACAGGTTCTCCACCGCGCTCTGGCAGTCGGCGGTAATGTCAATGCCGCCATTCTGATAGTGCAGGGTCGGATACACCAGGATCGGCTCCTTGCGGATGTCGATGCCGTACTTGCCGAACATGCGCATCATGGCGGGAATACGCTTCTCGATGGTGCCCTCGCCGCCCTTCATTTCGATCATGGGGGTGTCGAGCCACACGCCTACGCCCGTACCGGTGGAAACGCCCTTGCCGCGGGTGGAGCACTCACGGATGATGGACGCGGCGGACACGTCGCGGGTCTCCAGCGGATGCATGAAGGCTTCGCCGTCCACGTTGATGAGCTTTGCGCCCAGCGAACGCACCTTCTCTGTCACCAACGCACCGAAGATCTGCTCCGGGAACGCCGCACCCGTGGGATGGTATTGCAGCGTATCCGCATACAGCAGCTTCGCGCCCGCACGATAGGCCAGAATCAGGCCGTCCGCCGTTGCGCCGTAGTGGTTGGAGGTGGGGAAGCCCTGATAATGCAGCCGGCCTGCGCCGCCCGTGGCGATAATGACGGTCTTAGCACGCGCCACCAATATTTCCTTCGTCTCCATGTTCAGCAGCACCGCACCGGCGGCATGACCATTTTCATCCTTGATGATCTCAATAGCTGCGGTGAAGTCCACCACGGGAATACCACGATTCAGCACCTCGTCACGCAGCGTGCGCATGATCTCCGCGCCGGAGTAGTCCTTCGCCGCGTGCATGCGCTTCCGGGAGGTACCGCCGCCGTGGGTGGTAATCATGGTGCCGTCGGGAGCCTTATCAAATTCCACGCCCAGATCGTTCAGCCATTGAATGGCTTCGGGAGCCTCTGTCACCAGCGTGCGCAGCAGCTCGGGCTTCGCCGCGAAGTGACCGCCGCCGAACGCGTCCAGATAGTGAATGGCGGGAGAGTCATTGGGCTTGTCCGCTGCCTGGATGCCGCCCTCGGCCATCATGGTGTTCGCGTCGCCCATGCGCAGCTTCGTGACGATCATCACCTTCGCGCCCGCGTTGTCGGCCTCGATGGCCGCAGAAGCGCCAGCGCCGCCGCCGCCGATAATCAGCACATCGGTGTCGTAATCCGGGTGGGACAGATCGATCTCCGCCGCCTTGATACGACTGTGACCCTGCAAAAGCGCACCCAGCTCCTTAGGCACCTTGTCGCCCTTGTTGGGGCCGATCTGCAAATCGACGAACTCCGCGCCTTCCTTGTAGTCGGGATGATAGGCCCGCAGCAGCTCGTCCTTTTCCTCGGCGGTCATTCTGCGGGGCTCGAGGGCCGCGTTCGCCGCCCGGTTGGCCTCCACCTTTTTGATGGATTCCAGCATTTCCTTGGTATACATCGGCGTTTCCCTCCCTTATTTCTCGATCTCGCGGTGGTTATACAGCTCCTGCATTTCCTCCACGGGCTTCTGCATTAGCTTTTCCAGCAGCTCGTTGAAGGTGCCGTCCTTGATCTCCCGCACCCGATCCTCAAGGTGCTGGGACTTGGGCGCAAGATACTTGCCGTTCAGACGGCGGGCCAGCATGGCCACTTGGGGATGAGAAATGCCCGCGGGGCACCGGGAGGAGCACACGCCGCACATCACGCAGTCAAAGGACAGCTCCGCGCACTTGGCGAAGTCGCCCCGCTGAGCGTAGGCGATGTACTGCATCACGTCGAGACCCTGGGTGCAGCTCTTGGTGCAGGCGTTGCAGCCGATGCAGGCGTAAATTTCCGGATACAGCTGCATCATCACAGCCTGTTCGGGCTTCACCTTTTCCATGTCGTACACCTGCTTGACCAGCGGGAAGAAAGGCAGCGTCGCCACATACATGTTGTCTTCCACCTGCGTCTGACAGGCCAGACAGGTCTTCAATTCACGGTCGCCCTTAATGCGGTAGATGGTCGCGCACGCGCCGCAGAAGCCGTTGCGGCAGCCGCAGCCGCGCACAAGCTGATACCCCGCGTATTCCATGGCCTTCATGATGGTCAGGTTGGAGGGTACCTCATACTTTTTTCCGAAGAGGAAAACGTTCACCATATTCTCCATAGCTGGTATTACGCTCCTTATTCAAAACGCTCAAAAGAGGGAAAAAGTCAGGCTGAGGCCCGTGAAGGAAGCCGCAGCTTTTTCACGGTTAATACTCGTCCGGCAGCTCGTCCAGCTCGTCAAAGCGGAACACCGGGCCGTCCTTGCACACATATTTGCTGCCGATGTTGCACCGGCCGCACTTGCCCACGCCGCACTTCATCCGCAGCTCCATGGTGGTGTAGACCTGCGTCTCCTTGAAGCCCAGCTCCTTCAGGCCGCCCAGCGTGAACTTAATCATGATGGGCGGGCCGCACATGACGACCGTGTAGTTCAGGTCGGGGTTCAGCTCCTTCACATAGGTCGGCACAAAGCCCACATGACCGTCCCAGCCCTCCTGCGGCCGGTCGATGGTCAGCTTCACGTCCACGCCCTTGTCCTGCATCCACTCGTCGAGAATCTCATGATAATCCAGCAGATCATCCTTGGAGCGAGAGCCGTACACGATCATGATCTTGCCGTAATCGGCCCGCTTGGCCCGCACATAGTTGATGACCGAGCGCAGGGGCGCAAGGCCCACGCCGCCCGCGATGAACAGCAAATCCTTTCCCTTGAACGCATCGTCCACCGGGAAGGGCTTGCCGTAGGGCCCTCGGATGGTGATCTGCTGCCCCACGTCCATGGCGTGAAGCCAGCTGGTCAGGCAGCCGCACTTCTTGATGCTGAACTCCATGTACGCCGTGTTGGTGGGCGACGAGGTGATGGAAAACATGGCCTCGCCCACGCCGGGGATAGACAGCATGGCGCATTGCCCGGGCTTGTGGTCAAAGGCCTTCTTGCCGTCCAGACCCACCACGCGGAAGGTCTTGATGTCCGGCGTGTCGATGCGGATGTCCGTCACTACGCCAATCTTTGGAATCAACGTTTCTTCCATCATGTCACTTCACCTCTTCCGCAAGGGCCTTGGCAACCTTGACGATGTTCATGGAGATGGGGCACTTCGCCAGGCAGCGTCCGCAGCCCACGCAGCCGTATTCCCCGCCGTTGTTCATGGGGAAATACACCAGCTTGTGCATGAACCGCTGACGGAACCGCTCCAGCTGGGTCAGGCGGGGATTGCCGCTGGCCATCTTCGTAAAGTCGGAATACATGCAGGAATCCCAGCAGCGGAAGCGCTTGATGCCGTGACCCGTGTCGAAGTCCCGAATGTCGTAGCATTGGCAGGTGGGGCATACGAAGGTGCACGCGCCGCAGCCCAGGCAGGACTGGGACAGCGTCTTCCATTCCGGCGCGTCGAACAGCTTCAGCATATTCTCGCCGCCAAAGCCCTTCAGGCTCAGCTCATGGAAGGGCAGCTTTTCCACAATGGCGCGAGTTTCCTGCTGCTGCGCGGCTACCTTGTCCGCTCCGCCCTCCGTCAGCAGCTCGGAAAGGCTGCCGATCAGCTTCTCGCCCTTCTCGGTAATCGCCTCCATGTACACCTTCGCGTCGTCCATCCAGCAGCGGGCGTCGCCCTCCGGCTGGGCTGGATCAATGCCGAAAACGGAGCAGAAGCAGGTCTCCTCGGGATGCGTGCAGGCCATGGTCACAACGGTGCCGTGCTCCCTGCGGGACTTGTAATAGCTGTCCACCGGCGGCGCGAGAAACACCTTGTCCAGAATGGTGAAGCTCCGTGCGTCACAGGCGCGCACGCCGAAAATCACAAAGTTCTCCTGCTCCGTGCGGGGATCGATGATCTCGATTTCCTTGCCCTTCACCTTGAAATCCACCAGATCCTCCGTCTGGGGGAAGAAGAAATCCTTGGCGCTGCGCACGGTGTTTAGAGCCTTTGTCATTTCAAGGCCCTCCTGCCAGCGCTGGTAGCGGGGCTGACCGGCCGCATCATCGGCGGGGATGTACAGCGCCTCCTTCGCCGCCACGGCGGCAAACAGCGCCTGCAGCTTGTCAATGGGAAGCTGGAACATTTATTTCTCCCCTCCCTTGTGATACACGATGCTGGGCTCCGCGTCGCCCTTGGTGTAGTTGGTCAGCGGTGCGCGGCTCTCGGTGTCCTCGCCCGCCTGATACGCGCCGTAGAACGTGTTGATGTCCTTTATGAACTTGCGGTTCAGCAGATGCAGCGGAATGTTCTGCGGGCACACGCGGGAGCATTCGCCGCAGTCCGTGCAGCGGCCCGCCACGTGGAAGGCGCGGATGATGTGGAACATGCTCTCTTCAAAGCTGTCCGCCGCAGCCTTCTGGGCAATGCCGGAATTCTCGTTATCGAACACGCACTTTTCGCAGGTGCAGGCCGGGCATACGTTGCGGCACGCGTTGCAGCGAATGCAGCGGCTCAATTCGCCCTGCCAGAAGGCAAAGCGCTCGTCGGCGCTCATGCTTTCGATCTTCTCCACCATGTCGAAGCGATGGCTGTCCAGCACCTCGCCTTCCTCGCCCAGCAGCTCGTCATACACCATATGCTTATGGCTCTTGCAGCTGCGGCAGCGCTCGGGCAGGGCTTCCTGCTTGGACACAGTCTTTTCGCCGTAGAGCGTTTCCAAGGTGAAGCTGTCCCCCGCGTCCTTCACGCCCAGAATGCCCTTGAGGCCCAGCGCCTTCAGGGTCTCGCCGTCGGTCTTGCCCGCGCAGGGCACGCCGATGACGTAAATGTTCTCCCGCGCGATGCGGTGCTCCTTGATGAGCTGATTAAAGCTGTACGTGTCGCAGGGCTTGAGGAACACCAGCACCCTGCCCTCCTTGCGGGATTCCTTGACCAGATATTTGGAAAGGTTGCTGCCGCAGAAGTCGTTGTACACGAATTTCGCGTCCAGCTCCTCCGCCGTTTCGAACGCGGCGGGGGTCACGTCGTAGACAAATTCGCCCGTCTGCCAGCCGAGAACGCGCTGGACGTCTCCGCTCTGCAAAAGCGCCTTGGCACGGGCCAGCATCATTTCTTGCATCTCAGATCCTCCAGTCTCTTGTTCTCGCCCAGCGCCGTAACGTTAGCGACGAACTCATTCATGGTGGCGGCAAACTTCGCGCCCTCGGCGGCGGAGACCCACTCCACCCGGGTGCGCTCCTTCTCTATGCCCAGATAATCCAGCATGGAGAACAAAAGCGTCATGCGGCGGCGGGCATAATAGTTGCCGCTGGTATAGTGGCAGTCGCCCGGATGGCAGCCGCAGAGGATCACGCCGTCCGCGCCCCGCTGGAACGCCCGCAGGATGAACATGGGGTTCACCCGGCAGGAGCAGGGCACGCGGATGATCTTCACGTCCGCAGGGTAATTCAGGCGGTTGGTGCCCGCCAGATCGGCGCCCGCATAGGAGCACCAGTTGCAGCAGAAGGCAACGATCTTGGGCCGGAACGTCTTTACATCTTGCATATTGCGTCCACCTCCGCCATAATCTGCCGGTTCGAGAAGCCCTTCAGGTCCATTGCGCCGGAGGGGCAGGCCACCGTACACGCGCCGCAGCCCTGGCACACGGCCTCGTTGACCACCGCCACGCGGCGCACCGCCGTGGTGCGGTTGGGCATCCGGAATTCCTTATCCTGATAGGAGATCGCGCCGTAGGGGCAGACCTTCTCGCAGGAGGAGCAGCCGTTGCACATCATTTCATCCGAATGCGCCACGCAGGGATTGCAGGTCAGCTTGTCCTTGGCCAGCAGACCAATGACCTTCGAGGCCGCCGCTCCCGCCTGTGCCACGGTATCGGGAATATCTTTGGGGCCTTGGCACGCGCCGGAGAGATAAATGCCCGCCGTGGGGCTTTCCACGGGGCGCAGCTTGGCGTGCGCCTCGGTGAAAAAATCGTTGGTATCCATGGAGGCGGTCAGCATGGTTGCCAGCGGACGGGCGGACTTGTCCGGCTCGATGGCCGCAGCCAGCACCACCATATCGGCCTCGATATGCAGCTGCTCGCCCGCCAGCAGGTCGCTGGCCTGTACCAGCAGCTTGCCGTCGGAGCGGGGCACGACCTTGCCCACCTGACCCTTGATGTAATGTACGCCGTATTCCTCCACCGCGCGGCGGTAGAATTCGTCGTAGTTCTTGCCGGGGGTACGCACGTCGATGTAGAACACGTACACCTCGGTGTCCGGGTACTTCTCCCGGCACAGCATGGCATGCTTAGCGGTGTACATGCAGCAAATCTTTGAGCAATACTGCTTGCCCTTGCCCTCGGCGGAGCAGCGGGAGCCCACGCACTGCACAAATACCAGCGTATGCGGATGCTTGCCGTCGGAGGGCCGCAGCAGCGTACCGCCTGTGGGGCCCGCCGCGTTGGTCAGCCGCTCAAACTCCAGCGAGGACACCACGTCCTTGCTCTGAGAGTAGGCATACTCATCATACTGATCCAGCTTGATGGGGTTATAGCCCGTGGCGACCACGATCGCGCCGTACTCGCGCTCCACGATCTCGTCCTTCTGCTTATAGTCGATCGCGCCCGCAGAGCAGACCTTCGCGCACAGACCGCACTTGCCGTTCTTGAGCATGTTGCAGTAGTTGGGGTCGATGGTGGCGACCTTCGGCACCGCCTGTGCGAAGGGAATATAAATGGCACGGCGGTTATCCAGCCCAAGGTTGAACTCGTTGGGCACCTTCTTCATGGGACACTTTTCGGTGCATTCGCCGCAGCCGGTGCACTTGGTCGCGTCCACATAGCGGGCCTTCTTCTTGATCTTCACATGGAAGTTGCCCACGAAGCCCTTGACGTCCTGCACCTCGCTGTACGCGAAGATGTTGATCTTATCGTTCTGGGCACAGTCCACCATTTTGGGGGTCAGGATACAGGCGGCGCAGTCCAGCGTGGGGAAGGTCTTGTCGATCTGGGTCATTTTGCCGCCGATGGTGGGCTGCTTTTCAACAATGTCCACCTCGAAGCCCGCGTCGGCAATGTCCAGCGCGGTCTGAATGCCCGCGATGCCGCCGCCGATGACCAGCGCGCGCTTGGTCACGGGGCTCTCGCCCGCCGTCAGGGGCGCGTTGAGCTGCACCTTCGCAATAGCGGCACGGCCGAGGATGATGGCCTTTTCCGTCGCGGCGGCCTTGTCCTTATGAATCCAAGAGCATTGCTCGCGGATATTAGCGACCTCCAGCATATAGGAGTTCAAGCCTGCGGCGGCTACGGTCTTGCGGAAGGTGGCCTCATGCATCCGGGGGGAGCAGGAGCAGATCACCACGCCGGTCAGCTGATAATCGCGGATCGCGTCCTTGATGATGTTCTGGCCCGCCTCGGAGCACATATATTGATAGTTGGTGGAGAAGACCACGCCCGGCTCATGGCTCAGGGCATCCGACACCGCCTGTACATCGACGGTGGCGGCGATATTGCTGCCGCACCAACATACGAAAACGCCGATTCTCTGCATGTTCTCTCCTCCTTTACTTGCTGTATTTGCGCATGGCGGTCACGATGGCCTGCTGAGGCAGGTCGTCGTCCAGCATGGCGGGGATGTCGTCTGCCTTCAGGTGGTTCATGCCCTGCTTGCGGATGACCTGCAAGCGGACGGCCTCCACCAGCTTGGCCGGCTCCACGCCCCGGGGGCAGCGCTCCACGCACGCAAAGCAGGAAAGGCACTTATAGATGGAGGGCGACTGCATCAGCTTCTCGATCTCGCCCTTTTCCACCATGTACACGAACTGATGGGGATGGTATTCCATTTCGTCATAGCTGGGACAGGTCGCGGTGCATTTGCCGCAGCGCATACATTTCAGCACGTTCACGCCGCTGGTGCGAAGGATCTGCTCCTTATCGTATTTGCTCATTTGCCGCTCCCTCCTCAGTCCTTCACGCCCAGCGCCTCGGCCAGCAGCTCGGTGAAGTAATACACCGGCAGCTGCGTTTCAGCGGCGCTGTTCTTGGTCAAGTTATACTGGCACAGGGGGCAAGCCGTCACCAGCATTTCCGCCTGCATATCGGCGGCATTATGCATGACAGCGGTGCTCTTCTTCTGCGCAATGGCGCGATCCTCCATCACGGCATAGCCGCCGCAGCACTCGTTGCGGTTCGCGTACACCACGGGCTCTGCGCCGATGGCCCGCAGGAAGTCCTCCATGATGGTGGGATTCTCGGGGTTATCCATCTGCATGATCTTCCCCGGGCGCAGCAGCAGACAGCCGTAGTACGCGCCGACCTTTTTGCCCTTCAGGGGATTGACGACGGCCTTTTTCACGTTGTCAAAGCCCACCACGTCCCGCAAAAGCTCCAGATAGTGGATGACCTTTGTCTCGCCGCGGTAGGGCGTTTCCAGCTTCATATAGTTATTGGCATGATCGGAGAATTCCTGATTATTCGCCATAGCGTCGTTGGTCTGCTTGAGCACGTTATGGCACGCAGAGCACAGCGTCACCAGATCCTCGCCGCGATCCCGCGCCGCGGCCAGCGCACGCACGGACGCAAGCTTGCTGGCGATCTCGTCCGTCGCCATGGAAAAAGCGCCGCCGCAGCACTGCCACTCGTCCAGCTCCCGCAGCGTAACGCCCAGCTTTTCCAGCGATGCACGGGCGCAGCGATCCAGCTCCTGCGCCTTGTTCTTCAACGTGCATCCGGGATAGTAACTAAAGTTCATCGCTTTCCCTTCCTATACTGAGAGTGAAGAGTGGGAACTCCGGGGGAGGCGCTTCTGTGCCAGAAGCGTCTCCCCCGGCCCCCCTCCCGAAGACCATGTTGCCGTTTTGGGCGGGCTCGGTTCCTTGCGGCGTGCGTGTTTATGCAGCGTTGAGGAAACGAGTGCATCCCCGCGAAAAGCGGCGGTTAAATCCACCAGCTCGGCGTGAGTGCGCCGAGGGTCACAATTTCATTCTTTTCGTTGTTCAGCATGATTTCGATGCCTCGGTAATCCTTTGGCATCAGCTGGGCCATCAGCTCCCGACAGGCCTCGCAGGGAGGCATTGTCTTTCCGTCCCAGCCAACGGCGATCACGCGCTTGATCCTGCTCTCGCCGCTGGTAATCATGTTGAAAATCGCATTCCGCTCGGCACAAACACCCAGCGTACATGCGCCGTCCACGCAAACGCCCGTATAGATGCGTCCGGATTCCGCCTCGACCGCCGCCGCAACGCCCCCGGCCTCCAGCCACTCGGAAATCTTCCGTGGATTCAGCACGGCCCTCGCCGCGTCGTACAGTCTGCTCCAGCATTCATCCATCGTGATTCACCTCGGCTCGATCGTTTCGGCAGCGCATGTTTTGATGCTCACTTATGCTTCATGCGCGCTCTCTGCGCAATTAGCATAGCATAATTCGTGCTTTTACGCCATCTCCTCGGGATGGAAAACCTCGTCGAATTTCTCGGCAGTGAGGAAGCCCAGCGCCACGCAGGCTTCCTTCAGGGAGATATTCTCCTTGTAGGCCTTCTTGGCGGTCTTGGCGGCGTTTTCATAGCCGATATAGGGATTCAGCGCCGTCACCAGCATCAGGGAGTTATGCAGGTTATGGTGCATCTTCTCCTTGTTGGCCTTGATGCCCACCGCGCAGTTCTTGTTGAAGGACACCATGACCTCCGCCAGCAGACGGGCGGATTGCAGGAAGTTATAGGCACATACGGGCATGAACACATTCAGTTCGAAATTACCTTGGGAGGCCGCCATGCCGACAGCCACATCGTTGCCCATCACTTGCACAGCCACCATGGTCACGGCCTCGCATTGGGTGGGGTTGACCTTGCCGGGCATAATGGAGGAGCCGGGCTCGTTTTCCGGGATGAAGATTTCGCCCAGACCGTCGCGGGGGCCGGAGGCCAGCCAGCGCACATCGTTGGCGATCTTCATCAGGTCCGCTGCCAGCGCCTTCATCGCGCCGTGGGCAAAGACGATCTCGTCCTTGCTGGTCAGGGCGTGGAACTTATTGGGAGCGGTCACGAACTGCTTGCCGGTGATCTGAGAGACCGCCTCTGCCACCTTCACGTCGAAGCCCTTGGGAGCATTCAGACCAGTGCCGACGGCGGTGCCGCCCAGCGCCAGCTCCTTCAGCTCCGGCAGGGCCAGCTCCAGCATCTTCTTGTCCTTTTCCAGCGAAGCGCGCCAGCCGCTGATCTCCTGGGAGAACTTAATGGGCGTCGCGTCCTGCAAGTGGGTACGGCCGGACTTGACGATGCCCTCGTTCTCCTCCTCCAAGCGCTTGAAGGTGGCCACCAGCTGGTCAATGGCCGGGAAGAGCTTATCCTCAATGGCGATCACCGCAGAGATGTGCATCGCCGTGGGGAAGGTATCATTGGAGGACTGGCTCATGTTAATGTCGTCGTTGGGGTGGAGCAGCTTCTTCCCGGCGATCTCATTGCCGCGATTGGCAATGACCTCGTTAGCGTTCATGTTGCTCTGGGTGCCGGAGCCCGTCTGCCACACCACCAGCGGAAAATGCTCGTTCAGACTGCCGCTCATGACCTCGTCGCAGGCCTGAGAAATGGCGGTCAGCTTCTCGTCGGTCAGCTTCTCGGGCTTCAGGTCATGGTTCGCCATGGCCGCGGCCTTCTTCAGCACACCGAAGGCATGGGTGATCTCCCGGGGCATGGTCTCGATGCCCACGCCGATCAGGAAGTTCTCGTGGCTGCGCTCCGTCTGCGCGGCCCAATATTTATCGGCGGGCACCTTGACCTCGCCCATGGAGTCATGCTCAATACGGTAATCCATTGTGCTCATCCTGCTTTCTTCTTTTTTCATGGTCATTCCCGGCGACCCGCTCGGAGCGCCGGGAATGCTGATGTTTTATAGCTGAATGCCGTTGATGACCGCCCGCAGGCTGGCCGCGCTCTTGCTCAGCGCCAGCTCCTCCTCGGGGGTCAGCGGCGCAACGATCTTGCCCGCAATGCCGTCCGCGCCCACGATGGTCAGCGTGCTCAGGCATACGTCGTCAATGCCCTCATATTCGTCATGCATCATGGTGGACACGGTCATGGTGGTATCAGCGCCGGAGAAGATGCATTTGCAGATGTGGCACACGGAAACCGCCACCGCGTAGAAGGTCGCGCCCTTGCGCTCAATGATCTTGCCGCCGGACTTGCGGATATAGGTTTCCACCTCGGAATGCACCAGCTTAGGCTCCATCATGTCCGCGTTGGTCAGGCTCTCCGCGTAGCGGTCGATCGGAATGTTGGAGATATTGCCCAGCGACCACGGCACGAAGGAGGAGTCGCCATGCTCGCCAAACACGTAGGCATGGACGTTCTGCTGGTTGATGTTGTAATATTCCGCGATGCGGGCACGCAGGCGGGCGGTATCCAGGATCGTACCGGAGCCGATAATGTGCTTCTCCGGCAGCCCAGAAACCTTGTTAAAGACATAGGTCAGAATATCCACGGGGTTGGATACAATAATATAGATAGCGTTGGGGGCGTACTTGACAATCTGCGGAATAATGGCCTTGGTGATATTCACGTTGGTCTGAGCCAGCTCCAGACGGCTCTGACCGGGCTTCCGGGCCACGCCGGAGGTCAGGATCACGATGTCGGAATTCTCTGCCTCGGGATAGCTGCCCGCGTAGATGGAAACCGGCGGGCAGAAGGGCACGCCCTGACGGATGTCCAGCGCCTCGCCCATGGCCTTGGCCTCGTTGATGTCGATCATCACGATTTCTGTTGCAATGCCGTTCACCGCCATGGTATAGGCGATGGTAGAGCCGACGCTGCCCGCGCCGATGATCGTTACTTTCTTGCCCATGTACAAATTCCTCCCAATGCATGTCGTTGGTGGTGATTGTTTGCTGTTTCACAGGGATTTTCAAGGCTAAACCATTTGACTGAAACTTAACGATATTTTTTTGTCAATAAGCTTCAAACAAAATGGCCCTGCGTAACTGCCGCAAGGATATTCGATCGCTTGCGGAGGTGCGCATCGGGTGGTTCCCGATCAGCCTGTTAATAATATAACACATTTTTAGGGATATGAAAAGGACTTTGCGAAAATTTTATCTTTTTTTGTTGATTTCGCGGCTGTTATTTCCGACTTATTGACTCGGAAATCATGAGCTTTTGCGACTTTCTATGTGTTAAAGATATGGAATTGTTAGAGGAAAGGGGAACCTGTGTGGGAGGGGAAATAATGTATTTGGAATGCGAAGCGTAATGTTTGGCGTGTGAGGGAGGCGGCATACAGGCAGGATTCGGTGTGTTGCTTGAGGGAGTTTCGTGCGTCGGCGGACGCGCGAGTTCCTTTCGCGCAGGGGGAGGGAACCCAATGCTGCCGGGGGGGGCGGCGAGGTTTCCATACGGCGTGCCGGCCCCTGGCCCCCATGCAAGCGGCTTGCGTCGGCTATCCGTGCGCGTCACGGACGGCACGGAAAACTGACGCTGTACCGGGATGTGGCAGGAACGGAGCCTGTTTCCAGCATGACAAGTTTTCGGGATGATCGATATGTATACTCCAAAATGTAACAAAAAACCAAAGGAATTTATGCAGATTGCCTATCAAGTAAAAGTTGACTAACCCAAGGGGCCTGCGTTAAACTAAAATCAATTCCGAACCTGAGCGACCTTCAAGGCCGGGGCAGGTCTATGGGTGCGCCGAGCAATTGGTACGCCTGCCGTATGCAAAGGAAGTAAGTCCGTCGTGCAGTGCCGCGCGTAGGGCTTGCTTCCTTTTTGCTTGCCTTGACTTTTTCGCCGCCGGGGGCAGAAACAACAGAGGAGGAAGGATATGTCCATGAAAGTGTTCGACAAGGAAGTTACCCGCCGTGAGTTTATGCGACTCATGGGTAAGGGCACTGCCTGCATCGCGGCCTCCACGCCCCTGATGCAGCTCTTTGGCGCGACCAAGGCCGAGGCCGAGGCGGGCGCCGTCAGCGTTTACGCAACCGCACAGGGTGTGCTGGTGTCCAACGCCGCCCGCTGCACCGGCTGCGGACGCTGCGAAATCAACTGCACCCTGCTGAACGACGGCAAGGCAATGCCTTTCATCAGCCGCGTGAAAATGACCCGCAACCTGTACCTGGGCAATAACCACGACGGCAAGGGCGGCGTGTATGCCGATTTCAACTACAAGCCCGATACCTGCCATCAGTGCGCAGATCCCGCCTGCCTGAAGGCCTGTCCCGTGAAGGCCATCTATGTGGACGAGAAGACCGGCACCCGTATGATCGACGAAAGCAAGTGCGTTGGCTGCGGTGCGTGCGCGGCGGCTTGCCCCTACGGCATGCCCACCGTTGACCCCGAAGCGAAGCATTCCACCAAGTGCGTGGCCTGCGGCTACTGCGCGTCCATGTGTCCCTGTGGTGCGCTGAAGGTCTGCACCTGGGAAGAGGTCGCAGAGGCCATGGCGGCTGAGTAAGCTCAAGCGAACGAAGGAGGATTTTGACATATGCCTTATGGATGGACTGGCAAGCTGCTGCGCCTGAACCTGACCACCAAGACGGCCAGCATTGAAGATAACAAGTACAACGAGGAGTGGCTGGGCGGCATGGGTCTGGGCTACGCCATCATTCACGATGAAGTGCCCGTCGGCACCGATCCCGCCGCGCCTGAGATGAAGATGGTCATGGCGGCCGGCCCCCTGACTGGTGCTGGTTCCCCCTGCTCCGGCCGTACCAACATAACCTTCCTTTCTCCCATGATGGAGAAGCCTCTGGTAGTGGATGCGCACATGGGCGGTCACTTCGGCCCCCACATCAAGTACAGCGGCTATGATGCGATCATTGTCGAGGGCGCGTCCGATACCCCTGTGTGGGTGAAGATCAACGACGATAAGATTGAGTTCAACGACGCTGCCGACCTGTGGGGCAAGGGTACCCGCGAGACGGCCCGCGTCATCGGCGAGGCTGCCGGTTCTCAGTACTGCGTGTGCTGCACGGGTACCGCCGGCGACAACATGGTGCGCTCCTCCATCATCCTGAACGACGTGAACCACGCCGCCGGCGCTGGCGCGGGCTATGTCTGGGGTGCGAAGAAGCTGAAGGCCATCGCCATCTACGGCGAAAAGTCCATTTCCGTGGCGGATCCCAAAAAGCTGCTGGATCTGTATCGCTATCAGCTGGCTGAGCTGATCGGCGCGAACAACAACCACGTTGTGCCTTCCACGCAGCAGAGCTGGAATGAATATGTGTCCTGGACCCGTTGGCAGGGCGGCCCCGATCAGAACTGGGAAATGGGCATCGGCGGCGCAGTTCCCACCGGCGAGCAGAAGCCCGGCGACATCAATGCCGTTGGTATGCGCAACAGCACCGGCAACTTCTTCTACCGCGATGTGTACAAGCATACCGTGAAGGATGGCGGCTGTCAGAGCTGCCCCATCCGCTGCGTCAGCCAGGTGCGTCTGCCTGAATTGCAGAAGTACGGCCTGGAGACCGATGTAAGCGCCGTGTGCTTTGCCACCTCTCATGCTAAGGGCTTCTATCCGGCTGGCACCCATGACTTTGAGAACGAGGGTGACGCAGCCACCGTGCTGGGCTTCCACATCGCGCAGGTGATGGACGATTATGGCCTGTGGTGCGCCTACGGCGAAATGGATAACTATTTCTCTTACTGCTGGAACAACGGCATCTTCGAGAAGGTGCTGCCCGCAGACGAGTACAAGGAGATTCCGTGGGATCTGATGAAGGACGGCGATCCTCGCTGGGCCGATGAGATGATCAAGCGTATCTCCACCAAGCAGGGCGAGTTTGCCACCCTGGGCGAGGGTGCTGTGCGTCTGACCAAGAAGTGGGGCTTAGACGAAAACTTTTACAATCAGAGCTATAAGTTCATCCTGAAGAAGATGGGCATTGGCCTGCACCACTCCTCCGAGTCCATGGGCCAGGTGGGTGCGCTGATCAACATTCTGTTCAACCGCGACCCCATGTGCCACACGCACCAGAACTGCATCGGCAACGGTCTGCCGGTGGACATCATTCAGTCCGTGCTGGAAAAGAAGTTCGGCGAGGGCTGCTACAACAAGCCCGCCAACTACACTCCCATGACCCAGAACCGTGCCAAGTGGGCCAAGTGGGCCATCGTCCGCAACGATGTGCATGACATGGCGACCCTGTGCAACTGGGTGTGGCCCATGCTGTTCTCTCCCTGCAAGGAGCGCGGCTATGAGGGTGACACCAGCCTGGAAGCCCAGCTGATCTCCGCCACCACCGGCGTGGAATACACCGAGGAGGAAGTGGATCGCATTGGTGAAAAGGTGCTGCAGCTGCACCGCGCCATGACCGCCCTGGAGATGGGCTCCAAGAACCTGCGCGAGGATCACGATCCCCTGAGCGACTGGGTGTTCGACCGCGATCCCGACAAGCAGCCCTTCACCGAGGGCACCACCAAGCTGGACCGCGAGGACTGGGAAAAGGCACTGGACATGTTCTACACCGAGTTCGGCTGGGACGTGAAGACCGGCATCCCCACCCGCGCGACGCTGGAGAGTTTTGGCCTGGGCAAGGTTGCCGACGAGCTGGAAGCCGCTGGCCTGCTGCCTGCCTAAGCAGGAAAAGGGTCTGTGCCTGACGAATGCTCTTACCAGCCGCAGGCAGATACCTATACTGTAAATCATCTGGGCGCTGGGGCAAATGCTCCGGCGCCCTTTTTAACAGGAGGAGCTTATGGACGAGCAGGAAAAGCAGGATACAACCCCAGCGACCGAGGGCGAAGCCCCCGCGGCGGAAATGACTGAAGAAGAGCGCCATCAAAAAATACTGGAAACGCTGGTGGAGTATGTGCGCTATATGGGTGCGCACAAGCGTCCTATCACGCTGGAACAGCTGGCGGAGAATGCCGCCATGCCCCCCGAGGAGGTGCAGCAGCTGATGGACGAGGCTCGTCAGCAGGAGACCTTCCATGACATCTGCGTGTACGAGGGAGCAAAGGCCAATTACTATTACACCTATCCGCTGCTAGCACACAACTACGTCCGCGCCATTGCGCTGGAGGAAGCCAAGGACATTCCCAACACGGTGCTGACGCTGGTGCGCTATGATTCCCAGCGGTATCCCCGCCCCACCCGCGGCAAGGATTTCGGCAAGAACCCCTATGGCTACACGCTGATTCAAGTGAAAAACGCTGTGGCAGAGCTGCGCCGCAAGCCGGAAAACAGTGACATTACGGAATATACCAGCCGCAAGGGGACGTATTTCATTTATTCAACGAAGTATCTTTCCGATAGTTATGCAAGGTATCTGGCGGAGGATAGCGAGGACATGTCGCTGAAGTTTTGAAAGCGTCCTTACAGTTGCTATCATTGCGATAGAAAGGCAACATAAAATTCGGCACTGCGTTCTATGAACGCAGTGCCGAATTTATACAGATGAAAAAGCATGAAGCATCCAGCGTAGAAACACGTTCCTTCGCGGCATCCGCCTCCGCAGCTATATCTTCAGCGGACAACTTATCCAGCGCCGCCTGCCGCTCTTCGGGAGAGGGGGTGTGGGAGAGCACATCTCCATAGAGAAGTGTTCTCCCTCGCAAAGCTCTTACTCGATATGATCTTTTCCACCCATGTACATGCGGAGGGCTTCGGGGATGCGGACAGTGCCGTCGGCTTGGAGATTGTTCTCAAGGAAGGCGATCAGCATACGGGGCGGAGCCACCACGGTGTTGTTCAGGGTGTGGGCGAAATACTTCTGACCGTCGTCGCCCTTCACGCGAATCTGCAAGCGGCGAGCCTGTGCGTCTCCCAGATTGGAGCAGGAGCCCACCTCGAAATACTTCTGCTGACGGGGGCTCCACGCCTCCACGTCCAGACTCTTCACCTTCAGGTCGGCCAAGTCGCCGGAGCAGCATTCCAGCGTGCGCACCGGAATATCCAGCGTGCGGAAGAAGTCCACCGTGTTCTGCCACAGGCGGCGGAACCACTCCATGCTCTCCTCCGGCTTGCACAGCACGATCATTTCCTGCTTTTCGAACTGGTGAATGCGGTATACGCCGCGCTCCTCAATACCGTGCGCGCCAACCTCCTTGCGGAAGCAGGGAGAATAGCTCGTCAGGGTAATGGGCAGCTTGCTCTCGTCCAAGATCGTGTCAATAAACTTGCCGATCATGGAGTGCTCGGAGGTGCCGATCAAGTACAGATCCTCACCCTCGATTTTGTACATCATGTTCTCCATCTCGGAGAAGCTCATCACGCCGTTCACCACTTCGCTGTGGATCATGAACGGAGGCACCACATAGGTGAAGCCGCGGTCGATCATGAAATCACGGGCATAGCTCAGAATGGCGGAGTGCAGACGAGCCACATCGCCCATCAAATAATAGAAGCCGTTGCCGGAGGTCTTGCGGGCCGCGTCCAAATCAATGCCGTTCAGCCGCTCCATGATGTCCACATGATAGGGCACCTCAAAATCCGGCGCCTTCGGTTCGCCGAAGCGCTCCAGCTCCACATTCTGGCTGTCGTCCTTGCCGATCGGAACGCTGTCGTCAATGATGTTCGGGATGACCATCATGCGCTTCTTGATCTCGCCCTGCAGCTGCTCTTCCTTTTCCTCCAAAGCAGCCAGATCGTCCGCCAGCGCGGCAACCTTCGCTTTGGTGGCCTCGGCCTCGTCCTTCTGGCCCTTGGCCAGCAGACCGCCGATCTGCTTGGAAAGCGTCTTGCGCTGATTGCGCAGCGCGTCCGCCTGCTGACGGGACTCGCGGTATTCCTTGTCCAGCGCCACGACCTCGTCCACCAGCATCAGCTTTTGATCCTGGAACTTCTTGCGAATGTTCTCCTTTACCTTTTCGGGGTCGTTGCGGAGCAGATTGATGTCCAGCATGGAAAAATCCTCCTTATATTGTTCGTGCGTCGGGAAAAAGAAAAAGCCCCCGTCCCTGCCTGGGACGATGGACTCGCGTTGCCACCCGGCTTGCTGTACTTCAAAAAAAGCACAGCCTCTCAAGCGCTGTAAGGGAGCGCACCCGCAGACTCATCGCCTGCCCCATGGGGGAATGGAGCCTCCGCCCCGGCCGCCGTCTCGCACCTGCCCGACGGCTCTCTTTGCGCCCAGAACGGATTCGTTTCCCCTCGTCGCGGGAACCTATTGCAGAGCTATTATACAATAGCGCACAAGTCTTTGCAAGGGGCAAACGCATGGTTTTCTTTCGTTCGGGACTGTGTTATAATCCCAGCATACAGCTTATTAGGGAAAGGATCGAGCCTTATGAACCTGATTATTCCCCGGGATTATAACCCCGTGCTGAACACGCGGGACACGGAGATAGCCATCAAGCTGGTCAAGGACTTTTTCGAGCGCGAACTGGCCAAGGCGCTGAACCTCGTCCGCGTCAGCGCCCCCATCATGGTCACGCCCCAAAGCGGCCTGAACGATAACCTGAACGGCGTGGAGCGCCCGGTGTCCTTCGATATTCTGGAAACGGGCGAAACGGCGGAGATCGTGCAGTCGTTGGCCAAATGGAAGCGGCTGGCTCTGCGGGACTACGGCTTTCAGCCGGGCGAGGGACTGTATACCGACATGAACGCCATCCGCCGGGACGAGGTAACAGACAACATTCATTCTATTTTTGTCGATCAATGGGACTGGGAGCGCATTCTCGGCCCGGACGAGCGGAACGAGGCCATGCTTCGCAGCGTGGTGGAGAAGATTTACGCCACCCTCCGCGCCACGGAGGAATACGTCTGCGCCCATTATCCGCACATCACCCCCGAGCTGCCGGAGCATATCGCCTTTGTGACGACGCAGGAATTGGAAGACCGCTATCCGGATAAAACGGCGAAGGAACGGGAATACCTTGCCACGAAGGAGCACGGTGCGGTGTTCCTGATGGGCATCGGCGGTGCGCTGCGTTCGGGAAAGATTCACGACGGCCGTGCCCCGGACTACGATGACTGGACGCTGAACGGCGACATTCTGCTTTATTACAAGCCTTTGGACATTGCGCTGGAGGTCAGCTCCATGGGCATTCGCGTGAACCCGGAGGCGCTGAAGCGTCAGTTAGCGATTCGCGGCTGCGAGGAGCGGGCGAAGCTGCCGTTTCAGGCGGCGCTGCTGCGGGGCGAGCTGCCGCAGACGATCGGCGGCGGCATTGGGCAGAGTCGGATGTGCGTATACTTCCTGCGCAAAGCGCATGTAGGCGAGGTACAAGCGTCGCTCTGGCCGGAGGATGTGGTGAAGGTGTGCGAGGCGACGCATATTCAGCTGCTGTAAAGAGGGAGAAAACGAAGGAGGAACCGCGCGGGTGGTTCCTCCTTTTTTTGTGCAGGGGCAAGGGGAATAGGAGAAGGAACGGAGGCATGGGGGAAGGCGGCACACGGACGGGGCTATTTTTGCGGCTTGAGGGAGTTTCGCACGTCT
>USCW01000007.1 GCA_900553315.1 uncultured Eubacteriales bacterium
GCGGAAGTACTCGGCGATGGTTATGCCGGTGTATATCGACGCTTCACGCGCCGCAACGGGCATGTCCGACGTGTTTGCTATAAGCACGGTACGCTTCATCAGGCTTTCGCCGGTGCGCGGGTCATGCAGCTCCGGGAACTCCATCAGCACGTCCGTCATCTCGTTGCCACGTTCACCGCAGCCCACGTAGACGATGATGTCTGCATCCGCCCACTTTGCTAGCTGGTGCTGCACGACGGTCTTGCCGGAGCCAAAGGGGCCGGGAACTGCCGCCACGCCGCCGGAGGCAATGGGGAAGAACGTATCAATAACGCGCTGTCCCGTTACCATGGGCGCTTGAGGCGCAAGCTTTTCCTTATAAGGACGGCCGCGGCGGACAGGCCAGCGCTGAAGCATGGTAATGTTATGCTCCTCGCCCTTGTCGTCCTTCACCACGGCGATTACATCTTCCAGCTTCGCCGGGCCCTTATAAATCTTCGTAACTGTGCCGCTGATGCCATAGGGCACCATGATCTTGTGCTCCACAACGGCGCTTTCCTGCACCGTGCCCAGCACAGAACCTGCCTCAACCTTGTCACCCTTGACGACCTTGGGCTCGAAGCCCCACTCCTTTTCGCGGTTCAGGCTAGGGACCTCAATGCCACGGCGGATACGCTCGCCGCATTGATCCCGAATGACTGTCAGCGGGCGTTGAATGCCATCAAAGATGGACTCGATCAGGCCCGGTCCCAGCTCCACGGAAAGCGGAGCGCCGGTGGATTCCACAGGCTCCCCGGGGCCGAGGCCCGCAGTCTCCTCATAAACCTGAATGGAGGCGCGGTCGCCGCGCAGCTCGATGATCTCGCCCACGAGGCGGTCACGGCTCACGCGCACCACGTCATACATTCGGGCGTCGGCCATGTTTTCCGCGACAATCAAGGGGCCGGCAACCTTTACAATGGTTCCCTGTGCCATGGTCAAACCCCCTTTTCCTCATTATTGAACAGAATATCCGCGCCGATGGCCTTTTCCACATTGGCCTTCACCCGGCGCATACCATAGCCGTCCGTACCCTGACTTCCCGGGATGGGAATCACGGCAGTTTCCGACATGGTCTTGTATTTTTCCAAAGCCTCCGGCACTTGACGAGCGCAGCTCTCAGTGATGAAGATCACCGGCACGCCCTCGGTTGCCAGTCGATGCAGGGCTGCGGTGGTTTGCTCCGGGGTTTCCACGGCAATAACGCGCATACCGACCGCCTTAAAGGCCAGCACAGCGTCCCGCTCCCCCACCACACCCATGCGAGTGTTGTTTTCAGCCATAGAGATCACGCAGCCTTTCCCGGATGGCATCCATGTCAAAGCCGTTCTGCTTGCCCGCCATCACCAGCCGCACCGCGCTCGCCTCGCGTTCCACCGCCAGCAGGTAGCCCACGATGGTCTCAAAGCGCATCAAGTCGTGCTTATACTGGGTGAACATCGCCAGCAGCGCGTTATCCATGGCTTTTTCCAGTCCCGGCAGATGGTTGAAGTCGCGCACGGCAAGCCGCGCCGCATCCTCCACCTTCGTGCCATAGCTTTTCACCAGACCCGGCAGCTTCTCCGTGTCCGCCCAAACCGTGTGCCAAGCCGTTTCCGTGATGGTGCCGCCGGGAAGCAGCACGCGATCAAGGAAGTCCTCGTCCCGACCCATGCGGTGCAGACGCAGCAGGGTGATCGCGTTGAGCAGATCCACCCGGCCGCGGAAATATGCCGCCGCTGCGGGACAGCGGGTCTTGTTCAGCCTCTCAAAGATCAGTTCGAACATCGCCCGATCCAGCTTCACATCGATCAGCAGCGGATCGACCTCCACCAGCAGCTCCTGCTCCAGCTCCTCCATGGCCCGGCACAAGGGCACGGGCAGCATTTTATAGCCGTGATCGGCAACCGCATGACGGAGCGTCTCGACGGGAAGGGTGCCGCTCTGGGACAGATAGTCTGCCGAAATGCCCAAGCAGCGGGCCTTCAGCAGCATTTTTAAATTTGCAATGTCATATTTCAGCAGGAAACAATCCGTGACCTTTTCATCGGTGGAGAGAGAACGAACCAGCGTGCTGGCCTGAGCCACCCGGTCCAGAGCCATTTGCTCGTAGTCCGCCTCCTCCGCGCTGGACCACCCGATCTCCGAAAGGGTACGCTTTGCTTCCTCATAGCCTGAGGCGGAAAGCAGTCTTTCCAGACGACTGGCATCCATGGCTTCACGCTGCTTCAGGCTCAATACTCCCACAGCATAGTTTACGCTTTCCTGCGGCATTGCCAGCCCTCCTTTCCTTGAAATCGGTTAGGTTCATTCCCCGGGGAACAAGGTCTGCGCCACCTGCGCCTCCATCTCCAGCCGTTCGCTGGTCAGGAAAGCTTCATAGGTGCAGTTGATTTCCGTATCGTGCTTGGCAAGGATCAAGCCGCTGACTCCCTTGCGTTTTTCGCTGCCAAGGGTCAGCGCCGCAGTCTTGCCCTTCGCTGCAAGTGCGGCGTTGGCATCCTGAAGGAACTGATCGTCCATCCAGCCGTCGTTGTCCGCCCCCACAATCAGGGTCTCGCCGCCCTCCGCCAGCTCCGTCAGCGCATCCAGCAGGAAAGCGCGAGCCTGCTTGGCGGGCATGGCCTTCATCTTGGCCAGCGCCAACTCGAAGGCGCGATCCATCATGCGGCGCTTATCCGCCAGCAGCAGCTTACGCTCGTCCAGCTCTGCCATGCGCTGCATACGCGCCGTGGCAGCCTCCGCGTCTTGCCGGGCCTGCGCCTCTGTTTTGGCACGAGCCGCGGCAATCCGCTTGTCGGCGGCAGCTTCCATTTCCTTAGCACGATCGTCGGCATCCCGCAGGGTCGCGGAGGCGCTTTCCTTCGCGTCCTGCAAAATTTTATCCAAGATCGCTTGTGCGTTCATGCGCGTTCAGCCTTTCTTACAGCTTGATGGCGTTCACGGCCAGGAAGGAAACCAGCAGCGCCAGCACGGCATAGGTCTCGACCATAACGGTCATGGTGATGCCCTTACCGCTCATTTCGGGGCGCTTGCCGGTCATCAGCATGGCGGCAGAGGCAACCTTGCCCTGCTTCAGCGCAGAGAAGTAGCCAACGATCGCAATAGGCAGCGCCGCAATGACCAGCTCCAAGCCCTGCACCAGAGACACGCTCGCCAGATTGCCGGACAGGATACCGGTGTTGATCATAATGATAACGGCGATCAGGAAGCCGTAAATACCCTGCGTAGCGGGCAGCAGCTGCAAAACCAGCAGCTTAGAGTTCACTTCGGGATTCTCGGTAGAAACGCCGGAAGCGGTCTCACCGCAAGCACCCACAGCCTTCGAGGAACCCATGCCGGGCAGCACAACCGCCAGCGCGGCGGCAACAAACGCGAGAACCAGACCCCATTCCATAGTTGTATCCTCCTTTTGATTGTCTCTCTTTTCTTCACGCCTCGTGAATGTTCACATAGCGCGTCTGATACGTAAGCGGACGGAAGGCAACGCCGCCCTCCTCATAGAACTTGCCGAAGAATTCAATGTACTGCAAGCGGCAGGAATGCACGTAAGCGCCCAGCGCATTGATGCCCAAATTGAACGCGTGCGCGCCGACGAACAGTACGCTGCCGATAATCGCGCCCACGATGCCGCCCGAGAAGACCATGCCCACCAGCTGGTTGATCACCATGCCGATAACGCCGGTCGCCAGACCCATACCGAACAGACGCATGTAAGACAGGATATCCGAGATCCAGCTGGTCGCTCCATAGAGCGCACCCAAGCCGCTGATGAGCCGCTTGAAGGGATTCTTGCTCTTGGCGCGTCCCGCCCAGATCAGGATGATCGCCACGCCGACGATCGCCATCCACTTGCCGATTTCGCCAATGGTGCCGCCCAGCACCAGCATGATGAGGCCGCTGACCAGCAGCATCCAGCTGAGCTGGTCAAAAATCGCATCCTGCGGCTTGCCTCGCTTGACGTTCATGTACATGCCCACGCCGAGGCCTGCAAACAGGTGGATGACACCCACACCCATACATACCACCATGACCGGCATGGGGTCGTTGATGGGATCGAGAATGCTCTTAATCGGCAGGTTGAAGCCAAACCAAGTGTTATACACCGCGCCGCAGAACACCGTGGCAATGGCGCTGTAGAACAGCACCCACAGCAGCTTCTGACTGTTTTTGCCCGGCTTCTTCAGCTTGATGAGCAACGGAATCGCCAGCGCCATGACAAGGCCATAGCCCGCGTCCGACAGCATCATGCCGAAGAGCAGCGCATAAAAGGGCGCCATGACGGCGGTAGGATCAACGCTCCCGGGCGCAGGCAGTGCAAAGCCCGTAACAACCGTCTCAAAGGGAGAAGCAAGCTTATTGTTGTGCAGGAGTACCGGCGGTTCGTCGCCCTCCTCCGGCGCATAGACCTCTACGGCACAGGTGGGCGAGAGCTTCTTCAGTTCCTCCGTCACCTTGTCCGCCAGCGAGGTCGGCACCCAGCCACGCATCAGGAAGGCAGCGCCTGTTCCGATGGTGCGCTGAGCCGCATCTGCCTGATCTCGTTCGATTTGCAGTAAATCGAACCAAATCTTCAGTCGGGTCAGCTGCTTCGAAAGCGTTTTCCATTCCGTGACCAGCGCTTCCGAGGCTCCCTGCAGCTCTGCGCGTTTGTTCTCATATGCGTCTAGCTGCTGCTGCACCGTGCCCTGCATGTCGCCAAACTGGGCCGGAGCAAAGTTGCCGCTCTTCATGACCGCAGTCAGTTCCTGCTTTAGCGAGACGTGCGCCGCCAGCCAGAGGTAGACGTTATCCCGTTCCTCCCCCAGCACCTGCACATACAGCGGCTGACCGGCAAACTGCTCGTTCAGCGCCTTCACGCCCGCCTTGTTCATCGTGCCGACGAATTGCAGCACATCGCGGCTGGCATGAATCTCCTTAACAGGAATATCCAGCTTTTGCCACGGAAGCAGTTGCTCCTGCGCCACCTGCAATCGCGCTAACTGACCCTTCAAGTCGCCGCCCGTCTTCTCCAGCCCTTCCGCCTTGTCGATGATTGCAATCATCTCGGCTTCATGGCTCTGGATATAGGCGATCTCCTGCGGCTCCGCGTCCGGCAGATTGCCCATGAAGGGTGCTTTCTGCTTGTTGTACTGGGACAACTGGCCGATCGTCCAGCGCAAGCGCTCCATCAGGCTGTCCAGCTGCTGCAGACGTGCGGAATCCTTGCTTTGATAGGCCTTGAGCGCTTCATCCTTGATGGGGCTTACCTCCACGCAGCCCATTTTCTGCATGGCTTTGAGGAGTTTTCGCTGATCCTGCCGCATGGCCAGCAGCTCAATTCGTTTCATTTCAACTATGGCCATGATGCACGATCCTTTCGAAGATCTGGGTTGCCGCCTGATCCAGCCGTGTTTCCGCATCCCTGCACAGGGCGGCGCGTTCTTTGGCCAGCGTCTGGCTCTTCTTGGCCAACTCGCCCTCCACCGAAACGCGGTTCTGCTCCATCAGTTGCTGATACAGTCCGCGGTGCTCGATGGCTGCGGCACGCTCGTGGGCTACACAGGCCGCTTCCACGCTTTTCAGCATGTCCCGTGCCGCTCGCTGCGCATCGCCGCGCACCTGCTCCGCCTGACTTTCCGCCCGCTCGATGCTTTGCAGAATTTCCAGCGACAAACCAATCACCACCTTTCTATTTAGGGAGTACGCTCCCCGGTGTTGTTTTTTCGGAGCCAGTGGTTCCTATTACTTCGTGCCAAACAGGCGATCGCCCGCGTCGCCCAAGCCCGGCACGATATAACCATGATCATTCAGCTTTTCATCTAAGCCAGCCACATAAATATCCACATCGGGATGATCCTTCTGCACGCGTGCAATGCCCTCGGGAGCAGCGATCAGGTTCACCAGACGAATGTGGTTGCAGCCGCGCTGCTTCAGGAAACCAATGGCCGCGCTGGCGCTTCCGCCGGTGGCCAGCATGGGATCCAGTACCAGCAGTTCACGATTCTGCGCATCCACAGGCAGCTTGCAGTAGTATTCCACAGGCTCCAGCGTCTGCGGATCGCGGTACAGGCCGATATGACCAATACGAGCGGCAGGAACCAGCGTAGTCACGCCGTCCACCATGCCAAGGCCAGCACGCAGGATCGGCACAATGCCCAGCTTCTTACCGGCCAGCATCCGGGTCTTGCACTTGCAGATGGGGGTCTCCACTTCCACTTCCTCGGTGGGCAGGTCGCGGGTCACTTCATAGACCATCAGCATGGAGATCTCCTCCAGCAGCTCGCGGAATTCCTTCGCACCGGTATTCTTGTCGCGCATGAGGCTCAGCTTATGCTGGATCAGAGGATGGTCAAAAACATGTACCTTACTCATCAATAAATCCCTCCGTATTTCTATTGCGGGGTACGGCTCTCTTTTGTGAAAAAACGAACAAGCACCGATACCTCATGTATCAGACGCTTATCCGTTTTCCCGCTTCTATGCGTTTCCCAGACATTGACCGCATATTCATTCAAGCTTCGCCCCATCCGACCAATTTATCCTAGTGTATTATAAAACATATGGAAGCAGCTGGCAAGTCTTTTTTGCACAATTCGGGAGAAAAGCTGGACAGTAACGCAAGGCTGTCGCCACATTTTTCACAAATTGTCCAAGAGAGCCATTTCCGTATGCAAAAGAGGCGAGAGAGCCCTATCTCTCGCCTCATAAGCCGATTGTTTACATGCAAAAATGGAAGAATTTCAGGCAGTCAAGCCAGTCGTCGCTTTCATAAATGACCGTGGTCGTGCCGTCCAGCCGCGCACCGGGATAGAAGCTGTTACCCTTTGCGTCCGTATGCTTGCGGTAATTGATCTCCACCTCGAAGTGCTCCGGCATGGGGAACAGACACAGCGCAGGGTCCAGCGACGCGGCGGCCTCCGCGGTTTCGCGGATGAGCCGAATCGCCTTCTCCGGGTGCATGGAAACAGAGCCGTTGCCAACGCCATGGCTGACAGGGACGGTCAGCGTCCCCGGACAGGCCTCGTTCATCCACTCGCAGAGCATCTGATCCCCCGTCACCAGCAGCACGGGCACGCCGAAATAGGAGGCGCTCAGGCTGTTGATCATCAGCTCGGAGGCCAGCTCGTCATTGATTTTGACATAATTATTGCCCAGATTCATGGTGTGGCTCAGGGGACTTCCGTCCCAGCTGGCGGCGGAATGATACCCGGTGAACGCCACGCCGTCAAAGCTCTCGTCGATGCCGGTCATCATGGCCCAAGGATCGCGTCCCCAGCCGCGCATGATCTCGATATTCTCCGGCAGCTCCTCCGCGAGAATATTCCGGGCGTTGTTGTGTCCGTCACGGATGAAAATTTCCTCCACGCCGGCCTTGTTGAAGCCCTCGCAGGCCGCCGCCACTTCCCGGGTCATCTGCCGCTGAAAGCGGGCGTAGTCCTGCTTTTCCGGCAGGGACTCGTCCCAATGTGCAATGCCACAGGTTCCTTCGATGTCCGCCGAAAGAAAAATCCGTTTCATACCTTGTGCCTCCTTTTTAGGTCTTCAAAAGCTCCAGCACCGTGGCGCATTGCATGGCCACGCCCGGCAGCAGACAATCCTCGTCCACGCGGAAGGTGCTGGTATGCAGCGCCGTACCGACGCCGCTGCCAAGATCATAATATACGCCGGGCGTATCTTTCTGGAAATAGCCGAAGCTCTCCACGCCGAGGCTGGGCATCTCCCGCCGGACGATTTTGTCCTCCCCCAGCAATTCCGCCGCCAGCGGCTCCATGCGGGCATACAGCGCGTCATCATTATAAACCGCGCCGTAACCGGGTGTAATAACAACCTCTGCGTCACCGCCCATGCCCTGTGCCACGCCGGAGGCAAGCTGCGCAATGCGTTCCTTCAGCATGACCCGCGTCTTGTCCGACAGCGTGCGGAGCGTACCCGTCATGCGCACCTCGCCGCAGATAATATTGCACGCCTTGCCGCCCTGCACCGTACCAAGCGTCAATACGGCGCTGTCCAGCGGACTGATGGTGCGGCTGACCATGGTTTGCAGCGCCGTGACCACCTGCGCGGCGATCACAATAGCGTCCACACCGCTTTCGGGATACGCACCGTGGCAGCTCTTGCCGCGCACCGTGATCTCCACCTCGTCGCTCGCGCCGCTGACAAAACCCGGCTTGGCAAAGAACACTCCTGCCGCATAGCGCGGATTCATATGCTGGCCGATCACCCAATCCACACGTGGATTTTCCAAGCAGCCCTGATCTGCCATCAGCTTCGCGCCGCCGCGAGTTTCCTCCTCAGCCTCGAAGAAGAACTTCACCGTGCCAGCGAATTTCTCCCGATGGCTGGACAGATATTTCGCCGTACCCAAAGCCAACGCCATGTGTGCGTCGTGTCCGCAGGCGTGCATCCGCCCGGGAATTTCAGAGGCAAACGGTAATCCCGTTTCCTCTTGAATAGGCAGCGCGTCAATGTCTGCGCGAATGGCGACGCACTTTCCGGGACGCGTGCCCTCAATGATTGTCATGACACAGCAGGTATCCTCAAAACGTGTCGTTTTCAAGCCGAAGCCATGGAGCGTTTCTTCCAGAAATTCCCGCGTCCAGCGCTCCTCGCCGCCTACCTCGGGATGGCGATGCAGCTTGCGGCGCACCTCCTTGACAAAGGGCATAACCTCGGCAAGCTCCTTCTCCCAATCCGCCAGCTTCATTCCGCGTCGCTCCTTTCCTCCATCATGCTGTCCAGCACCGTGACGATCTTCCCGTGTTCATGATAAACCCGCACAGGCCGCCGGGACAGAATGGTGATACATTCGTTTCGATTGGTATGGCACCAGTCGGCATATTCCATATAGGAAATGCCTCCGCCCAGCAGCACCGCCGCATTTCCGGGAGCCGCCTCGGGAATGTCCGTGACATCCACCATGAGCTGATCCATACAGATCAGCCCCACCACCGGCGCAAGCTTGCCGTGAATTAGTACCTTGCCCCGGCCATTGGACAGGCACCGGGGATAGCCGTCACCATAGCCCGCGCACAGCGTAGCGATCCGTGCGTCGTGATCCAGCACCTGATCGTCGCTGTAGCCCACGACCTCGCCTACCGCCACGTCGCGCACCTGACTGATCGTCGTGTTGAACGTCAGCGTCTCCTTATCCTCAAAGGGCATATGCTCCGAATGATAGGGCCGAACGCCGAACAGCAGCGCACCTACCCGCACACGGCTCATGTGCCATTGCGGATACCGCACAAGACCAATACTGTCGCATAAATGCACGTCCGTGAAATTCACACCGCGCTGGCGCAGCATATCCCACATGCGCATCAGATTATCATACTGCATTTGATCCCGCTCCGGAGTAATCAGTCCCAGATGGGAATACAGACCCTCCACATGCAGCCAATGCAGCTGCTTCACCTCCGCCCCGACTGCATCCGCCGCCGCTTCCGTCACATCAAAGCCCAACCGGTGAAAACCTGTGTCCGCCGCTAAATGCGCGTGCGCGACCGTTTGCAGTGCCGCCGCAGCCTCCTCTGCATCACGTAAGCCTTGCAGATCGCCGATGGTCAGCGTCAGCTCATTACGAATGCTGACGGGAAGCATGGGCTTTTCCGTCAAACCCATCACAAGGATTTCACCCTGCAAGCCGCTTTTGCGAAGCTCAAGACCCTCCCGGGCACAGCTGACCGCAAAGCTGCGGCAGCCCTCCTCCGCCAACGCCTGCGCCACGCGTACCGCGCCGTGTCCATAGGCGTTCGATTTAATCACGCAGGTAACGGTTGCTTTCGTCAGAGACTTCGCCGTGCGGTAATTCGCCTTCAGCACGTCCAAGTCAATGTCGATCCAAGTTCGTTGATAAAAAGGTGCGTCCATGCTCATCGCTTCCTTTTGTAAGCGTTATCGGCGGTGTATTTCGCGGCCCGGTTCTGATTTTCCTGCATTTTGCATACAGTTATCGCAACAAAGGTTTTTGAGGGAGGTTTTGCAGCATGAGCGAAAACAGCGGCATTCAAGTCCCCGCCGAACCATCCTTTGATAATGAAGCGTTCCAAGGCTCCATGCAGCAGCTGTTGCAGGACAACGTGGGCAATTACGTCACCATCACGTTTCTCATCGGCACCGTCACGCAGGTCAATCGTTCCGGCCTGCTGTACGCCGTGGGCACCAGCTACGTGGTGCTGTATGACGATGCGAATCAGCAATACGACGTAGGCGACCTGTACGCTATCAAGTTTGTTACCTTCTATCTGCCCGGTCATCGCCCCGGTCAGGTGCGCGTGGACGATGGCGCAGAGGCACAGGCCGCACCTACCTTCGCACCCATGAATTACCGTCAGGCCGCTTATGCCAGCGTGCGCGGCAGTACGAACGTGTAACAGCAAAAGATGCCAACAAAAAACGTACCCCTACCTTTGCAGGAACAGCACATGCTCTGACAGCGTGCTGTCCCTGTATTTTTATGTAACCGAAAATGAAGGAATTCCGCCT
Organism: uncultured Eubacteriales bacterium; assembly: GCA_900553315.1. Lineage (GTDB taxonomy): Bacteria > Bacillota > Clostridia > Christensenellales > Aristaeellaceae > Egerieenecus. The sequence continues at coordinate 10,462 of USCW01000007.1, forward strand.
TTCCGCGTTGTATAAAAACTATACCCTCGCAGAAAGGAGCGCTGCGCATGACCATTCGAGAGACGTTCGAACAGGAAGAACTGACACGTCTATCTCCCCGTGCGTGCAAGGCTGTGCAGTCGCGGGGGCGTGCAAGAGTCATTGCGCCCTGCCCGCTGCGCACGGATTTTCAGCGGGATCGGGATCGCATTCTGCATTGTAAGGCGTTCCGGCGGCTGAAATTCAAGACGCAGGTCTTTCTTTCCCCCGAGGGCGACCATTACCGCACCCGGCTGACCCACACGCTGGAGGTAGCGCAGGTGGCCCGCACCATCGCACGCTCCCTTCGGCTAAACGAGGATTTAACTGAAGCCATTGCACTGGGACATGATCTGGGGCATACGCCTTTCGGGCACATCGGCGAACGAACGCTGGATGAGCTGATGCAGGGCGGCTTTCGGCATAACGAACAATCTCTGCGGGTGGTGGACGTGCTGGAACAGGAGGGAGAGGGCCTGAACCTCACATGGGAGGTACGGGACGGCATCCTATGCCACAGCGGTAAGCAAGCCCCCGCAACGCTGGAGGGCGAATGCGTCTGCCGTGCAGATCGTATCGCTTACCTGAACCATGACCTCGACGACGCGCTTCGGGCGGGCGTGCTGAAGCCCTTCGAGCTTCCAGGCGATTGTTTGAAGGTTTTGGGACAGACGCACGGCGAACGCATTGACACGATGATCCGCGATATTGTGTACAGCAGTCAGGACACGGAGCATCTGCAAATGACAGCGCTGGTGCAGTCGGCCATGGACGGTCTGCGGGAATTCATGTTCGAGCGCGTATACCGCGATGCATGGCGTGCCGCGGAAGAAGCCCGGTGCGATCATGTAATGAAGGGATTGTTTCAATATTACAGCGCCCACCCCGGCGAAATGCCAAATGAATATCTGCTGATTGGCTATAAAGAGGGCACTGATCGCGCCGTGTGCGATTTTCTTTCCGGCATGACCGATCGGTACGCCGTGCGGCAGTATCAGTCGCTGTTTATTCCCGGCGCGTTTTCCGCGCTGTAACGTAGAATCGCAGGATACGCGTCACGTTTTCTCGAAAAAAGAAGGAAAATTTCCGAACGTGGCGAAAGAATAGGACAGGTGAAGCAAAGATGGCATCGCGCTTTCCATCTGCTTGGCTGGACGAGCTTCGTTCCCGGGCGGATATTGTGCAGGTGGTATCCGGCTATGTGACACTTAAACGAAACGGGCACAAGTATTGGGGACTGTGCCCGTTTCACGGCGAAAAGACGGCTTCCTTCTCCGTGGACCCGGAGCGTCAGCTCTATTACTGCTTCGGCTGCAAGGCCGGCGGCACGGTGATTTCGTTCATTATGGAGATCGAACGGCTGACCTTTTTCGAGGCTGTCAAATTTCTGGCTGACCAGCTTCATATGCCGCTGCCCCAAATGGAGGAGGATCCCGACTACCAGCGCAAACGCGACCAGCGTGAGCGTCTGCTGAGCGCCAACCGGGAAGCCGCCCAGTTTTATCACCGGGAGCTTTTCACGCCGGAGGGTGCGCCCATTTACGCTTACCTGCAAAAGCGCGGGCTGAGCGACGGCGTGATTCGCAAGTTTGGCTTGGGAGCCGCGCCGGAGGGCTGGGATCGGCTGACCACCTATCTGATCGAAAAGGGCTACTCGGTGGACGAGCTTCGCCTGTGCGGCCTGACGGTGGTCAAGGAAGGTGAAAAGCGGGCGGACGGCACGCAAGGGCCACCTAAGACCTTCGACATGTTTCGCAACCGCGCCATTTTCCCCATCATCGACCAATACGGCAACGTGCTGGCCTTTGGCGGACGGGCGCTGGGCGATCAGCAGCCCAAATACCTGAACACCTCGGACACGCCGGTGTTCAACAAGCGTTTGGGTGTGTATGCCGCGAATCTGCTGCGCAAGGAGCGGCACTTGGAACGAGTCATTCTGGTGGAAGGCTACATGGACGTGGTATCGCTGACGCAGTTTGGCGTGCCCGGCGTTGTGGCCACCCTAGGTACTGCCCTGACCAACGAACAGGCCAAGCTGCTCAAGCGCTTTGCCCCGCGGGTCTACCTGAGCTACGACGGCGACAGCGCGGGCCAGCACGCAATCCTGCGCGGACTGGACATTCTGGAGCAGGAGGGCGTTCCTGCGCGGGTGCTGGATTTTCCAGACGGTCTTGACCCGGATGAATTTATTCGCCGGGACGGCCCGGAAGGCTTCGCCCATCTGCCAGCGCTTACGCCGGAAACCTACCGAATGCGCCGCCTGAAAGAGCAGTTTGACCTCAGCACGCAGGAGGGACGCACCGATTATGCGAAAGCGTGCGCAAGCATCTTGGCAACCCTAGAGCCTGTGGAAATGGAAAACCATTTGCAGGAGTTGATGATTCAAACTGGGTTCAGCCGCGAGGTGCTGCTGGCGCAGATCGGCGCAAGCCGTCCCAGCGCCGCAGAGGTCACGCGGCAAATGCAGCCTGCTGCTCCCCGCCGCTCCACCGCTCCCGCCATTTCCGGCGAAGAACTGCGGGCGCAGGAGCTGTTGCTTTCTCTGATGGCCACCGGGCGGCTGCCGGGAGATATTGTCACCACGGAGGATTTTCAAGACCCGCTGCTGAAATCCTTGTATGAGGGGCTGCAAAGCGGCGCCTCTCCCGCTTCGCTGGTGGAGCGCGAGGAGGACGAGGTCACGCGGGCGCGAGTCAGCAAGCTGCTGTTCACGCCGCCCAGCGAGGATACGGATCAGATCATTCACATGGCGCAGGACTGTGTTCGCTCCATGCGTCTGACCCGCATGGAAGCCCGGATTCAGGAGATCATGCGAACCATCAACAGCCTGTCCGGCGAGGACAAGCGTTCCGCCATGGCGGAGGTCACGCAGTTGACCAGAAGAATCAATGAACTGAAAAAAGCACGATGAACTGTCTGTTTTTTGCCGTCGATCGGCCTATGCAAGAAGGAGAGGATCACACTTGACGAACGCGCCTGATAACCGTCAAGCCAAGCTCAATGAGCTGTACGAGCTGGGAAAGCGCAAGGGAACCCTGACCTACAAGGAGATCATGAACGCTCTGATGGAGCTGGACATGGATCCCGACCAGCTTGACAAAGTACTGGAAACCTTGGAAGCGCTGGGCGTGGAAGTGGTCAACGAGCTGGAGCCTCAGCCTGAAGCCGAGCCTGCCGACACGGCGGATACGAAGCTTGAGGACGACCTCTCCGTGCCGGAGGGCATCAGCATTGATGACCCGGTGCGCATGTACCTGAAGGAAATCGGCAAGGTGCCGCTGCTGACCGCGGAAGAGGAAATCGAGATCGCCAAGCGGCTAGAAACCGGCGACGAAGAAGCCAAAAAGAAGCTGAGCGAGGCCAATCTGCGTCTGGTGGTGTCCATTGCCAAGCGCTATGTGGGTCGCGGTATGCTGTTTCTTGACTTGATTCAGGAAGGCAATCTGGGGCTGATCAAAGCCGTAGAAAAGTTCGACTATCGCAAGGGCTTTAAGTTCTCCACCTATGCGACATGGTGGATTCGTCAGGCGATTACCCGCGCCATCGCGGATCAGGCTCGCACTATTCGCATTCCCGTCCATATGGTGGAAACCATCAATAAGCTGATTCGCGTAAGTCGTCAGCTGCTTCAGCAGTATGGCCGCGAACCCACTCCGGAGGAAATCGCCAAGGAAATGGGCATCTCCGAGGCAAAAGTGCGGGAGATCATCAAGATCGCGCAGGAACCTGTCAGTCTGGAAACGCCTATCGGCGAGGAAGAGGACAGCCATTTGGGCGACTTCATTGCTGACGACGACACGCCCGCCCCGGCAGAGGCCGCATCCTTCGCCCTGATGAAGGAGCAGCTGCTGGACGTGCTGGACACGCTGACCCCCCGTGAGGAAAAAGTATTGCGTCTGCGCTTTGGCTTGGACGATGGTCGCCAGCGCACGCTGGAAGAGGTCGGCAAGGAGTTCAACGTGACCCGTGAGCGCATTCGTCAAATCGAGGCCAAGGCGCTCCGCAAGCTCCGTCATCCCAGCCGCAGCAAGAAACTGAAGGATTATCTGGATTAAGGCATAACGCTAGGAAGGCGGCTTCATTGACAAGCCGCCTCCTTTGTTTTTCTATCAACAGACAGGAGCGACGCTATGCGACCCATTCTTCTGGACGAACGACTTTCTCTGGCCATAGAATTATTCCCCACCTGCGAAATCGGCGCAGATATTGGCACGGATCATGGGCTTTTCCCCTGTCGACTGCTGGAAGAGGGCCGCTGTCAGCGGATGATCCTCAGCGACATCAGCGAAAAGGCTCTCGCACATGCACAGGCGCTGGTTGAACGCCGTGGCTTGCAGGACAAAACTGCCTTGGTTATTGCAAACGGTTTGGATTGTCTGACCAAGCCGGTGGACTGCGTGTCAATCATGGGCATGGGCGGACGAACCATTGCGGAGATTCTTCGTGCGGGACAGGCACGGCTGCACGGTGCAACGCTGGTGCTCTCCGCGCACACCGATTTGGAGCTTGTGCGTCAAGCGGTGCAGGACATCGGCTATCATTTGACGCAGGAGCGTCTGTGCCGTGCTGGAAACCGCTGGTACGTTTTTTTACAGGCTGTACCCGGAAGCGCCCATTACTCGGCGCTGGAGATGATCGTCGGCCCCTGCCTCCCCCACTCCGGAGACCCGCTACTGCCCGGCTACGCGGCATGGCGACGCCATGTTTGGGCAGACAAGCTGGCTGGACTGCGCACCGCTCGGGAACCGGATACACAGGAAATCGCTCGTGTGGAAGCGATTCTTGAAGCTTACGCGCACATGATGAAGGAGGAAGCTTCATGCTGACTGTTGCGGACGTTTATCAATACATCGACAGCCTTGCACCCTTTGAGACACAATTAGACTTCGACAATGCCGGTTTGCTCACCGGACGCATGACGCAGGAAGTCACAGGCATTCACGTAGCGCTGGACTGCACAGCGGGCGTAATTCAGGAAGCAGAGGAGCACGGAGCAAACCTGATTGTTACGCACCATCCGCTGATGTTCCACGCACGTAAGCGCATAACGGAGGAAGATGACGAGGGGCAGTTGCTCTGCCGCCTCATTCGCGGAAAGATTGCCTTGATCGCCGCACATACGAATTTAGATCAGGCTCCCGGCGGCATCAACAATGTGCTGGCGGATTGCTGTGGACTGCAGCGTGTCTCCGGCGAAATGTTTCTGCGCGTCGGCGAACTGGATGCGCCGCTGACTGCGGCTGAACTGCGAGATCAGATTGCGGCACGGCTGCACACCGTTGTGCGTCTCATGGGGCCGGAAAATCAAATCATCCGGCGGATGGGCGTTTCCTCCGGTGCGGGCGGCGACGGCTGGGTCGACGCAAAGGCGCTGGGCGCAGAGGCCTTCCTCAGCGGAGAAATCAAGCATCACGAGGCCCTTGGGTGCGTTGCGGCGGGCATGGTCGCGCTGGAAGCCGGGCATTACGCCACGGAAGCTCCGGGGATTTTTGCGCTGGCGGATGCTTTACAAACCCATTTGAATGCGGTACAATGCAATGTGTGTGTTTCGAAGTCGCTCATTCCCGGTTATCTGGGCTGAGCGGGCCCGGCGGGAGGGTTGGACGTTCCCGCAGAAGGAGGAATATCCATGAATCAGCAGGAACTGGAACTTCTTTGGGCTTACCAACAGGAGGATATGGCGGCCGACCGCATTGCCAGCGAGATCCGCCGCTCCCCCACCCGGCAGAAGCTGGAGAAGGACCGTGACTTTATCATGGAGCAGCAGAAGCGCTTCAAGCAGATTGAGGAGCAGATTGCTGTGCTGGCGGATCGTGTAGACGCCATCAAGGACGCCATTGTGCGCTGCGAGGAGCAGATCAAGAACGTGACGGCCCGCTTTGAGGCGGAGCCCCCGGCCGATCTGGACGCAGCCCGCAGCATGATCGCTGAAATCACCAAGCATCGTGAGACCATCAGCTCTTACGAGCAGGAAATGCGCCGCATTGTGAAGGACACCAACGATTATGACAACAAGCAGCGCAACATCCGCCACGAGGCGGCCAAGACCAAGCAGGAGTTTGACCAGCTGAAGGTGGTCTATGACAAGGAGCTGAAGGAGAAGAAAACAGCGCTGGACGCACAGCGGGCTGTTGCCGACAGCAAGAAGACAGGCATTCCTGCCTCGCTGCTGGAGGAATACAATGTGGTTAAGAAGCACATTGCGCCGCCCATGTCCCGGCTGGTGGGCGACCAATGCTCCGGCTGCAACACGTCTCAGCCCTCCGCGGTGCTGCGCCGCATCAAGAGCGGCACAGAAATCGTCGAGTGCGAAACCTGCGGACGGATGATTATTCAGTAACGTATCTTTGTGGGGCGAAGCTTTGAATCAAAGGCTTCGCCTCTCTCTATTCCCAATGAAAAACAGGACTGCCCATGCGGACAGTCCTGCTTTTCTTGTCTAAGGATCTATTCCTCTCCTGCTTCTTCCGTCGTAACCTTTTCCAGCACTTCCAGTAGGCTTTCCCGCCCGGTATCGTCCTCGCTGGACCAGCAGATGATCTCCCACGGCTGCACCAACAGCGCACGACAAATGGGCGCAAGCTGCTTTTGACGGGCTCCGCGGGTGATCTTGTCCGCCTTCGTGGCAATGACCGTGAACGATATCCCCATCTGGCGCAGGAACTGATTCATGGTAATATCATCCTCCGTGGGGTCATGGCGAATGTCCACCAGATGCAGCACATGACACAGCTCGTCGGAAGTTTCAAAATAGTGCTGCATCATCTCGCCCCAGCGAAGCTTCTCCTGCTTGTCCACCTTGGCGAACCCATAGCCCGGCAGGTCGATCAAATGAAACGCGTTGTTCAGCAGAAACACGTTAATCAACCGCGTTTTGCCGGGGGTGGAGCTGGTGCGCGCCAGCTTATTGCGGCGGCACAGGCGGTTAATCAGGCTGCTTTTGCCCACGTTGGACTTGCCGCAGATCGCCACCTGCCGAAGCCCCGCCCCGGCAAAGCCATTGGTGTAGCTCGCCATGGAGGTAATAAATTCCGCCGATTTAATTTCCATCGGTGTCTCCTTCTTACGCCGTCGCTTCGGCCTTGGCCTCAGGCATCCGGGACAGCGCCGCTTTCAGTACGTCTTCGATCTTCTCCGCCGTGACCACACGGAACTGGCTCAGCACATGCGGAGGGATTTCCTCCAAATCCTTCAGGTTCTCCTTGGGGATAATCAGCGTGGTTACGCCCGCACGGAACGCCGCCAGCGTCTTTTCCTTCAGGCCGCCAATGGGCAGCACGCGCCCACGCAGGGTGATTTCACCCGTCATGGCCACCTCCTGCCGCACGGGAATCTCCGTCAGCGCAGAAACCAGCGCAGTCGTCATGGTCACACCGGCGCTGGGGCCGTCCTTGGGTACAGCGCCCTCGGGCACATGGATGTGAATATCCTTGTCCTTATAGAAATCATCCGCCAGACCAAGAGCCTTGCTGTGCGCACGCACCCAAGAGAAAGCCGCCTCGGCGCTTTCCTTCATCACATCGCCCAACTGACCCGTTAATTGCAGTGAGCCCTTGCCGGGCATAATGGCGCACTCGACCTCCAGCGTTTCACCGCCCACCGTGGTGTAGGCCAAGCCTGTGACCACGCCGATCTGCGGCTCCTTCTCCGGCATTTCACGGGTATAGCGCGGCGCACCCAAATCCTCATGCAGCACCTTGGACGTGACGTTTACCTCCGTTACGTCCATATCCAGCATGGTAACGGTGCTCTTGCGCACCACCTTAGCAATGGTACGCTCCAAGGTACGCACGCCCGCCTCGCGGGTGTAACCTTCGATCAGTTCGCGCATGACCCGATCCGTCAGCTTCACTGTTTTTGGCTGCAAGCCATGGGCAGCAATCTGCTTGGGCAGCAGGTGGCGCTTGGCAATTTGCAGCTTTTCCTCTTCGGTGTAGCTGGGCACCTCGATGATCTCCATACGATCCAGCAGCGGCGCGGGGATCGTGTCTACGCTGTTCGCCGTTGTGATGAACATCACGCGGCTCAGGTCAAAGGGAATTTCCAGATAGTGATCGCGGAAGGCGTTGTTCTGTGCGCTGTCGAGCACCTCCAGCATGGCGCTGGCCGGGTCGCCGCGGAAATCGCTGGACATCTTGTCGATCTCGTCGAAGAGGAACACCGGGTTCATGGTGCCCGCCTGCTTCATGCCCGCGATAATGCGTCCGGGAATCGCACCGATATACGTGCGGCGATGACCACGAATTTCCGCCTCGTCACGCACGCCGCCCAGCGATACCTGCACGAACTGCCGCCCCACCGCCTGCGCAATGGCCTTGACGATAGAGGTCTTACCCACGCCTGGCGGGCCCACAAAGCAGAGAATCGGGCCCTTCATATCCTGCTTCATGCGCAGCACCGCAAGGTACTCGATGATCCGCTCCTTCACCTTATCCAGACCATAATGCTCCTGCGACAGCACCTTGCGGGCACGCTTCAGATCGAGATTATCCGCCGTGTTCTTGCCCCACGGCAGGTCGAGGATCCACTCCACCCATGTGCGGCTCACGCCCACCTCGGGCGTACCGGGCGCCATGCGGGAGAGGCGTTCCAGCTCCTTGGCGACCTTTTCCCGAGCCTCGTCATTGACCGGCGTATGCTCCAAGCGGTCGCGCAAGTCCTCCACGTCCGTGGCTTCCTTGTCGCCCAGCTCCGTCTGAATGGCCTTGATCTGCTCCCGCAGATAATAATCCTTCTGGTTCTTCTCGATCTGCTTTTTGATGCGGGCCTGTACCTGCTTTTCCACACCGGCAAGCTCCGTTTCACGAGCCAGAATCGCGCAAAGCTTTTCCAGACGAGTCTTGACATCCAACTCCTCCAGAATAGCCTGACGATCCTCCATGTGCGTCAGCACATTGGCTGCGATCACGTCCGCCAGCTGGTCGGGCGCTTCCACCTCGCGGATGGAATGCACCGTCTCCGCCGAGACCCGCTGACTGGCCGCGGCAAACGACGCAAAGAAGTCCTGCGTTGCACGCACAAGCGCCTGCATATCAACAGCTTCCTCGCCGCTGCGCTCCGGCTCCGGACGCACGTCACCCTGCAAATAGGGCTCCTCCTGCGTGATCGTCACCAGCGTGGCACGGCGAAGCCCCTCCACCAGCACCCGCATACTGTCACCCGGTAGATTCAGTACTTGCTTCACATGGGCGATCGTACCCACCTGGCACAGTTGGGCTTCCGTGGGGTCCACGGCCTCCGCGTCCCGCTGAGCAACCAGAAAGATCTCCTGATTGCCCATCATGGCCTGTTCCAGCGCTGCCACGGACTTATCCCGCCCCACGTCAAAGTGCAGCACCATATGCGGGAACACCATCAGACCCCGCAATGCCAAGATTGGCATATGCAGCGTCGCCGTTTTCTTTCCTCTGGGCATAGAATCCTCCTATAAAAACCGCAGGACAGGCGTATCGTCGTTGACAGCAGCCTTCCTGCCCGTATCTAACCTTTGGATGAAAGATACACGAAATTCTGCCGGAAGGCAACCTCCGGCAGAATACTATTATAACGGCAGATTTTCCCTTTTGCAAGCCCCGGATACATTTGCCACTGCGGAGTTTTCGCCGCCGGAGGGCTGTGCCGCCAGCGGTGTTTCTCGCTCGGAAACCTCTGCGTTTTCCAGCACTGCTGCCGCCTCCACAGGCGGCAAAAGCATCAAGCTCATCGCCTCCTGAAGCGTTGTAATGGCGTGAACCTCAATGCCTTCGATCAGCACCTCGCCCGCATTTTCTTGCGGAATCAGCACGCGCTTCAAACCCGCACGCCGCGCCGCTTCCACCTTGGCCGGTACGCCGCCCACAGCCTTCACGCGCCCCTGCACGGAGATTTCCCCCGTACAGGCCGCCTCGCCGTCTACGCGCTGTCCTGTCAACGCGCTGACCGCCACCACCGCCATGGCTACCCCTGCCGAGGGGCCGTCCACCGGCGCACCGCCGGGAAAGTTGATATGCAAATCACGTTTGCCCAAGTCAAAGCCGTTCTCCCGCAAGAGCGTGCGCACGTTCTCTGCCGAGGCGCTAGCGGTGGAGCGTCGGCGCATTCGGTGCCCCTCTTCCCCCAGCTCCTCCTCATCCACAATGCCAGTCACCGTCACCTGCCCGGTACCGGGAACAGAAACCGCTTCGATCTCCATCACAGCACCCTGATGCGCTCCAAAGACCGCAAGGCCGTGAACCATGCCCACACGCGAAGCAGTTTCCGCATTCTGTGGCGGGCGTGCCGCATAATGCCCGGATTGCACAACCCATTGCACGTCTTCCCTCGTAATGACCGCCCGATCCTCCAGCTGTGCCAGTCCAGCACACATCTGCACAATATTCACCGCGTCACGTCCGCAGGCGGCATAGCGCCCCACCAGCTCGGCCTCGTCCTTCGCCATCTCATAGCCCGCACGCACCGCCGCACCCAAGGCGATTTCTGCAATCTCCTCCGGTTCCAGCGCACGGAAAAAAATCTCCATACACCGGGAACGCAGCGCCGGGGAAATCTCTGAAGGGCTTCGCGTAGTTGCGCCCACCAGACGAAAGTCCGCCGGCATTCCCTTTTTAAAAATCTCATGAATGTATCGCGGCACCGAAGGATCGTCCGGGCTGTAATAGGCGGACTCAAACATGACCTTGCGATCCTCCAGCACCTTCAAAAGCTTGTTCATCTGGATGGGATGCAGCTCACCGATTTCATCAAGAAACAGCACGCCGCCGTGCGCCTTGCTGACCGCTCCGGGCTTGGGCTGCGGAATGCCCTGCACGCCCAGCGGGCCTGCGCCCTGATAGATGGGATCATGCACGCTGCCGATCAGCGGGTCGGCAATCGCACGCTCATCAAAGCGGACGCAGGTCGCGTCCATCTCGATAAAGGGCGCATCTTTGGCAAAAGGCGTACCGCGGGACTGCTTCGCCGCCTCCAGCACCAAACGCGCCGCACAGGTCTTGCCGATGCCTGGCGGGCCGTAAATCAGCACATGCTGTGGATTTGCGCCGCAGAGAATCGCTTTGAGGGACTTAATTCCCTCCTCCTGGCCGATAATATCCTCGAAGGTCGTCGGGCGCACCTTCTCCGCCAGCGGCTCAGAAAGATGTGTGCCGCGCATTCTGCGCAGATGCTCATATTCTCGGCTGCTTTCCCGCCTTGACGCGGGCTGAGCCCGTTTCTGCTGCCGCAGTTGTCGGAAAAAGTAAATGCCCACCACGACCGTTACCGCCAGTTGAATGACGAGTAGAACCATATTTGCCATCCTGCTCCCTCCCATCCTTGTCTCTGCCTAGGATGGTCGAATGCGGGACGGTTCATGAATGGAAATTCGCGGAGACGCGCGCATGAAAGAACAGGCGCCCCCGCACAGAGTGCGAAGGCCGCCTGTTGAAATTACCGTCTGCTGCTGAAGCGATAGGGATTATACGTCGTCTGCGGCGTAATGATGGCATGCGCCAACGAACGGTTCTTGGTCACGTTCAGCACCAGCGCAACGCCGCCCATGTTGGTCACCATGTTGGAGCCGCCATAGCTCAGGAACGGCAGCGGGATACCCGTAATGGGCATCAGGCCCGTCGTCATGCCGATGTTCTCAAAGACATGGAACAGCAGCATACCCATCACGCCCGCAATCACCAGCGCACCAAACTTATCCTGCGTAAAACGTGCCAGATACAGCATCCGCAGAATGATGAGCAGATACACGACCAGAATGATCATGCAGCCCACAAAGCCGAAGGCCTCGCCAATGGAGGAAAAAATGAAGTCCGTCCAGTCCGCAGGCACGTAGTCCAACTGAGCATAGGAACCATCTACAAACGGTCCAATACCGTACAGTCCGCCGGAGCCAATAGCTATCTTGGACTGGGTCTGCTGATATGCATCGGAGGACGAATAGGCTTCCGGGTCAAAGAAGGCCAAAATGCGCTGCAAGCGATAGCTGTCCGACCCGCTGGCTACCGCCAGACCGTAAATCGCCAGAATGCCGATGATTGCCGCCAGTGCCAGTCCCAGCAGAATCTTCCAGTCCACGTTGGCAAAATACAGCATCACCGCGAACAGGAAGATAATGACCAGAAAAGAACCCATTTCGCCCTGCATCATGATAACCATGCCAGGCACAATCACCAGCATCATGATATGAATGAAATCCTTCAGCGTACCCATGGGCTTGTCATGCTTCGCCAGCTCCTTGGCAAGCATCAAGATCATGGACAGCTTCGCAAATTCCGAGGGCTGAATGGTGAAGCCCCAGATAATATCCATCCACGCCTTCACGCCGGAGGCCTGTGAAGCGAACAGCACAATGACCAGCAGCGCTGTACCGGCATAATAGATGAGCGCAGCACGACGGCGCAGCCAGTCATAGGGAACGTTGACGATAAACGCCACAATAAACGGCGCCAGCATCAGGAACACGAACTGACGCATACTGTAGCTGGATTCCACAATATGATTCAGCAGCGGCGCGTCCGAGGAGGACGACGTACTGTAGGTTGCAACGCTCACGGCGATAACACCGAAAATCGCAAGACCAAACACCAGCAGCGTCAGCGTTTTATCAAAGTGCGCCCGGGAGCGCCGGTTCTCCACCATCATTGGAGCTTCATCACCTTCACTTTCCGATGAAACAGGCGGGACAGCAAGCCCTTCTCCGCCTTGCCATAGCTCGGCAGCAGCACCTCCTGCCCCATCATGCGCAGCGCAATGCGCTCCATGGCACGGCGGCCCTCACATTCCACCTCCATGGGCGACATGTGCTTCAATAGTGCCCGATAGATCATTTCATCCTGCGGGATTTCTCCCAACAGACCCAAGTCCAGCGTTTCCGCCACCACCTGTGCGGAATACATTTCGCCCGCCTCGATCAATTCAGGTATCAGACGGTTCACGATCAGCCGGGGCCGAGGCGCTTTCTTCTGCGCCAGCACGCCCGCCGTCTTTTCCACGTCGCGGATGCACACATCATCCGGGGTAGAAACGAGAATCACCTCGTCCGCCGCATCCACTACGCCGCGCAAGCCGCGCTCCACGCCCGCAGGACAGTCGATCAGAATGAAATCACACCGGCTCTTCAGTTGGCTGATGACCTTTCGAAAACCCTTGGGGTCCATGTTCTTCACTCGGGCAAACTGGGAGGCGGGAAGCAGACTCAACTTTTCATACAGTGAGTGCTTCACCAGCGCCTGATCCAGCGTGCAGCCCTTGTTGATTACGTCCAGTATATCGTAGACAATGCGGTTTTCCAGCCCAAGGATCGCGTCCTGATCTCGCAGGCCGATGTCCGCATCCACCACGACCACCTTTTTCCCCTGACGGGAAAGCGCCACCGCCAACCCGGCTGTTGCCATGGACTTTCCTACGCCGCCCTTGCCGGAGGCGATCAGCCACGCCTTTGCTCTTGCCATGCTTTCTTCTTCCTTTCGTCAAGGAGCCACCGAGTTGCCGTAGGGCAGCGTATAGTCCGTGGAACGCAAATCCTTTTGTTCCATGTACCATGTGATGAATTCCTTCGCCGCCAGCGAGGCTTCGCCGCCGCTGTAGCCGCTGGGGATGAACACCGCAATGGCGATTTCCGGGTTCTCATAGGGTGCGAAGGTCACGAACCACGCGTTGTTTTCCAAGTCGATGGTCGTAACTTCAGCCGTGCCTGTTTTCGCAGCGATTTGCTCACGATATTTCCAGCCGCGGAAGTACTTCGCAGCGGTACCAGACTCGTCCACTACGCCCTTCATTCCTGCGTGGATCAAGGGCAGATATTCGGGGTGCTCCAGCTGCGAAATCAGCGTCGGACTGCGCTGAGAAAGAATCTCACCCTCAGGGCTGGTGATAGAGTCAATGATGCTCAGGTTATACACCTTGCCGCCGTTGGCAATGGCGCACACGTAGCGCGCAACCGCCGCAGGGGTCAGCACCGTCACCGACTGACCAATGGCCGCCAGAATCGTCTGCGCACCGCCCCACTTAATATCGTTCATGTAGTTGTAGGTATCGCCGATGACCGCCTGCAAATACACCATTTCCTTGGACATGTTCAGCTCTTCCATCAGGATGGTACGCATGTTGTCCAGCCACTGGGATTCGCTGTAATTCACCGCCATATCCATCAGCCGCTTGGCACAGGCGCTCAAGCGCTCATCGGTGTATTCCAGTCCACGGCTTGCGCCGCAGTTTTTCAGGTGCTTCTTGATGGCATTGAAAACGATGATGGGCAGGGACGTATCCTGACTGGCCTCGTTCATGGCCTTCGTGGTATCATACAACGTCGTCTGACAGCCCACCACGCTGCGCACCTCGCCAGGAAGGTCAATGCCCGTCTTGCTGGTCAGGCCCAGCTGCGACGCATAGCGATACAGCCGTTCTTCGCCCAGTCGGTCGCCGATGGTATAGAAGAAATAGTTGCAGGAGTGGTTCAGACCTTCGATGATGGTCTGGTTTTGATGCTTCGAACGTGCGCTGGCGCTGATCCAGCACTTAGGCGCCGTTGATTCATCCTTGTTGTACTTGGTGAAGTAACCCTCGTCGTTGATCGTCTCCGTGGGCTGCAATTCACCCTCGGAAAGTGCGCCGATACCCGTCACCATCTTGAAAATGGAGCCTGGCGTTCCGCGTGCGTGGATGGCATAATTCATCAGCAGGTTTCTCGGGTCGCTCAAAATTTCGACCGCCTCATCGCCGCCAGCCACCAGCGCGTTCAGGTCATAGGTGGGATAGTTGGCCATGGCCAGCACGCGGCACTCCATGTCCAGCACCACCATAGTGCCGTGCTCGGCCAGCGAGAGCGGATACTGCGTCCAGTTGCGGTTTGCAATGTCCGTCTTGTTGTTCTCCAGCCAAGCATCTTCCGTCATCTTCTGTTCCTGCTTGTTGCGGGTGCTGGCTACGTTGTCCGCAATGGCACGTTCCGCCTGCTGCTGATAGCTGGCGACCAGCGTCAGCTTGACGTTGTTGCCATCCTGCGGCTCGGTGTAGCTCAGCTCGCGCACGATCTGGGACTGGCTGTCGCGCTCCACCACGCGGCTGCCCTTTTTCAGCGAAGAATTCTGAGTCAGCCAATCCTCCATGGAGCTTTCGATGCCGTCGCGGCCGATCTTGTCGTTGTAGCTGTAGCCCTTGGCCTTGTAGGTCTGCCATGTGGACTGGCTGGGAATAGCGCCGATATAGCCGATGATCTGTGCCGCCAGCGTACTGCGGGGATACACGCGCTTGGTACCCACGGAGATCTCCATACCCGACAGGTTCATGGAGCGGGTCTCCACCTCGATCACCGTTTCATATTTCACGTTTTCCGCAATGGTGATGGGCTGGGAGTTGAACACGTTCATCTGCATTTCGGAGTAGACCGCCATGACCTTGAGCATGGTAGCCTCGTCCACCTGATAAACCGTCACGCGATTGTAATTCTTCGCGTCCTCCTCGGCTTGCAGCGCATCAACCTCCGCCTGGCTGGTCGCCAAACGGAACTTCTTTTTCAGCGCCGCAATGCACTTTTCTGCGGTGCCATAATTCGTTGTGCTGGTTAGATAGTTATTAGAACGCCATTGCCGCTCGCGGGTGGCCAGCACACTGTCACTCACGCCGGAGCCGAAGTTGAATACCCATTCCCCGCTTTCCGGGTTGCGCTCGATCACGAAGTCGATGCACAACTCGCCGCCATTTTTCTCAATAATCTCAATGGTATCAATGATCGACTTGGTAAACGAGGCATACTGCGCACGGGTCGAGGTCGATGCATCCTTATAAAAGGTAACGTTATAGATATACTCGTCGTTTGCCAGAATAACAGAATCCGCGTCCGTAATCATGCCGCGCTTGCCGTGCAGGGTGATCGTCTTTGTGCGGCGATCCTCCGCGGTAGAACTGTACTGCTCGGTATCCACCATCTGAAGCTGCACCAGACCGTAGGTCAAATAGCCGAACATCCCCAACACGATAAACGCAAATAACACGTAGCGAATTCTCATTGCTCGCTTGAGCTTTGCCATGGTTCCTCCTTTCAAGAGCTAATGAGGCTTGCGCCTCACCGTTCAAAAAGGCAACGGGTCAGGCCTTTGCAGCCGCCTGTAGCTGCTTACGACCGTAGCCCAGATAACGCCGCAGCGGCAGCATCAGCACCGCCGCCGTCAGCATGGTCAGCGCCACGTCAATCACCGCACGGCTGATATGCGTCAGCGTCAGCGCCGTACCGCCCAGATTGACGTACACCAGATTGATGCCCTCATAAATCAGCGTGTTCAATCCGGCGCACAGCACCGTTCGAAGATAGGGGTTCACGTTCTGCGCCTTCTTGTTCAGGCTGCGCTCATATTCCAGCCGCTTGTCGCTCTTATCCGCAAAGGGAAGCGAGCTGAAGATCGCAGCCACGGGATACAGCAGCAGGTTGAAGAAGGTAATGGACGGCAGCATTATTTCCATCAGAATGCCATAGATGCTCCCTACCCAGAAGGCCCGCAGTCTGCCATAGCACACCGTCACGATAGCCGTGACCGCAAACAACAGACTGGGCGTAACGCTGTTCACCGCCAAATACGGCATGATGCACACCTGACACAGATACCCCAGCACGACTACCAGCATGAAGCGGAAGAACCGCCTCCCCGTTCGCCAAATCATCCCGATCATGCGTTAATCCGCCTCCCAGGTTTGATCGTCCGGGGAGAGGGTGATATACGGCGTGGGCGAAGCCGTGGGCGTGGGACTGGGCTTCCGCGCCGGGGACGGCGTGACGGTGGCAGGCTGCGGCGCGGCGGAGCTGAACGGCCTGCACGTATTGCAGGCGGCGGAGGACGACTGGGTGCTGGTGCCGGCGCTGTGCCGGACACTGGACAGTCAGACGGCGGCGGTGACGGTGATGCGGCTGATGCCGGAGATGGACTTTGTG
>USCW01000008.1 GCA_900553315.1 uncultured Eubacteriales bacterium
ACCACGTACGTTTTCGAGGGCGATGACATTGACCTGTGGGCCAAGACCATTGAGTTCAACAACAACTCTCCCAAGTCCAAGGCCATCGGCTTCAGCTGGGACGTGTCTCCCGTAGCAAACGAGTATACCGCTCTGACCAATGTCTGGACCGAATATGCAAACGGTCTGCTGCTGGGCCAGATCGACCCCGAAGTTGGCATTCCCGAGCTGCAGGCGCGCCTGAAGGCTGCCGGCCTTGAGAAGTACATCAACGCAAAACGCGCGGCGCTGGAAGCTTGGGCTGCCGCTAATGGCATCCAATAATCCGGTTCACAACCAATAGGCAATGAGCTTTCATCTGGATGTGGGACGGCGTTCGCACCGTCCCACATCCTAGATGAAATGAAGGAGTGATTCATATTCTTCGTGCAAATGAAAGAAAACGGAAGAAGCTGAAGCAGTATATTCCGTTTTATCTGGCAGCTCTGCCAGGCTTGATTTACATCTTCATCAATAACTATATGCCTCTCCCCGGTCTGGTTCTTGCCTTCAAAAAGTATTCCACCAAGCGCGGTATCTGGGGTTCCAAATGGGTCGGCCTTTCCAACTTTGAGTATCTGTTCACCACGCAGGATGCCTGGATCATCACACGCAACACGATCGGGTATAACCTGGCGTTCATTGTTTTGAATGTAATCTTTGGCGTAATGACCGCCATCGTGCTGTCTGAAATGACGTCAAAATGGAAAAAAGTATATCAGTCCGTCATTCTGCTTCCGTATTTTCTGTCATCGGTTATTATCAGCTATCTTGTGTTTGCATTCCTCTCGGCGGAAAACGGCTTTGTCAACTCGTCGCTGCTGCCCCTGTTCAACATGGCGGATATTTCCTGGTACAGCGAACCCAAATACTGGCCGTTCATCCTGGTGTTCGTCCAGATCTGGCGCGGTATCGGCTATAACTGCATTGTCTATCTCGCAACAATTCTCGGCATCGACCGCGGTATTTACGAGGCTGCGTCCATTGACGGAGCCAGCAAGATCCAGCAGGTGTTCCAGATCACCCTGCCCCTGCTGAAGCCGACCATCATCATGATCACCCTGCTGGCTGTCGGCCGCATCTTCAACTCCGACTTCGGCCTGTTCTACCAGGTGCCGCAGCAAAGCGGCGCGCTGTTCTCCGTAACGCAGACGATCGACACCTATGTGTACCGGGGCCTGCTTGAGCGCAACGACATGCCCATGGCCTCCGCTGCGGGCGTCTATCAGTCCATTGTAGGCTTCATCCTGGTTATGTCTGCTAATTTGTTGGTCAGGCGAATCGATAAAGACAGCGCATTGTTCTGATGCGTGAACAGGAGTAGACAAAATGAAAAACCGTGAAGAAAAATTCCTGCAGGTCTTCAGCAATGTCTATATGATTATATTGACCATCCTGGCCGTTGCACCGATTCTGCTGGTGTTGATTTCGTCCCTGACCGACAACACCACCCTGATTCACGACGGCTACAGCTTCTTTCCGAAGAAGTGGAGCTTGCAGGCCTATAATTATATTTTTGTTGAGAACAAGCAGGTGGTTCGTGCCTATGGAATTTCCTTCCTGGTGACTGCTGTCGGAACCTCCATCTCGCTGGTCATCACAACGCTGTTGGCCTATTCCATTTCCAAGAAGGGGCTCCCCGGCCGTGGGATCATGACATTCTTTGTGTTCTTCACCCTTTTGTTCAACGGCGGTCTGGTTCCCAGCTATATCAACTATGTGAATGTGCTTCACATCAAGGACACCTTCTGGGCGCTCGTCGTTCCCTCCCTGATGCTCAACGGCTTCAATGTTTTGCTGATGAAATCGTATTTCGTCACAAACATACCGGAAGAGCTTCTTGAGGCGGCGCGCATTGAAGGTGCGGGCGAAAGCATCACCTTCGTCAAAATTGTCCTTCCGCTGGCAAAGCCGATCATCGCCACCATCGGACTGTTTATCGGCATTGCATACTGGAACGACTGGAACAACGGCTACATCTATCTGGCCAAGCGCACCGACCTGTACTCCATTCAGAACCTGCTGAACCGAATCGTGCAGAGCATTCAGTACCTGACCCAGAGTGGCGACGCGAACGCAGCCGCCCTGATGGCCAAGATGCCCACGGTGTCTGTCCGCATGGCCATGGCCATTGCCGGCGTGCTGCCGATTCTGATCATCTATCCCTTTGTTCAGGATAACTTCGTCAAGGGTATTACGCTCGGCGGCGTGAAGGGCTAAGGCAATACCGCATTTGCCATTGCATCTGACGAAAAATTCATTCGCCTCCGCACCAACTCATTTGTGCGGTATTGCCCTAAGCAACTCATTTCTTCAATTGAGGAGGTCCGGCATGAACAAAAAGGTTGATTACAGCGCAATTCGGGGCTTTAATTACACGCAGCCCGATTGCGGCATGGATCTAAAATTCTGGAATAACTACAATCACGACATCGTGGATCGTGATATGGGCTATGCAGAACGGCTGCATCTGAACAGCGCCCGCATTTTCCTGATCTACGACTGCTACAAGCAGAACCCCAAGCAGTTCTTGGCCAATGTGAAGGATTTCGTGCGCACTGCGTGGAAGCACGGCATCTCCACAAACCCCATCATTTTTCTGGGCTTCCGGTTCGCGCCTGACGAGCCGCCCTTTGCAGGCATGATGTCCAAGCCCGGGCTGCGTCCCCTGTCCAAGGCCATCGAGGATCCGTCCTGCTGGTATCTGGGCGAACAGTATTTTGACGCGCTCTATGAAGCCATCGGCGATGAACCGGGCCTGCTGTTCTGGGATATTGCCAACGAGCCGGGCTACACCGACAATTTCGTTACCTGGTATGACGACGAACCGCTGTACCAGCAGGATTACCAGAAACGTCCCGACATGACGCTGCTGCGCGAGCGGCAGGAAAAGACCTGGGCGATCGTCCGGCATTTCTGCAAGTATGTCAAGGCCAAGGATCCCGAGCATGATATTGGTGTAGGCAACATCTACATCTATGAAACCGAGCACAGCGGAACAGCGGAGCTTGTGGACGTCATTGTATTCCACGATTACTTCTGCACGCGCCGCCGCATCCGAGAAATGCTCGACATGGCCGTCGCGCTGGGCAAGAAGTACAACAAGCCTGTCCTCAACAACGAAATGTGCTGCCTGTGCCGCGCAAACCCCTACGACATGTCCATTGAGCTGCATAACGAGTACAAGATCGGCTGGTATCTGTTTGAACTGATGATCGGCCAGGACATGTGGTCCCGCGTCCATGGCGTCGTTTATCCCGACGGCACCGTCCGCGATCCATCGATTGTGGCCGCCATCTACGGCTTCTACCGCAACCGCGGCGAAACGGCCATCCGCTCCGATGTCAATCAGGAGGATTACGTGACGCGCGTGATGATTCTTGCCGATCGTACGCTGAAATCAATTAGGCAGAGCCAGTTCAGGGATCATTCCAACGACAGGGAAGATTTGCTGGAAGTGTGCGAGTATGCCGCCAATCTTCTGGAAGCGGGCGAGCTTGTACCCATGGCCTATCCTCCGACAGCCAAGATTGCAGCCTATCGCCGGCAGGAGCATGTGGACATTCAGGAAATTGCCGATTATCTGATGGAACTGCTTGACATTCTGAAAAAGAACTGTCACATCGTTATGTGACGGAGCACTGCATGAAGGGAGTATACCATGAATCTGAAGCACAGACAGTTGGATCCCAATGTGAATCGTTCCAGGATCATTCCCGGAAGCGCCGCTACAGTCGACAGGGTGCCCCACCAGCTGGTGCAGCCCAAGGCTGATCCGGAGAACCCCTATATCAACACGCATCTTGGCCTTTTCATGGATGTTGTGCAGGATGAAAACAACGCTGAGCGCCCTTATGCCTTCTATATCCCCACCACCATGAAGACCTCCGGCAGCATGGTGCTGATCATGATTCCCGGCGGTGAGGATCCCGTGGCCTTCTTCGAGAAGTGCGCCTGGAAGGAAAGCCTTGAACGGCATGCTGTCACCGGCTACTTTGTCGGCGCGCCGAAGGGCTGGGATCTGGAAAACCCCGGCATGGAGATCGACGTGGCTGTGAAGGTTCTGGCTGAAATGAAATCCATGGAGTATTTCCCCTGCAATGCCCCGTCGGTGTATTGCCTTGGCTTTGGTGACGGCGCGAAAATTGCCGCCATCTTCTCCATGGAATACATTTCCTATCTTGCCGCTTGGGGCGCCTGGGGTGACACGTCCCTCGATCCCGCTCTGGTGGCGCAGATCGGGAACGGCCCCTCGGACTGCGACGCAAGCCTGCGCAGGGCCGATATCGCGCTGCCCACCTTTGTGATCGGCAAGGACAGCAACATGGTTTCCTTCTTCAAGGCTGCCTGCCGTGTCAACGAGGAAGAATATCTGTACAATGGCTTTGCCCGGGTGTTCCGCGAAGTGCCCAGGCCTGGCGCCAGCTTCATCAACGATGAAGCCTGCAGTGAGGTCTGGCTGGGTGATGAGGCGGACGCTGCCAAGCTTGGAAAGGATGTCATGATTGAAAAGATCGTGGCGTTTGTTGCGGGTTATCAGCGCTGGGCCGGCGAAGGAAACCATTACATCCGGTGCACCCGGCTTGCCGAACGCGACCTGCACATGAAAAAGACCGAGATGATGATCAACGGTCTGAAGCGCTACTGGTACACCTTTGAGCCGAGCGCATACAAGCGCGGCCTGAAGGACAAGTATCCGCTGGTGATTGCCATCCACGGCTTCTCCTGCTCCGGCGAGTTCTTCGCTCAGAACAGCGGCTGGCATCGCGTCGGTGAGGAAAGACGCGCCTTCGTTGTGTATCCCACGGCGTATCCCTACTATACAAAACCCAATCCCGCCAGAAAATCGCCGATGAGCACCGGCATTGCCACCCCTCACTGGAATTCCGGCGGACTTTATGCGCTGGGCACTGATAACGACGGCCCGGACGATGTGGACTTCATCCGCCAGATGCTTGCTGACGTGATGAGCAAATACCCGATTGACCCTGAACGGGTCTATGTGACCGGCCATTCCAACGGCTCCATGATGACGCAGCGCATCATGCGGATGATGCCCGAAAAATTTGCCGGCTTTGCTCCGGTCGGCGCCATGGAATGCATCCTGCAGAGGACTGAAGCGCCCAAGGATGGGATCAAGCGCAATGTCTGGTATACCATGGGCGAATTTGACGGCTTGGGCTGCAGCCTTGAAGGCGACAACGCCAATACCAGAACGCTCGCCATGATCTGTGAAGCCAACGGTATGGACGCCACAAAGCAGAAGCACTATACCACCGGCATTTACATGAACACCATCATCCGCGACGAAAACGCTGTGCCCATGGTCCGTTTCACCGGCGTTTCAAACTGGCCGCACACCTATTCACCTGAACTTGCGTTCATGATCTATGACGAATTTTTCTCCCGGTTTGTTCGCCACAGTGACGGAACGCTGGAGTATCTCGCCTAAGGAAATCACAAAGGACTGTTACAGCACGAACGCTGTAACAGTCCTTTTTTGTGTTTATACTGTTTCCTGCGCTTCCAGTGTATTTGATTGACAAAGTAACCGAAAGGTGATATGATTTTTATTCAATACATAATCATTTTTCTCGTTTTTTATACGAGCAATATCAGCACCAAGGAGGACGACGGATGCTTGCGGCGGCTGTTTTGAATGCGAGGGACGAAGAGCGGAGCGTACTTGAAGAAAGTCTGCGCCGCTTTTTAGATGAACATCCCTTGAATATGGAGGTGTTTACCTTTGGAACGGCCGAAAGCTTCTGGGAGGCTCGCAAGCTGCGCTATTTCGATCTGGTTTTTCTGACCGTGCGGCAGGAAACGACGCTGGGCATGGACTTGGCTCGCAAGCTTCGGGAGCGCGACCGGGAGGCGCTGCTGGTGCTGGTGAGCCCGGACGCCTACTGGGCGGTAGAAAGCTACCGCGTTCGGG
Organism: uncultured Eubacteriales bacterium; assembly: GCA_900553315.1. Taxonomy (GTDB): domain Bacteria; phylum Bacillota; class Clostridia; order Christensenellales; family Aristaeellaceae; genus Egerieenecus. Next base: position 5,954 of record USCW01000008.1, read on the forward strand.
CGCACGACTACTTGATGTGGCCCTTCACACAGGCGCAGTTCAACGAGGTGATGGGCCTGTGCTATCAGACGCTGCATCAGCGCCGCCCGTTTATTGAGGTGAAGGAGGGGCGGTTGACTACCTGCGTGCTGCTGGATGAAATCTACTTCACGGACTACCATAATCATTACATTCAAATTCACTTGAAGGAGCGTGTCATCCGCACCTATATGTCCTTTGCGGACTTTGCCGAGCGCATGGCGCCCCACCCGCGTTTCCTGTGCTGCTACCGCAATGTGCTGGTGAACATGGATCAGGTGGCGGAGCTGGATGACAAGGACTTCGTGCTAAGGGACGGCAGCCGCGTCCCCATTTCCCGCAGCGAACGGCATGAGATTCATCAGCGGTATCAGGATTACAGCTTCGCCAAGGGAAATTTTCGATGAGCGTTCATGTGGGCAAAGAGACGGGTACCTTTTCGGAAAAGATCCCTTTTTTGCTATGCTCCGTATATTCTGCTTGACATTGCGGGACTATGTTCGTATAATTGCTTATTGGTTTCTAAAACTGGTAAAGCGAGAGGAGAAATGGTCATGAAAAAGGTTTTGGCTTTGGTATGTGCGCTTCTTCTTTGTCTTGCTGTGATTCCTGCTGTGGCTGAGGAGGCCGGTTACACCGAGACGGTGGTCTCCATCAACAACGGCGATCATGACGTTCCTGCGACGGTTTGCGTTCCCACCGGTGAGGGCAAGTTCCCGGCGGTCGTGATGCTGCACGGCACGGGTTCTAACCGTGACGAGGCTGGCAACGGCTACAAGATGGCGGCTCCTGTGCTGGCTGAGAAGTACGGCATTGCCACCATCCGTATCGACTTCATGGGCAGCGGCGATTCCACCGCGGACTACACCGGCTACACCTTCGAGAGCGCTGTGAGCGACGCTGTGGCCGCTGCAAAGTACATGCAGGGTCTGGACAACATCGACGCGGAGCACATCGGCGTGATGGGTTGGAGCCAGGGCGGTACCGACGCGCTGCTGTGCGCGGCTCGTGAGCCCGAGGTGTTCAGCTCTCTGGTGACTTGGGCGGGCGCTCCTGATCTGTCCTCCATGCTGACTGACGACCTGTATGAGCAGGCGAAGCAGAACGGTTACTTCGTGATGGAGTTCGACTGGCGCGATGCGCTGCATGTGTCTCTGGACTGGTGCGAGGATGTGAAGAACACCGACGTGCTGGCTGAGTTCAAGGAAGGCTACACCGGCCCCGTGCTGGCGATTGCCGGCGTCGAGGACACCACCGTGGATCCTGAGTGGAGCAACAAGATCGTTGCGGCCAACTCCAACCCGGCTTCCAAGACCCACTTCATCGAGGGTATGGATCACACCTTCAACGTGTTCAGCGAGGAAGACTTCCACTCCCTGTACAACGCTGTGGATGCGACCGGCGAGTTCTTTGCCGAGACGCTGAAGTAAGCGGCACTTATCAACACTTATGAAAGCAGCCCCTTCGCAGACGGTTCTGCGAAGGGGCTGTTTTTGTATGCCAAGAAGAAAAGGAGAGGCATGATTGCAGAGACTTCCAAAAGGCTTCCTACGCAGAGGAAGCTGTTCTATGTGCATAGGCAATACCGCACAATTCGTTGGCAGCGTAGGCGATGCCTTTTCCGCCATCTGCTGCTTGCAGATTTTTCGATTTACCTCCAGTAAACCTTCAAAATCTGCCATTGCATCTGACGAAAAATTCATTCGCCTCCGCATCAACTCATTTGTGCGGTATTGCCCATAATATTTACAGCACGATCTCTCCCGGCCGATATCCATGGGGCAGGGGCTCCTCCTCTACGAAGGTGAAGCTTTCGTCCTCCAGTACCGGCAGGAAATAGGCGAAGGGAATGCGTTCAAATTCGCTGCCGTAGCTGCTCTGGCCGAACCAGCCGCCCTCCTTGGCGCGAAGGTTCAGGTCGCGGGCAAATTTGGTGTCGTTGGAGCAGTCGTGGACGGTGATGGGCCAATGCTCTTCGACAGCTTGGCGCATGAGCTGAAGCGTCAATTCCCGGCTCCAAATGGGGGAAAGATAGCCAAGGCGGGACATGTACATGTTCTCCCCGGCGTAATTGTCAATGTTGTTGGCGTTTAGATGCAGCTCGGCGCAGTTCATGAAGTCAATGCCCGTGGCGAGGATGGCGTCCTTCTTCTGCTGAAATTGTGCGTAAAGCTCGGGAGTCATGGGCGTTTCAATGCCCACCTGCGGGATGTACTTCTTCGCGGTCGCCATGGCGGCAATCACCTTGTCGGAGCAGTTGGACGCGCCCAGATTGAAGCGCAGCTCGTCCAGACCGGCCTCGCCCAAGGCACGAAGATTCTCTTCCGTGGCAAGGGTGCCGTTGGTGTACATGTGCTGGTGGATGCCCGCTTCCTTGAAGGCGCGGATCACGCCGTAGTACACCTCAATCTCCATAAAGGGCTCCAAGTATACATAAGAGATGCCCGTGGGCTTTTTAGACGTGGAGAACAATAGCGGCAGGTCGCGCTCATAGAACTTGGTGCCGCCGATCTCCCACAGACCTTCGCCGATGGGCGGAATGGTGTCCAGCACGCCGTAATCATAACAGAACTTGCAGCAAGCGTTGCAGCGGTTCGTCTTGCGGATGGCGCTCAGGCCGGTGCCCAGCAGACAGGAGATGCAGCCCTTGGGGAAGTGCGCCTCGTCGCCCACATACAGCGTGCGGTTTTTGAGGCTCTTCAGTTCGGGAATGGCGGCCTTGAGCGCGTCGCGGCGCTGCTCCACCGCCGTCTCAATCTGCGCCATAACGGCATAGGCCAACTCCTGCTGATGAACCATCAGGGGTTCATCCTCGGGCAGCTCGGCAAAAAATCGGAACCAAGTCAATGCGTCCTTCTTGGAAATCTTCATAGAAACTCCTTCAATCAAATGCGTTAATCGTCCAGCATGGCGGCGAAAACCTCGCTGATCTGTCCGCCCAGCCGCTGTACCTCGCCCAGAATTCTGGCACGGCCCTCGACGGTGCGGAACCAGTCGTCAGGCATAAAGCCGGGCATGTCGGAGGGGCAGACGAGGAAGCGCGTCTCCGGGTACGCGGCCTGATAATACAGCAGCGCCCGACGGGCATGACAGGGCTTGCAGCACAAAATGGCGGTGCGGATGGTCAGCCCAAGACCGTCGGTGACGCGGCGGGAGAACTGCGCGTTCTCCCATGTGTAGGTGGCCTGATCCTCTCGGAGAATGGCTTTCTCCGGCACGCCGTTTGCCATTAAAATGTGCCGGATGAACGCCCATTCCGTGGGATAATCCCCAGGATAGGCGGCATGAAGCGCCGTGGGGATCACGTCAAGGTGTCCCAGCGTGATGGGATAGCGCCCGGAAGGCAGCACATAGGGAGCATAGCCCGTTTTGTACAGTTCCGCCGCGTGCAGGGCGTGTTCAGCCTCGGAAGAACCGGGGATGAAGATCACGTCCGCTTTTTCGGGAGGATCGCTGCGGAAAATAAAAGCATTAACGGCCTCGATAAAGGTCTGCGCGCCTGCGTTCATGGCTCACGCTCCATAATAGCGCCAGATGTCAAGGCAGGCCTGCTTTTCCGGATCGTGCAGGGGCGTCATGGAGCGACGGTAAATGGCGCGAATTTCTTCGGCGGTGAAAATGCGGGGATTGTTGCTCAGACGCTGCACATTCACCGAACGCGTCAGGTCGTCGAGGGCTTCCGCGTCCGGGACGGGCGGGAAGGGCATCTCCAAATCATACAGGATGCCGCGCAGAAGCCGCGGACCCATCAATTCGCTGCCCAGCCGCATTTTCTGCGCAAGGTCCATCAATACGGGCAAGGCATCCGTGTCGTCCAGCATGGCTTCCCAGATCGCGGGCAGGGTCAGCATACAGGCGTGACCGTGAGCCAGCCCATAGCGCTTGGTCAAGCGATACGACATGGCGTGGGCGGCGGTGGTACGGCTGACGGCGATGGCACAGCCGCTGCGGTAGGCTGCGTATTGCAGCTCCTCGGCAGCATGGGGATCGCCTGCCAAATAGGGGCGCAGATTGTCCAGCACGCCGGTGAAGGCGAGGAACGCGTCCACCTGACTGTCCTCGGTCGCCTTGCGGGCCCAGTAGGATTCAATGCCCTGACAGAGCGCATCCAGCGCACAGGCCTTTTTGTGGTACAGGGGAAGCGTCGCCAACAGGTCCGGATCGAGGATCACGCCCTCCGGCAGCAGCGCCGGATGATCCAGCGAATGCTTCATCCCGTCCACATACATGACGGCAATGGCTGTGGCCTCGCTGCCTGTGCCTGCCGTGGCGGGGATCGCAAGATGGGGCAGGGGACGAGCCTCCCATGCGTTGTCCAGCACAGCCTGTGCATTCGACGCAAGCAGCAGCGCCTTGATGCCCTTAGCAGTATCCATGGCGCTGCCGCCGCCCAGCGAGATCAGGCCGTCACAGTTCTCAGCGAGATACAGATCACGCCCGGTGGCACAGTCCTGAAAGTCCGGGTTGGGGTGATAGCCGGTAAATACGGCGTGCGGAATCGTGCCGAGGCAGTCGCTCAGGCGTTCCAGCTGACTGCGGGCGCAGACGGCCATGGGTTTATGAATGCCGAGCTTTTCAAGCATTTCGGGCAGGTGGCGAAGGGAACCTGCGCCGCGGCGAAGCTGCTGTATCATGAAAATCATAGGCTCCTTTTTACTGGTTGTTTTTACAGCATAGCACATTTGAAATGAAAAAGTCAATAAAGAAGCTTTTTTGTAAAATCCTATCTATAATGGTGTAAGAAATTGCAAAAATATTGGCGAATGCTTGCAAACACAACAAAAAATGATATAATAAAAACGGTACGACCCATCAAAAATATTCAGGGAGGGATACAATCTCATGAAGAAGCTGCTTGGTCTGTTTCTGGCGCTGGCAATGCTGATGACGGGTGTTGCCATGGCGGAAGGTACAGAGCCCGTCTTTACCCAAGACGTGGTGGTGCTGTTCACCAGCGACGTGCATTGCGGCGTAGATCAGGGCTTTGGCTACGCGGGGCTGGCTGCGGTGCGTGACAATCTGGCGAAGACGAATCATGTGCTGCTGGTGGACAACGGCGACTCCATCCAGGGCGAGCCCATCGGCACCATGACCACCGGCGAGAGCAACATTGAACTGATGAACGCCGTGGGTTACGACATTGCCACCATCGGCAACCATGAGTTCGACTACGGCATGGATCGGTTCCTTGAGCTGACGAAGAAGGCGAACTTCCCCTACATCAGCGCGAACTTCATGCACAACGATGAGCTAGTGTTCGCTCCCTATGTCATCAAGGAATTCGACGGCGTAAAGATCGCCTTTGTGGGCATCACGACCCCCAAGACGACGACCTCGTCCACCCCGAAGTATTTCCAGGATGAAACTGGCAAGTTCGTGTACACCTTCTGCCAGGACGAGACGGGCGAGAAGCTGTATGCGGCGGTGCAGAAGGCCGTGGACGATGCTCGCGCCGAGGGCGCGGCCTACGTTGTAGCCATGGCGCATCTGGGCATTGAGGGTGAAAGCGCTCCTTGGATGTCCACGGACGTAATCGCCAACACCACGGGCATCAACGCTTTGCTGGACGGCCACAGCCACAGCATTCTGGAGCAGGAAAAGGTGAAGAACAAGGACGGCGAGGAAGTGCTGCTGGCTGCTTGCGGCACCAAGCTGCAAGCCATCGGCTACCTGCGCATTTCCGCCAAGGACGGCAGCGTGGCGACCGGCCTGTACAAGTGGGATACCTCCAATGCTGTTTCGCTGCCTGATCTGATCGGTCTGGACAACGAAGTGGCCACGAAGGTCAACGAGGCCATGGACACCCTGAACGAGAAGCTGGGCGAGGTCGTGGCAAAGAGCGCTGTTGATCTGGTCATTTCCGATCCCGAGACCGACGTGCGTATCGTACGTACTGCGGAGACAAATCTGGGTGACCTGTGCGCCGACGCGTATCGTGACCAGTCCGGGGCGGACATCGCCTTTGTGAACGGCGGCGGTATCCGCGTGAAGATCGCGGCGGGCGACATTACGCTGAACGATATTTTGAAGGTGCATCCCTTCGGCAACGCGCTGTGCGTGGTGGAGGCGACTGGCCAGCAGATTCTGGACGCGCTGGAATGGGGTTCCCGTGTGGTACCCGAGGAAACCGGCGGCTTCCTGCAGGTGTCCGGCCTGACCTATGAGATTCACACCTACATTGAGAGCTCCTGCACGGCGGACGAGAACGGTCTGTTCACCGGCGTGGCGGGCGAGTATCGCGTGAAGAACGTGAAGGTCGGCGGCGAGGATCTGGACGTGAACAAGACCTACACGCTGGCTTGCCACGACTATCTGCTAAAGAACGCCGGCGACGGCTTCACCATGTTCCAGCAGGACACGCTCCTTCAGGATTCCGTGAAGCTGGATAATCAGGTGCTGATTGACTACATTACCGGCACGCTGAACGGCGTGGTGGGTGAAGCGTATGCGAACCCCTATGGTCAGGGCCGCATTGTGGCCGTGAGCGAGAAGCCCGCAGAGTAAGCGAAAAAACAAGAGAGGGAAACGTCTCTCTCAGCAAGATTTCACAGGAGCAGGCAGGGCGAAAGCCTTGCCTGTTTTTTTGTATGTTGGACAAGCGGTCTGCGCGCCTCTATAATGAAACGGATGATGACTGAAGAACTACCGCACGGGAGGCTTGGCATGGAAATTTGGGATCTGTATACGCAGGACAGGGGGAAAACAGGGGAGACGGTTTGCCGGGGAGCGAAGATTCCTGATGGACGTTTTCATTTGCAGGTGCATGTGTGCATCTTCAACGGAAAGGGGGAGATGCTGATTCAGCTGCGGCAGAAGGACAAGCAATGGTATCCTGATTTATGGGATTACAGCGTGGGCGGCAGCGCGGTGGCCGGAGACAACAGCGTGACGGCAGCGGAGCGGGAGACGCAGGAAGAACTGGGCTTGACGATCAGTCTGCAAGGAAAAGCACCAGCTTTGACCCGCTGGTATGATCAAACCATAGATGATTATTACATCCTGCATCAGGAGATCCAGTTGTCGGAACTGCAATTGCAAGCGGAGGAGGTACAGGCGACCCGCTGGGCAAGCTATGAGGAGGTTATGGCATTATTGACTGAAAAGCGATTCTGTCCGAACGAACGCGGGATGATTCGGTTGCTGTTTGAACTGGCGGAGAAGGAAGCGCATTAAGCGTCCTAGAACTGCATAACAAGAAAGCCCTGCTTTGTTTTTCAGCATACAAAACAGGGCTTCCTTTTGGTTGTGGATGAAGAAACGCAGATATGGGACAGGAAAGGATGGGGAAGCCTGAGGACGGCGCACAGGAAGAAATGGTGCGCATTGCTTCCGTTGAGGAAAAGAAAGAATGGGGCAATTGCCGAGAAGAGATAGGGCAGGAAGGGTTTCGCATTTCCGCATCCACGCCACCATTATAACTCAAATGAGCATTGAATACAATACAAAAAGGTTCTATATTGCTGCTCAAATGAACGGTAAAATAGGAGCAAAGGAGGGGTAGCCATGGACGCAAGGGAGCGGATACGGGAGTTGATGGAGGAACGCCAATGGAGCGAGTACCGGCTTGCACTTGCATCAGGGCTGTCCCAGTCAACAATTTCGAATATTTTCAAAAGAAACACGGTGCCATCGGTGGCAACGCTGGAGGCTATTTGCGCAGCCTTCGGCATTTCGCTGGCACAGTTTTTTGCCGAGGGAAGGCTGGTGGAGCTAACTGTTGAGCAGCAGGAGATGTTCGCGGCGTGGTCAACGCTGACGAAGCCGCAGAAGGAAGCGCTTCAGCAGCTCATTCTCGTCATGAAGGAGCCCATATAAAAACCCCGCTTTCTCATGCAAGAAAGCGGGGAAAACTTTATCCGTTTATTCCAGCGGCCTCAATTACTTCAGCTCAGCAAAGTACTTGATGGTGCGAACCATCTGAGAGGTGTAGCTGTTCTCGTTGTCGTACCAGGACACAACCTGCACCTGATAGGTGTCGTCGTCGATCTTGGCGACCATGGTCTGGGTGGCATCGAACAGGGAGCCGAACTTCATGCCGATCACGTCGGAGGACACGATCTGCTCCTCGTTGTAGCCGAAGCTCTCAGACGCAGCAGCCTTCATGGCGGCGTTGATGCTGTCCACGGTCACGTCCTTGCCCTTGACAACAGCCACCAGAATGGTGGTGGAGCCGGTGGGAACGGGCACGCGCTGGGCAGAACCGATCAGCTTGCCGTTCAGCTCGGGGATCACCAGGCCGATGGCCTTGGCAGCGCCGGTGCTGTTGGGCACGATGTTCTGAGCGCCGGCACGGGCACGACGCAGGTCACCCTTGCGCTGCGGGCCGTCCAGGATCATCTGGTCGCCGGTATAGGCGTGCACGGTGGTCATGATACCGCTCTGGATGGGATAGGTATCGTTCAGGGTCTTGGCCATGGGGGCCAGGCAGTTGGTGGTGCAGCTCGCGGCGGAGATCACCTGATCGTCGGGGGTCAGGGTCTTCTCGTTCACGGAGAACACGATGGTCTTCAGATCCTTGCCAGCGGGGGCAGAGATAACGACCTTCTTCGCGCCGGCGGCGATGTGCGCCATGGACTTTTCCTTGGAAGTGTAGAAGCCGGTGCACTCCAGCACGACGTCCACATCCAGCTTGCCCCAGGGGCAGTCCGCAGCGTTCTTCTCGGCATAGATCTTGATTTCCTTGCCGTCCACGACAATGCTGTCCTCGGTGGCGGACACGGTGTGCTTGTGCTCACCGATGCGGCCGATGTAGGAGCCCTGAGCGGTGTCGTACTTCAGCAGGTGGGCCAGCATCGCGGGGCTGGTCAGGTCGTTGATGGCGACCACTTCGTAGCCCTCAGCGCCGAACATCTGACGGAAAGCCAGACGGCCAATGCGGCCGAAACCATTGATAGCAACTTTAACGGACATTGGTAAAACCTCCTTGTAAAAGTGCATTAGTTCCATACCATATTGTACTCACTTTCCCGGATTTTTGCAAGCCCTCGGAGGGGCTTTTCTGCAAAGATATTGTGATTTATTTCTCAAATATGTAAAACAGCCGGGAAACTGCGCTTTCTTTTGCGTTTTTCTCTTGACAACAGGGGCGGAGCGTGTATAATAGACAAGGTGTCAAGGGAAAAACCTTTACACCAGCAAAGGAGCGCGGCATGGCCCAGGGCGAGCTTGAAAAGAAAATTGAGCTGAACTGGCTCAGCGCCTTTTACGGCGGACTGCTCACGCCCAGACAGCGGGACGTGCTGCGGATGCACTGCGAGGAGGATCTTTCCCTCGGGGAGATCGCTCAGGAGGCGGGGATCAGCCGTCAGGCGGTGCATGACCTGCTCAGCCGTGCGGCGCATCAGCTGTTCGAGCTGGAGGAAAAGCTCGGCATGGCGGAGCGCTTCACCCGGATGCAGACCGGGCTGGCGGAGTGCGAGCAGGCATTGAGGGAGAACCGATATGACGACGCTTTGGCGGTGATTGCATCGCTCAGGGCGCTGGATCAGGAGGATAGCAATGGCCTTTGAGGGCTTGAGTGAAAAACTACAGGGTGCGCTGCGGAAGATGACCGGACGCGGCAAGCTGACCGAGGCCTCCGTCAAGGAGGGTATGCGCGAGGTGCGCATGGCTCTGCTGGAAGCCGACGTGAACTACGCCGTCGCCAAGGACTTCATTAAAAAGGTAACGGAGCGCTGCGTCGGTCAGGAGATCCTCGCGTCTCTGACCCCATCTCAGCAGGTCATCAAGATCGTCAATGAAGAAATGACGAACCTGATGGGCGGCACCACCGCGAAGCTGACTTGGTCCAGCAGCGTGCCGACGATCTACATGCTGTGCGGCTTGCAGGGCGCAGGTAAAACCACCATGGCCGCCAAGCTGGCGGGTTATTTGACCAAGCAGGGCAAGAAGCCCATGCTGGCCGCTTGCGACATCTACCGTCCTGCGGCTATCAAGCAGCTGCAGGTGGTAGGCCAGCAGGTGAACGTGCCCGTGTTTGAAAAGGGTACGCAGGACCCGGTCAAGACCGCCAAGGAAGCCGTTGAATACGCCCGGTATTATCAGCGGGACGTGCTGATTATCGACACCGCCGGTCGGCTCCACATTGATATGGAGCTGATGGACGAGCTGGTGCGGATTAAGGAAGCCGTGAAGCCGCAGGAAATTCTGCTGGTCGTGGACGCTATGACCGGTCAGGACGCGGTAAACGTGGCCCAGACCTTTAATGATAAGCTGGACATTCAGGGCGTGATCCTCACCAAGCTGGACGGTGATACCCGCGGCGGTGCGGCGCTGAGCGTGCGTGCGGTGACGGGCAAGCCCATCAAGTTCTCCGGTATTGGTGAAAAACTCAGCGATATTGAGCCTTTCCACCCGGATCGTATGGCCAGCCGCATCCTCGGCATGGGCGATGTGCTGACGCTGATCGATAAAGCCAGCGAAGCCTTCGATGAGAAGGACTTGGACAGGTTGGCCAACCGCTCCAAGAACGCTGAGCTGACGCTGGAGGACTTCCTTGAGCAGATGCAGTCCATGAAGAAAATGGGCGGCATCAAGGAGATGCTGAAGCTCCTGCCGGGCATGAACAATCAGGCGGCCATCGATCAGGTGGACGACAACGCCATGAAGAAGCCCGAGGCCATTATCCGCTCCATGACGCCCAAGGAACGCCGCAATCCCGGCATTCTGAACGCCAGCCGCCGCAAGCGCATCGCGGCGGGCAGCGGCACCACGGTGCAGGATGTGAACCAGCTTATCAATCAGTTTGAGCAGGCCAAGAAGATGATGAAGTCCATCACCAACCGCAAGGGAAAGAAAATGCGCATTCCCTTCCGGTAAATCACAAGCGTGGTATCCTAAAACTTAGGATTTCCATATACAATCCCCAAAAGTATACGAGGAGGAATTTCCAAAATGTCTGTTAAGATTCGTCTGAAGAGAATGGGTATGAAGAAGAACCCCTTCTACCGTGTTGTTGTTGCCGACGTTCGCAGCCCCCGCGATGGCCGCTTCATCGAGGAGATCGGCTACTACAATCCTATGACCGCTCCCGCCGAGGTGAAGGTGGACGGCGAGCGTGCCAAGTACTGGCTGGGTGTGGGTGCGCAGCCCACCGATACCGTGAAGGTGCTGCTGAAGAAGACCGGCGTTATCGAGTAATCGGCCGCTTCCTCAGCTGACAGAAAGGAACAGCCATGCAAGAACTTGTGACCTTTGTGGCGAAGTCCTTGGTGGATCATCCCGATCAGGTGGTCGTTCACGAGACCGAAGGCCCCGAGGCCGTGATTCTGGAGCTGAATGTGGCTCCCGAGGATATGGGCAAGGTCATTGGCAAGCAGGGACGTATCGCAAAGGCGATCCGTACTGTCGTGAAGGCGGCCACCGCCAAGAACAGCAAGCCCGTGTTCGTAGAGATTCAGTAATGCGTCTTTTCTAGAAGCATACAAAAGGAGCGCCGCACCATCCCGCGAGGGGAAGGAGCGACGCTCTTTTGTATTATCTCATGCACATGTCCGCGTGGCTGGGCAGCGCAAAGGGCAGGGGAGTGGGGAAGTCCTGATACCAGTAGGCGACGGAGGTATAGTCGTCGTAACGCGGACCCGTCCAGCCAAGATTGTCCAGTGTCATGCGGAAGGATTGATGGAAATACACGGGATCGTTCACATGCCAGCGGTACAGCAGGAAACGCTGCTGCCCGCGATAAGGTGTTTCAAGATCGCCCAGAATGGCGTACAGCCCCGCATATTGGCCGCTGAAGGTCTGATAACGTTGCTGATAAATATCGTTGCCGAAGCCATAGGAGCCGCAGAAGTAATCCTCGGTACCGGTGTAGTTCAGCGTGGGATATTGGTCGCCATCCAGATAGATTTTCGGTTCGCCCTCTACCCAGCAAGTGTTGTTGCCGTTCACGCCTACTGCGAGACTCAGTCCCACAAATACGCCATCGCCGTGAATGCCGTCCGCCGCCGTGTAGGCACGGCCTTTTTGAACGGGATGCTCCTGCCGATACAGCGCATGGAAATAACCGCTGTTGACGGGAATTTCACCCTTCCAGCCGGAGATCATGTAATACAGCGTTTCAGGCTTATTGCCGCGGTTTTCCATGGTCACGCGGCAATGCTTGCGGAAGGGCATCTGCCAATAGCAGTTCAGCCCGCGTCCGGGCGCAACCAGTACCATGGCGGAATTCAGCACGGGATAGCGTCCATCCCGGTCGGCAAACTGTTCGTCATAGGCACAGCCGAAAAAAGCGGAAATCGGCGCTTCCACCGAGGGCTGCTCCGCGTTGTCCCAATAGATGCGCAGGATGAAGCCATGCCCCACATAGCCCGTGAACCAAATATGTGTTAGCGTTCCCGGGCCGTCCGTGTCGCAGAGCAGCGCCGTTTCGCCGGGGGCAATGTCGATGCAGGGGCGGAGCTTTTCGCAATCTGCGCCCTTGGAGCCGCCGTTTCTTGCTCCCGTGGGATTCTCAGCGGAGAAGGCGAAGGAAGAACGGGGGGCAACCTGCATGTAATCCATCAAAAAAGCCTCCTTATGTACGATGTTTTGTAACATCATAGCACAAGGAGGCCTTTGTGGCAAGATGGTTATTTCCGTGTAACCAATCTGCGGAGCGCCGCACGCACGTCCAGCAGCTCCTCGCGGATAGTTTCGCGTTCGTGCTCTAGCAGATCAGGATTGGCTGCCAGCTCATCGTGAATGAACATGATAAGGAACGCCAGCAGCAGTCCGACACAGCAAATCCAAATGGCTCGAAGTCCCATGCCGTCGCAGGCAAACTTGCCCAGCGTAGCGCCCAGCACAAAAATCAGAATCGTGGTGTAGGCTTGCAGACTCTTCCGCTTCAGCCGCTTATCGCCTGTCGCTTGATAGGCGCAGAGCAGGTCGGTGGCGTTGCGCATGTTGCCGATACACATGGTCGTGGCCAGCGCGTTGCCGCGAATCTTGCGGAAGCTATCCACCTGCAGGGCGCAGGAGAAGGAAACCAGCGCGTTAGCCAGCAGGTTCAGTTCCTCCGGCAGAAAGGCCACCGCAAAGAGCACAACGATTTCCAGCATCAGCACCAGCTGCCGCCAATGCAGCCGCTTACTGGCCTTGAAGCGGAAGTGGATTTTCTGCGCCAGAAAAATACCTGCAATAAAGGCCAGAATCGGAATGGCATAGCGGATGGTGCGTTCCCAGTCCAGCACGGCGAGGTTCTGCCCCATCAGTACGATGTTGCCCGTCTGCGCGTTGGCAAAGACCTTGCCGCGGCACAGATAGGTGTACGCATCCTGAAAGCCGCCGGTGAAGGACAGCAGCGCACCTACTAGAAAGGAATCGGACATTTGCCCGTGATAATTTCGCTGCATGGTTTTGAAGCATCTCCCAGTTCAAAAATCATGAAGGACAGAAGACGGGAGGCGGCTCCCAAAAAGCCTCCTCCCGTTTGATATACTCAAGTGTGCGCCCGATACAGGTATCTGGCGATCTGTAGGGGCTGTCCCTCAAAGGTGATGGCGCGCCGTGCGCCGTCCGCCTTGAAGCCGCTGCGTTCCAGCTGAAAGCGCACGCGGAAATTGTCCCGCAGCACCCATTGGTGCACCTGCCCCAGCCCACGACTATCCAGCGCCGCCAGCGCGTGCTGATACAGCAGCGCGTGGTCCTGCGCGTCAAGGGGCAGCGCCATGGCAGCCTCCTGAATGCAGCCGTAGGACGTGTCCATGCCGTCCACACCGTAGACGATGTAGCCGCCGGGCTGACCGTCCACCCACAGCGTGTCCATTTGAAGCTTGTCCTGCGTCAGCCAGTCCTGCAGCTGATTATAATAATACGCAGGCTCGGCAATGGTTAGGAACGCATCTGGGATGAAGCCGCGATACAGCAGCCGCACATAGCGGGATTTCAGTTCCGCCAGCATGGAAATATCCTCCCGCGTCGCGGGACGAATCACCTTTTCTGCCATTGCTTACACCAGACGGATACCGGAGGCAGTCTGCTCCTCGGTATACCGGTGCATCAACGTGTGAATCTTGTCGTAGGGATTCAGCAGCCGGGACAGGGAACGGTCATGGTTCAGCGTAGCGACAATGTAGGAGATATACTTGCTCATGTCGGCCTCAATGAACCACTCCGCCGCCTGCAACTCGGGCGTGCGGTAGGTCAGGTTGGTGGAAATCACCCGGTCGATGATGCCCTCCTCATAGGCCTGATTGTAAATATCCAGTCCGTTGGTGAACAGGGCGAAGGTCGCGGCGGCAAAAATGCGGTTGGCCTTGCGCTTCTTCAGCTCGCGGGCCAGATCGATCATGCTCTCGCCGGAGGAGATGATGTCATCCGCCACCAGAATGTCCTTGCCCTCCACGGTGTCACCCAGATATTCGTGTGCCACGATGGGGTTGCGGCCGTTTACAATGCGCGTATAATCGCGGCGCTTGTAGAACAGCCCCATGTTCAGTCCCAGCACGGAGGCGTAGAAGATATTGCGGTCGATCGCGCCCTCGTCCGGGCTGACGATCATCATGTGATCCTTGTCAATTTGAAGGGTCTTGTCCCGCTTCAGCAGAGCCTTGAACACCTGATAGGACGGCATGACGGACTCAAAGCCGCAGGTGGTAGGGATCGCGTTCTGAACTCGGGGATCGTGAGCATCAAAGGTAATGATGTTGCTCACACCCATGCGCTCCAGTTCCTGAAGCGCCATAGCGCAGTCCAGACTCTCACGGGAGGAGCGGCGGTGCTGCCGACCCTCGTAGAGCATGGGCATAATGACGTTGATACGCTTGGCCTTGCCGCCGATGGCCGCAATGATGCGCTTCAAATCCATGAAGTGATCGTCGGGACTCATGGGCACCTGGTGACCATACATATCATAGGTGCAGTTGTATGCGCCTACATCGCAAAGAATATAGATGTCGTAACCGCGGACGGTTTCCTTAATCATGCCCTTGCCTTCGCCGTTGCCGAAGCGCGGGCAGGACACCTTGATCAAAAAGTCCTGACGTTCCGGGCCGGGGACAGTCTGCATATCGCCGGGAACAGTGACTTCCTCCGTATGGGAGCGCCACTTCAGCAGCCATTGGTTCACCTTTTCGCCCAGCTCTTCCGTGCCGCGCATGGCGATGAGACCCAATGGGCCTACCGGGTAGGTTAGGAAGGAATCAGAGTTCCAAGTGTTCACAAAATCAGTCACGCCATCAACCTCATTCCGCTTGGATTTTTCCCATTCGTTATTATAGCGCAATTTGCCGAAACAGGGAAGAGATTTTACAAAAAAGCGCGAACTATTTCTGCGCGGATGACTTTATGGGCTGTTTTTTTCCCCAGAAACAACAGCTTCCGCGTTCTTAGTCTGAACCGGAAAAACGAAAATATCCGTATATTTGCAGAGATTAGATAAAAAGTGCTTAATAATGCAATCGTACAGCACGGGAAAGAAAATTCTGCGCTGTATCGTTTCTTTGAGTGTAAACGATACCAAAGGAGGAAGAAACTATGAAAAAACAGTTTTTGACCGTCCTGTTAGCTCTCCTGCTGGCATGCGTCCTGTGCAGCGTCTCGCTGGCTGAGGATGCTCTTGCCAAGGCTGCGGCTGGCACGCTGGAGGTGCTGACGGAAACCGAGGACGGTGCGATCTATCGCTACACCGCCCCCAACGGTCAGGCCATTTACTTCAATTCGGACAGCGCCGAAGAAGATGAGGATGCAGTGACGCGTGCGCCCGTGGTGCGCATGGAGGACGTGAACTTCGATGGCGTGGACGATCTTGTGGTCATTACCGCCATCGGGGCCAGCAATGATTTCTCTGAGCTTTACCTTTGGAACGGGGAAAAGTACGTCTATGTTTCGCATTACGGCACCACGGGTGGCCTTGCTAATCTCACGCTGGATGCGACGCGGGGCTATGTGATTTCCAATGCGAATAACGGCTATGCGGGGCTGCTGCATGAAACCGCCATCTATCGCTGGGCAGGTACGGAATTGCAGCTGGTGCGCAAACTAACCGCCGATACAAAGGACGAATGGGTGCAGCTGGACGACGGCCGCAGCGGTGTTCTCTATGACAACGAAACCATTACGGCCACCATTCGGGATTATCAGACGGATACGCTGGAGGGTGAGGTCATCTGGCAGAAGGAATGCAGTCTTGCGGACGCGGACAGCGGCCCGGATTTTGACCAAGAAATGAACGAAGCGCTATGGGACGGCCTGTGAGCCGCTCCATAGCGCTTCTGTTTATACGTAGCTTTCATCCTTGCCGAAGATCGGTACAAACTCCGCGGAGGCGCTGGCAGCCTCCTGCTCGTAGCCGGGAAGCTCCAGCATGCGCATGTGATCCCGCACGCGGCGATATTCCCGGGGAGTGATAGTGCGGGTCAGGCCGGGAATGTCCACGCCGTTCAGCGGCGTATACTGCCGCATCAGACTGACGGGAATGCCCGGTGCGTTATCATGCACCCAATCCAGCAGGGCGATGCTCTCGCTGGTCAGCCCCGGCAGGATTAGGTGGCGGATCAGCACGCCCTTTTGCATGATGCCGTTTTCATCGTACTGCGGCGCACCGGCCTGACGCACCATTTCGAGAATGGCGGCGCTGGTTGCTTCAAAGTAATTGGGAGCCTTTGCGCAGAGCTGGCCCATCTTCTCGGAAAAATGCTTCAAGTCCGGCAGGTAGACGTCTATGATGCCCTCCAAGCGCCGAAGCGTCTCGACGCGCTCGTATCCGGAGGAGTTCCATACCAGCGGCACCGGCGGCTTGTACAGGGAAAGTGCCTCTAAAATGCCGTCCACAAAGGGCGTGGCGGTAATGAAGCTCATGGTGTGTACGCCCATGTTCACCAGTCGGCGCATAGCGTCCGCCAGCTCCTGCGGGGTGAAATCCCGTCCCAGATTGCGGTGGCTGATGTCCCCGTTCTGGCAGTAAGCACAGCGGAGGGTGCAGCCGCTGAAGAACAGCGCCCCCGTGCCTTTCGTGCCGCTGATCGGGGGCTCCTCCCAGTAATGCGGCGCAATACGGGCCAGCCGCATGGCGGAGCCCAGCCCGCAGAAGCCGTTTCCACCCTCCTGGGTGCGGCGGGCGCGACACATGCGGGGGCAGAGGGTGCATTCGTTCATGATGATCCTTCCTTCGCGTGGAGATATATACGCATTATAACACGCCCAACCCTGTCGCGTCTATCTTTACATCCTGCGGGTTGTGGGGTATGATAAGGAAGAAAAAGAAGACTTCACCCGTTCATACAAGGAAAGAAATTCCCTGCCGAAAGGAGTAGGAGGTGCCTTAGTGAATGAGTTGCTGCTGCGGCGGGCACAGCAGGGCGACGCCGCCGCGTTTGAGGAAATATTCACGCCCTTGGAGGGGCGTATCTATCGTACCTGCGTGCATGTGCTGGGCCCGGGCGAGGACGCAAAGGACTGTGCGCAGGAGGTGCTGCTTCGCGCCTTTCGCTCGTTGAAAGATTTTCGCGGCGACTGTGCGCTGGAAAGCTGGGTGCATCGGCTGTGTGTGTCCACCTGTCTGGACGCGGTGCGGAAACGCAAGGTACGCGCTGCGGAGTCCGTGGACGCGCTGGCGGAGACGGGCTACGATCTGCCCAGCCGGGAGGCGGGCCCCTATGAGCAGATGGAGAAGAAGGAACGCATGGCGCTTCTGCGCAGCTCTATTGCGGCGCTGCCCGAGGATCAGCGCTTGGCCTTCAGTCTCACCGTGCTGGAAGAGGTGCCCTACGAGGAGGCCGCAGAGCAGCTTGGGGTCGCGGTCGGCACTATCAAAAGCCGGGTGAATCGCGCCAGAGAAAAAATCTTGAAATTATGTGGTCACGGAGCGGAACAAAACGGCGGCTCCCGCGTCCAACAAGGTGAAAGGAGGGCGAAAAATGAATTGTGAAGCCTACGAAGCTCTCCTGATGCAGCTTGTGGAGGGCAACCTGCCCCTGGAGGACGAGGCACGCCTACGGGAGCATGAGGCCGTTTGTCCCGCTTGTGCCCAGCGGCGTGCGGACATGGAAGCCCTCCTTGCAGACCTGTCCGACCTGAAGGAAGAAGAGCTGCCCTTGCCGGCAGATTTCCATCAGGGCTGGACGCGCTTGGTGGAGGAGGAAGCCAACGTGATGCAGAAAGAGAAAGCAACAGGGAAGAAGAAGAGCAGCTGGCGGCGCGTCTTGTCCGTGGCGGCTGCGGCGGTGGTGCTGGTGGGCGGAACGCTGCTGACGCGGGATCAGCTCTCCGGGGTCACAACGCCCCAGACGGCGGCGCAGTCGAAGCAGCGCAGCGTGGAAAGCTATGACTACGCGGGAGACGTTTCACCCTACGCGTATACGAACGACGAGGCGGCTTCTGATAACGGTGCAAACGGCGTGAGTCTGATGATGTCTGAGGAAAGCGGCGCAGGCGATGCGGCAGTTGATACAACGAAGATCATCCGCACCGCGTCCCTGACGCTGGGGACGCAGGACTTCGAGCAGGATCTGGAGCAGCTGCAAGCCTACTGCAAGGACAGCGGCGGCTGGGTCAGCTATGTTTCCCAGAGCGGCGACGCAGACAAGGCAAACCGCCGGGCCAGCCTGACGCTGCGTATTCCGGTGGAGAAGCTGGACGAGCTGCTGGCGGGGGCTGAGGGCTATGGTCGAGTCATCAGCCGCACGGAAACGGCGGAGGATGTGACGGAGTCGTATCAGGACACCGCCGCACGACTGGCTACCCAACAGGCGAAGATGGAACGCCTACAAGCGTTGATGAGCGATACAGCCTCTCTGTCCGACTTGCTGGAGCTGGAAAGCGCCATTGCGGACACACAGTATACGATTGACAGTCTGCAAAGCCGCCTGAACAGCACGGACAGTCAGGTGAATTACGCCACGGTGGATGTGTCTCTGCGGGAGGAATCTGCGGCGGAGGCGGTCACGACCCGGGAAAAGAGCCTTGGCGAGCGGGTGCTGGCGGGGCTGCAAACGGGGTGGGAAACCTTTGCGGGGTTCATGAAGGACATGGTGGTTTTCCTCAGCGCGGCGCTGCCATATCTGGCGGCGGTGGCGATCCTTACAATCATTGTGCGGCTGATCTGCCGTAAAAAAAGGAGCGATAAGCAATGAAAAAGGTCTTCTGTTTGATGCTGGCGCTGTGCATGCTGGCGCTGATTCCAGTGGCAACGGCAGAGGTTTACAGCGAGCGGGAGCTGCCGCTTTTGACGGTAACGGGTGAGGCGCAGGTGCTGCTGGCGGCGGATTCCGCGGTGATGAATCTGGGTGTGACGACGAAGGCAGCCACGGTGGCAGAGGCCAGCGCGACCAATGCGACAACGCTGGATGCGGTCATTAACGCTTTGCACGATGCGGGTGTGGATGCGGCGGATATTGTGACGCAGGACTATTCTGTTTCCCCGGTTTATGATTACCAGTACGGCAAGCTGGGGGATGGCGAAGCGATTTCAGCTTATCAGGTTTCGAACCGGCTGAAGGTTACTGTCTCGAACGTGAATGAGTTGGGCACGGTATTGGATGCTGCGATGAAGGCGGGTGCGAACGAGGCTTACGGCATTACGTTCCAGTCCAGCCAGACGGCGGAGGCGAAGGACAAGGCTTTAACTGCGGCGATTGCGGAAGCGGCGCGCAAGGCGGAGATGATGGCGAAGGCCAGCGGCAAGAAGCTGGGCGATCTGGTTGCCCTGACGGAGGAGCCCTACGGCACGTCCTCCGGCGTGACCCTGAAATACGATTCTGCCGCCGAAATGGGTACGACGATCCTAGCCGACAGTCTCACCGTCACCGCCCAAGTCACAGCTGTATATACAATGGAATGATGGGTTTTGCGAGGGAGGGGGCTTCTCTGTAGAGAAGCCCCCTCCCTCGCAC
>USCW01000009.1 GCA_900553315.1 uncultured Eubacteriales bacterium
AGCGTAGCGCTGCTACGCTGCATTCCACTCCCGTTAGCCAGAGCGAAAAATTCGCAGCGCATCTTGGCGCATTCTCATTTGGAAATAGTATAAATCACACACCCAGCCCTCCGCAGCAGCCGCTGTGCAAGGGCTGGAATCCATTTTGGAGGAATGACATGAGCAACATTTCGGGCGGAACGCAGCGCCCGCGCCGCAGCCAGCAGACGCGCCTGACGGAAAAATTGGCGCCGGAGACGAAGCCGCGCCAGCCCGCCATGCGCCAGCCGAAGGGACGCTCACAGCGGCTGATAGAAGAGGAAGCGCGCCGGAGCGCCCCGCCCAAAACGCGCGGCACCCCCACGGGCAAGCGTCCATCCGCGCCGAAGCGGAAAACGACACGCAAACCGCGCAAGGGGCGCAAAAAGCGCAGCAGCACCTTCCTATGGCTGCTTGTCATGCTGATTTCACTGACGGGCACGGCGGGGCTGCTGCTGCTTGCCGCGCCGCAGATGCTGGGCATGGAGCTGGCGGGGCTGCCGACACTGGCTTTCGTCAACGGCAGCATCATCCGGTATGACGCAGAGCGAATCGCGAATTTCAATGAGGCGGTCGCGCTGGTCAACACCGACCGCATTTTCCCCGGCGTGACGATTGATGGCATCAACGTTGGCGGAATGACCTGCGCGGACGCCGAAAGCGCCTTGGGGCAGGGCGGCGTGGACAACAATAGCGTCCACCTGCATGTGGTGGCGGATGCGTACACCTACGACATCACGGGTTACGACGTGCCGCTCTACCGCAACGTGAGCGAGATGGCGGCGGTTGCCTATGCCGCTGGGCGCGGGAACACAACCGCCCTGCGCGGTTCGGGGCGGACGCCGCTGAGCGAGCGCGTCGCGACGATTCGTGCGATGCAGCAAAGCCCCGTGACGCTTCAGACGCAAATCACCTACGACCGCGATGCTGTGCGAAAAATCGCGGAGAATATCGCGGCGGATGTGACCTGCACGCCCGTCAACGCGACGGTGGAGTCTTTTGACCCGGCGACGAAGCAGTTCACCTTCAACAGCGACATCAGCGGCGCGTATTTGGATGCCAACAGCGTCTATCAGACGCTCACGGGCGTGCTGGACATGGGCAATTACACCGCCTCCCTGCGTTTGCAGTCGGACACGGTGCTGGCGGACGTGACAAAATCACAGATTGTGGGCAAGTTCGGGCGCATTTCCACCTACACGACGAAAACCACCAGCAATTCCAACCGCAACACGAACATCGACCTGTCCTGCCAAGCCATCAACGGCTATAAGGTTGCGCCGGGGGATACGTTCTCCTTCAATCAGGCGACGGGGCAGCGCACGGCGGCGAAGGGCTACAAGGAAGCAACAGCGATTTCCGGCGGGCAGAGCGTGCCGGAGGTGGGCGGCGGCGTATGCCAGACCAGCTCGACGCTCTTCAACGCCGTCGCGCGCGCGAATCTGGAAATCGTCTACCGCAGCCCGCACGCGTGGCCGAGTTCCTACGTCCAGAAGGGGATGGACGCGACGGTCAACTGGCCGAACCTGGACTTCAAGTTCAAGAACGATACCGAGTGGCCGATTTACATCGTCGCGAATTATTCCAAGCAGAAGTGCACCGTCGAAATTTACGGGATGCTCCTGCCCGATGGCGTGTCGATTGACCTGGAAAGCACCGTCACGCGCACGATTGACCCGCCGAGCGACACCAAGTACGTCCAGAACACGAAACTCGCCGCCGGCACGCAGGAGACGACCATCAAAAAGCGCACTGGCTACGTCGTCGAAACCTACCAAATCTGGTATCAGAACGGCAAGGAAGTCGACCGCAAGCTGCTCTGTACGTCAACGTATAAGGCGTATCAGGAGACGGTGGAGTACAACTAAAAAACCGCCCGGTTATCTGCCAAACACAGATGTACCGGGCGGTTCTTTTTGCGTTTCGCGGAATCGCGAACAAATCATCGAATTCCGAATTCCCTTCAGTCTGCCGATGTGCTGACGGACTTGTTCCGCACGAACAGAATCAGCGACTGCTCGTCACTGTCGTAGATGGTCGTCGCGCGGAGCGCCGTGCGCAGGAACATGTCGGAGATGTACACTTCGCCGTTGTCCAGCCGGACGGCGCCGGATTCCATCGCAACTGCGCTGCCATCCACCATCACGGACAAACCGCTGTCCGTCTCGCGGATGACGACCGTGTAGCCTGCCGCGGACAGCACCCACACGCCGCTTTCGCTGACATCCAGCTGCCAGTCGTCGATGCACGCCGCCAGCTCGCGCAGGGACATGACCGGGCTGCCCACTGTGTTCACCCACAGGCTCGGACGGCGCGTGTAGCCCACGCCATCCTGCGTGACGGTCATCAATCTCAGGCTGCCACACGGATGCGGACCGATGAGATGCTCCCTGCCTGCGATAAGTTGGACAAGGTAGGCTATTATTCTCTGGAGTGCTGGGGCGGTGCAACCTATGACGCTTGCATCCGTTTCCTGAATGAAGATCCATGGGAGCGTCTGCGCAAGCTGCGTAAGGCGTTGCCCAACACCAAGACCCAGATGCTGCTGCGTGGTCAGAACCTGCTGGGCTACCGTCCCTATTCGGACGACGTGGTGGAGTTCTTCGTGAAGAAGGCTGTGGAGAATGGTATTGACATTATCCGTTGCTTCGACGCGTTGAACGACCTGCGCAACATGGAAACTGCCGTGAAGGCCACCAAGAAGTACGGTGGCATTGCGGAGATCGCTATGAGCTACACCGAGTCTCCCGTGCATAACGAGGACTACTTCGTGAAGCTGGCGCAGGGCATCGAGAAGATGGGCGCGGATGTGATCTGCATTAAGGACATGGCCAACCTGCTGCTGCCCTATAAGGCTTACAGCCTTGTGAAGCGGCTGAAGAAGGAAACCAGTCTGCCTATCGTGCTGCACACGCACAATACCACCGGTACTGGTGACATGGTGCTGCTGAAGGCTATCGAAGCGGGCGTAGACGTGGTGGATACCTGCCTTAGCCCGTTGGCCAGCGGCACCTCTCAGCCCGCGACTGAGTCTCTGGTCGCTACGCTGAAGGGCACCGAGTATGATACCGGTTTTGACCTTGATTTGTTGGCGCAGCTGGCTGAGCATTTCCGCGGCGTGGCGGATCGTTTGACCAAGGATGGCTGGCGTGATCCTGCCCGCGTGCTGGGTGTGGATGTGAAGACCTTGCAGTATCAGGTTCCTGGCGGTATGCTGTCCAACCTGATTGGTCAGTTGAAGGCGGCCAACGCTATGGACAAGTATTATGAGGTGTTGGCTGAGGTACCGCGTGTTCGTAAGGACTTCGGCTATCCGCCGCTGGTAACGCCTACCTCCCAGATTGTGGGCACGCAGGCCGTGATGAACGTGCTGAATGGCGAGCGTTACAAGATGGTGTCCAAGGAAAGCAAGGGTCTGCTTCGCGGCGAGTACGGCAAGCTGCCTGCGCCCGTGAACGAGGAAGTGCGTAAGAAGTGCATCGGTAACGACAAGGTGATTACCTGCCGTTTTGCAGATACGCTGCCACCGGAGCTGGACAAGCTGCGTGAGGAAATGCGCGAGTGGTATCAGACCGAGGAGGACGTGCTGACCTACGCTATGTTCCCCAAGGTCGCGCCCAAGTTCTTCGAGTATCGTCAGGCTAAGCAACTGAAGGTGGACAGCGGTATGCTGGACAAGAAGGATATGACGATGCCGGTGTAAACCCTGTTGTAAGAAACCATAGGAAGACCCGCAATTCATCTTTTTGAATGAATTGCGGGCTTTTCTTATATGAAAAGAGCCATGCTGCAATTCATTTGCAGCATGGCTCTAACATCAACATATTGATTCTTTATTTCTTCTCGGCAGCTTGCTGGTTATTTAGAATCGCCATGAATTCTTCCCCGGTAATGGTTTCCTTTTCGAGCAGGAAAGCAGCTAGTTCATGGAGCTTAGGCTCGTCGGCCTTCAGGATAGCCGTTGCACGCTTGTGAGCGACACGGATAATTTCCATAACCTCATTGTCGATCTTTGAGGCGGTTTCAGCGGAGCATTGCAGCGTTGTATCGCCGGACAGATACTGATTGTTGGCAATTTCCAGCGCCGTCATGTCGAAGTTATCGCTCATGCCATAGCGTGTGACCATCATGCGGGCAATCTTTGTGGCTTGCTCAATGTCATTGCTGGCACCTGTCGTTACCTTGCCGAAGATCAACTCTTCTGCCGCACGACCACCAGTCAGCGTAGCAACCTTGTTGAGCAGTTCTTCCTTCGTCATCAGGAAATGTTCATCCTCATCTACCTGCATGGTGTAGCCCAGCGCACCGGAGGTACGGGGGATAATGGTAATCTTGTGTACGGGTGCAGAAGCCTTTTGACGGGCCGCAACCAGCGCATGTCCAATTTCGTGGTAGGAGACGATCTTGCGTTCTTCGGGGCTGATGACCGCACCCTTGCGCTGATAACCGGCCATGACCGTTTCGATGGCCTCTTCCAGGTCTTTTTGCTCAACCTGCTGACGGTTATCCTTTACAGCCAGCAGAGCAGCTTCGTTGACAATGTTTGCCAGCTCTGCACCGGAGGTGCCGCTGGTAGCCAGAGCGATGGTGCGCCAATTGACATTGGACGAAATCTTCACGTCTTTGGCATGTACCTTCAGGATCGCCTCGCGGCCTTGCAGGTCGGGAAGCTCCACAGGTACGCGGCGGTCGAAACGTCCAGGACGAAGCAACGCCTTATCCAAGCTTTCGGGACGGTTTGTTGCAGCCAGAATCACAACACCCTTGCTGCCATCAAAGCCGTCCATTTCTGTCAACAGCTGATTCAGCGTCTGCTCACGTTCATCATTGCCGCCCATGGGGCTGGTATCGCGCTTCTTGCCGATTGCGTCGATTTCATCAATGAATACGATGCAAGGAGCCTTTTCCTGCGCCTGCTTGAACAGGTCGCGGACACGCGCTGCACCCATGCCGACGAACATCTCCACGAATTCAGAACCGGAAATGGAGAAGAAGGGTACATTGGCTTCACCGGCCACAGCCTTTGCCAGCAGGGTTTTACCGGTACCGGGAGGGCCTACAAGCAGCACACCCTTGGGCAGCTTTGCGCCGATGGCGGTGTACTTCTCAGGATTGTGCAGGAAGTCCACGATCTCTTTCAGAGCAGCCTTGGCCTCATCTTCACCAGCAACGTTCGCAAAGGATATACCGGTTTGTGCGGCAACGTAAACCTTTGCGTTGCTCTTGCCAAAGGACATCGCTCCTGCGCCACCGCCCATACGCTTGGACATCTGCCGCATCAGCAGTTGGCCGATAGCGATGAACAGAACCATGGGCAGAATCCACGTCATCAGGAACTCAAGCAGAGGCGAATTCTGCGTAGGGATGGACTTGGCAAAGTCCACGCCTGCGCTGCGCATCCGCTCTACCAGCTGATCGTCATCAATGCGGCCTGTCGTGTAGATGCCTTGCTTACCGTCTGTTGTGGCCAAGAAGGTAATGGCATCGTCCTCAATTTCGGCCTGCGTGATGCACTTCTTATCCAACATGTCGAGAAATTCACTATACGATACCTCGCTGATGGACGCTTTGTAGATGGAAGGCATGACCAGCGCATTGAGCAGGATCAAAACCAGCATGGCAATGCAGTAGTAGAAAATAAGTGGTTTCTTCGGGGGCTTGACCTCATTATTGGGGTTCATGGAAAACCTCCTCTCTAAAAGCGGAAACGATCAACATGAGCCTGCGCCGATTGACACAATTTCCTTTCTCCATTATAATATAAAAATGATAGTGCGTCACGACAATTTTGAAAATTGTGGCACAGAAAAGAGGAACACCGCATGGCTTGGTCCGAAGATGTCACCCAGACGATTGAAACCTTGCTAACCTACGCCGAACGGAAGTCGCTTATTGAGCCCTTGGATCGTCCTTATTGCAGAAATCTTCTGCTGGACGTGATGGGAATGCAGGCCCCCGCGGAGAATGTGTGTGCAGAAGAGCATATCCCGGAAACGGCTACGCAACTGTTGAAGCGTCTATGCGACGCAGCTGTGGAAAAGGA
Organism: uncultured Eubacteriales bacterium; assembly: GCA_900553315.1. Lineage (GTDB taxonomy): Bacteria > Bacillota > Clostridia > Christensenellales > Aristaeellaceae > Egerieenecus. The sequence goes on from USCW01000009.1 coordinate 6,062, forward strand.
GCTTATCGAGGATCTGACCTCGTCCCGGGATTTGTTTTCGGCACGGCTGATGGGCTGTGTTACGCCCGCACCTGCGCAGGTACGGACACGATTCCAAGAACTGGTGGCGGCGGGAAAGCCTGAAGAGGCTACGCAGGAGTTCTATGAAATGTGCCGCGCCTGTGATTATATTAAGGTAGACGCGATTGCACAGAACATCCGCTATTTTGCGGACAGCCCTTGTGGTGAACTGGAGATTACGATTAACCTCAGCAAGCCTGAAAAGGATCCTCGTGAGATTGCCAAGCTGAAGAACGCGCCTAGCGTGGGGTATCCCAAATGTATGCTGTGCGTAGAGAATCCCGGCTATGCAGGAAGAAGTAATTTCCCGGCGCGTCAGAATCACCGCATTGTGCCGCTGACGCTGGCGGGGGATCCGTGGTTTATTCAGTATTCACCGTATTTGTATTATCCGGAGCATTGCATTGTTTTTAATAGTCAGCATGTGCCCATGAAGATTTCTCGCGGAACCTTTGAGCGGTTGTTCAGCTTTGTGGAGCAGTTTCCACACTATTTCTTGGGCTCGAATGCCGATCTGCCCATTGTGGGCGGTTCGATTCTGAATCACGACCATTTTCAAGGCGGACATTATATGTTTCCCATGGATAAGGCGTCGATTCGCTGCAAGCTGACCAGCCCCGATCCCGAGGTCGATGCGGCGATTCTGGATTGGCCTATGTCTGCGGTTGCGCTGACGGGTACGTTGCCGGAGCATTTGATTGATGCGGCGGACAAGCTATTGACGGCATGGCGCGGATACAGCGACCCGACCTGCGGTATTTATGCGGAAACGGATAGTCAGCCTCATAACACGATTACGCCGATTCTGCGGAAGGTGGATGGCAAGTATCGTCTGCTGCTGGTGCTTCGCAACAATCGTACTAGTGAGGAGCATCCGTTGGGGATTTTCCATCCGCATGAGCCGTTGCATCACATTAAAAAGGAAAATATCGGTCTGATTGAAGTGATGGGCTTGTTCATCCTTCCGGGACGGCTCAAGAACGAGCTGAAGCAGTTGGAGCCTTACCTGACCGGCACACAGCCGCTGGTTGCGCCCCAGGAGGGGGAGGCTACCTACAAGCATTGGCCGTGGGTGCAGGATATTGTGAATAGGCGTGGTATATGCGGCAGCACAGAAGAGGCGGAGCAGATTCTGCGTGAGGAGGTTGCGACGGTCTGCGCGCAGGTGCTGGCAGATGCGGGTGTTTACAAGCAGGATGCCGCAGGTCTTGCAGGAATGAAGCGATTCTTGGCAACGCTGGGCTATACGGAATAAGATAAAAGGAGAGGATTGAAAATGTCCTCTCCTTTTATCTGGCAAGGTCAGCAAGGATTATCAGGCGGGGTTCATTCGGGCAATAGAGAAGTTCAGCACCGCTGCAAAAGCAAGCCACATAAGATAGGGAATGAATAGTCCTCCGGCCAGCTTGCTGTGACGGTAAAAGTATAGACATACCGTCAGCGCTAATGCCCAGAGCAGAAGCAGCCAAACGAAGGAAAGCCCTAAGGCCTTTTGCACAAAGAACAGAATGGGCCAGATGACATTCACGAGCAGTTGAACAAAGTACAGCGCTATGGCTGGAAGCGGATGCGGCGGACGAGCACGCAGATAGAACCATGTGGCAACAGCCATTGTAGGATACAGAATGCTCCAGACAACAGGGAAGACCCAGCCGGGCGGCGCAAAGGGCGGGAGTGTTAATTCCTGATAAATATCCATGCTGTTGCGGGTAAGAAAGGCGGATATTCCTGCGAGCCCAAGCGTGATGATTAGCAGTACGACCAACGAACGCCAGGTAACGGGCTTTTCAGCGACGTTTTTCTTCATGTGGCAAGCCTCCTTGGCAATAAGGTACGCCGCGAAGCCGAAAGTATGCAAAAAACGTTCGAGGCGGGAGAGAAAACCTCGAACGGTATATAAACGGCGGCGTTCCCCCAAGCCGCCGTTGTCTGGAAACCATGAGGGAAACTTGATAAGGTTATCTTATCGATGGAAGATGAACTCTGCGTGAAGCAAGCATGAATGCAGGATGAAGCTTTGCGTGCATCCAATCATGTATAGAATCTGTACAGACCTTGCAATTCGGAGTATTGTCCATTATAATCATTCAAGTGTGTTCATAAGCACTTATCATCTCCAAAATGGTTAAGGGAGGAATCTAGATTGGAAGGACTTTTGGAACAATTCAATGCTCCCGCGCTTTATGCACTGGTGGGCGGCGCGATCCTGCTGGTGGTCGCCATGTGCGTCCATTTTGCAGTTAAGAGCTGGTGCGCAGGACTGCGACTGGGTATGGAGCGGGCGGTGCTGAAAAAGGCGGTCGTTTCCAGCGCAACCTTTACGCTGCTGCCAGCATTTAGTATTCTGCTTGGCGTGGTGGCGCTGTCCGGCACTTTGGGTATTCCGTTGCCGTGGCTGCGCCTGTCGGTCATTGGAAATCTGCAATACGAGGTGAACGTAGCAGAAATCGCAGCGAAGAGCATTGGTCTGTCCGGCCTGAAAATTACGGAGCTTACACCTCAGGCCTATGTGACAATTGCACTGGTTATGACCTGCGGCATTTTGGGCGGTGCGCTGCTGACGCTCTTCACGCTGAAGGCCTATACGAAGAAGCTGAATGGCAATAAGGCGCAGAAGCCGGGAGAAAGCAAAGCGTCTTTCGGAGACTGGGCGATGATCGCCATGTTTGTGGGCATGTGCGCGGCCTATATTGGCAGTTATGTGGGTCAGGCGGCACAGGCCAGCTGGCTTCCGCTGATTACTTCGCTGGTTGCGGCAGCGGCTATGGCTGTATGCGAGTGGTTTGAACGCAAGCGTCAGGTGCGTTGGCTGGAAAACTTTGATCTGGCGGCCAGTATGCTTGTAGCCATGGCGGCGGCGGTCGGACTGAATGGTTTGGTGTAAGGGAGGCAATGAAGAAGATGAGCAAACAGAATATCGCCCTTGCGCCGGAGGAAAAGACGCGTTGGTATGAACAATATACGCAAGGCATCCATCGCATGGGACGCTGCTGGCTGGTGGTTTGTCTGGCGGCACTGGTGGGTCTGCCGTTCCTGATGGGATTGGTGCTGCACGCAATGCCGGATATGAACACATTCTGGCGCGGATTTCTCAATGTGGGTATCATCTATTATCCCGTCAGCGTGGTGGAATATCTGATCTACGTGCCCATGCTGGGCAGCGGTGCAAGCTACCTGAGCTTTATCACCGGCAACCTTTCGAATTTGAAAATTCCCTGTGCTGTGAATGCCCGTGATCTGGCGCACACCAAGGTGGGCACGCCGGAGAATGAAGTGGTTTCTACGCTGTCTGTGGCAACCAGTTCGCTGGTGACCGTGCTGGTGCTGGCGGTGGGCGTGTTGCTGCTGGTGCCGCTTCAGCCGGTTTTGGAAAGTCCTGTATTGACTCCGGCATTCAATAATGTGGTACCCGCGCTGTTCGGTGCGCTTGGTCTCAAGTATTTCCTGAAGGGTAAGAAGTTCGCGGCGATTCCGCTGGTGCTGTCCAGCTTGGTATGTATTTTTGTTCCAAGTATGATTCAGCAGACCAGCGTGCTGCTGATTATCATTGGCGGCCTGACCATTGCGGTGGCGTGGCTGTTCTACAAGAAAGGAGCTTTACACGAATGATTGCGCTGTATATTCTTCTGGGGATTTTAGGCCTTGTGATTGTACTGCTGGCGGTTTGCTTTATTCGTGCAGCTATGCTGAAGCCGACGTCTGCCAAGACGGCAGAGCCGCCAGAACCCGATATGAAGCGTGCGGCGGCATATGCGAAAAAGCTCTCCGCCATGGTGAGGCAGGAGACGGTCTCCAGCCGTTTTGATCCGGATCGGACAAAATTTGAGAAATTCCAGCAAAGCCTCCCGGAACTGTTCCCTCACGTATTTGCGTCCTGTGAGGTGGCACATCCCGGTGCGGGACTGGTGCTGCACCTGAAGGCGGAGCATCCGAATGGCAAGGAGCCTATTCTGCTGATGAGTCATCACGACGTTGTGGCGGCGCCTGCGGAGGGCTGGGAGCATGATCCTTTTTCCGGTGACGTTGATAGAGACGGCCGCATTTGGGGTCGTGGTACGGTGGACACCAAGGGAAGCCTGATGTGTGAGCTGCAATCCTTGGAGGAACTTCTGGCAGAGGGCTGGAAGCCGGAAACCGATGTGTATATTACTTCTTCCTGCACAGAGGAGTGGAGCGGCGAAAGCGCCCCGGCGATTGTGCAATGGCTGAAGGATCGCGGCGTACATCTTGGAATGCTGATGGATGAGGGCGGAATGATTATGCGAAACCCCATCGGCGGCGTAGAGGGACGCTACTGCGTGATAGGCGTGGTGGAGAAGGGCTATGGTGATGTGAAGTTTATTGCACGCAGCAAGGGCGGCCATGCCAGCGCACCGGGGAAGAATACGCCTCTGCCTCGACTTGGCGCATTCATGGTGGATGTGGAGCAGCACAATCCCTTCAAGGTGGAGATCACGCCGACAGTGCGTGAAATGTTCAGTCGCATGGCACCGAACATGACGTATCCCATGAAGCTGATTTTTGCGAATCTTTGGCTGTTCAGTCCGCTGGTAAAGAAGCTGATGCCTGCTATCAGCCCTGCGGGTGCGGCTATGATGCAGACCACCTGTGCTTTTACTACGGCAAAGGGCTCGGATGGCCTGAATGTACTGCCCTCGGAGGCCTATGTCACGGCAAATATGCGCTTTATTCATCATCAGCCCAATCAGGAAAGCATTGCGTTGATGACGGAGCGGGCGAAGAAGCATGGCTTGGAGACGGAAGTCATTTATCAGGATTATCCCTGCAAGCCGGTGGATTATCAGTCTGCACCCTTTAAGCTGCTGGAAAAGGTGGCTGGGGAGATTTACCCCGGCTATGGCGTCGCACCCTATGTCATGACGGGCGGCACGGATGCGAAGTATTACGGCGACGTGACGGACTATGCGCTCCGCTTTGCGCCGATCGAGATTGATGCGCAACAGTATGGAAGCATCCATGGCGTGAATGAAAACATGTATGCCGCGGCGCTTCCGCCGGCGGTGGACTTCTATAAGTCTGTCTTGAAGCAATACTGCGCGGGCTGATAGAAATAAACGTAAGGCACTACCGCACAATTCGTCGGCAGCGTAGGCGATGCCTTTTCCGCCATCTGCTGCTGGCAGATTTTTCGATTTACCTCCAGTAAACCTTCAAAATCTGCCATTGCATCTGACGAAAAATTCATTCGCCTCCGCACCAACTCATTTGTGCGGTATTGCCTTAAAAATTTGTATTGAAATCGTATCATATAAATGATACAATAAAAGGCGGGATAAGACATGACGCAAAACAGGCGGAAGTGCTACAGAATCGTGCTGTGGTGCCTGCTTGCAGCGATGCTGGTGTTTATTTTTGCCATGTCTGCACAGTCATCTGTAGAGTCGGACAGCACAAGCGGTCAGGTAATCATTTGGTTGCTCCGCATTTTCCGCAGCGACTACGATAGCCTTGCACTTGATACTCAGACGGATCTGGTACTCGCATGGCAGAGCACGGTGCGCACGCTGGCGCACTTTTCTGAGTATGCCTTGCTGGGGTTGCTGGCACGGTTGCTTATTGCGCAGTATGACTGCAAACACACGCTGCTGGTGCCGTGGCTGGGTGCTGTTTTGTACGCGGGAACGGATGAAATCCACCAAATCTTTGTTCCGGGACGCATTTGCGATGTACAGGATCTTTGCGTGGATGCATCCGGCGTGTTGCTGGGGATCGGCGTTGCGACGGTGGTTTTGCGGATTGTACGCAAATGTCGTGAAAAGCGTGCGTTGGCGCATACATGAACGGATAACAGAGCATTTTCTAGATGTGGAGGTGTTGCACGATGTTGACGGTTCAGGAAATGTTTGATTTGTCTCATACCCGTGCGGCGAAGCTGCTGGAAAGCGTAACCTACGCATGGGAGGCATTGGGTTCGATTGGAGAAACCATTCGCCAGCTGGGGCCGACGCTTGATCCGGAGAAATACGATCATCCGCAGGAAGAGGTTTGGATTGCGAAGAGCGCGAAGATTGCGCCGACGGTATCCATTACTGGCCCCTGTATCATTGGCGAGAACACGGAAGTACGCCAATGCGCGTTCATTCGCGGCAATGCGCTGGTAGGAGACGGTTGTGTTGTGGGCAACTCCACGGAATTGAAAAATGTGATTCTCTTCGATGACGTGCAGGTGCCGCATTACAATTACGTAGGCGATTCTATTCTAGGCTACCGCAGTCATATGGGTGCGGGCTCTATCACGTCAAATGTGAAGAGCGATAAGGGAATGGTCATCATCAAAAACGGTGATGAGCGCATGGAAACGGGCCGCAAAAAGGTCGGTGCAATGTTGGCGGATGATGTGGAAATCGGCTGCGGCTCTGTACTGAATCCCGGTACGGTGGTCGGCAAGGGCTCGCGGGTATATCCGCTGACCAGCGTTCGCGGTGTGATTCCTGCGGGCTATATCTGCAAGCAAAACGGCGAACTCGTTCATATTCACGAGTAAATAAAACGATCGGCTATGACGGCGTAGGTACGTCATAGCCGATTGCTTTTATTCGATATCAAAGTCAAAATAAGTATCGGGATAAGGTTCGCTTGCGAGGCGATAGTGCCACCATTCATTCTCATAAGGAAGAAATCCGGCGACTTCCATACACTTTTTCAGCATCTGCCGACGAGCCAGCACTTCAGGCGGAAGCTGCATATAATCATGATGCGAAATTTCCCCCATGCGGTCAAAACAACTTCCCATATCCAGTGGATGACCGTCTGCATCCGTCAGGGTCAAGTCAATGGTTGAGCCGCGGCTGTGACCAGATTTCAGCGCGATATAGCCCAACGGAAAAAGCTGTATTTTCTCCAAATCAGGATAAAACTCCGCCTTGGTGCGTCCATCTTCGGGCTGCTGACTCCAACGCAGGAAGTGGTTTACAGCCTTTTGTGGGCGGTATGTATCATAAATCAAAACGCCATACCCCTGCATTTCCAGTGTCTGCAGCACTTGCCCAAACGCGTCGGCTGCCTCACGGGTTAAGTAGGCCTTCTGTGCATGATAGCCATCCAACGGTTCACCCGTCAGATTATGTGACGTGGCGTAGCGTAACTCTATTTGCACCGAGGGAAATAGACTCTGCAACGAAACGAAACCTTCCTGCATATTGATACGCCTCCTTGCAGTTATCATACCATGGGTGTCAAGTATGCTGGTGAAAAAATTGGCAAATATGTTTCGCTATTGCATCTGATGCAGAATGCGCTATAATAAGATGATTTTGTCGTATACAGGGGGACTGGGTGCTTTGCTTTTTTCGAAAGAAGACCTTCGTAAGCTTCTTGTGCCGCTAATGCTGGAGCAACTGCTGGCGGTTACCATCGGCATGATGGATACCATGATGGTAGCAAACTGCGGTGAGGCGGCTGTTTCAGGCATTTCGCTGGTGGACTCCATCAGCGTGCTGTTTATCAATATGTTCTCTGCCCTAGCAACAGGCGGTGCAGTGGTAGCATCTCAATATCTGGGACGCAAGGAACGAGAGAATGCCAGCATAGCTTCGAAGCAGTTGTTCTATACGATCTTGCTGGTGTCCACGTCGGTTATGGTCATTTTCCTTGCAATGCGTTATCCACTGCTGAATATGGTTTTCGGTCATATTGATGCGGATGTGATGGAGAGTGCGCAGACTTATTTCTGGATCACGACGCTGTCTTATCCTTTTCTGGCAATGTATAATGCCTCGGCGGCGCTGCTGCGGGCCATGGGCAATGCGAAGGCTTCGCTTTATACCTCGCTGGTAATGAATATTGTCAATATTGTCGGTAATGCGGTGCTGATCTACGTTGTGGGCAGGGGTGTTGCGGGTGCCGCTGTAGCAACGCTGACCTCTCGCATCATCGGCGCTTTTGTGATCCAGCATACGCTAAGCAATCCGCATAACCTGATTCCCTATCCTGTGCTGCACAAGTTTGAGTGGCGCGGCGATATGGTCAAAAGGATTCTGACGGTTGGAGTTCCTACCGGATTGGAAAGCAGCTTCTTTCAGTTTGGCAAGCTGGTGCTGCTGCGGATGATTAGCACGTTCGGCACCGCCAGTATTGCGGCCAACGCGGTGGCCAACAGCCTGACGACCTTGCAGGTTCTGCCCGGAAACGCTATTGGTTTGGCCATGGTAGCTGTGGTGGGACGCTGCATCGGCGCAAAGGAATTCGATCAGGTGCGTTATTATGTTAAAAAGCTGATGCTCAAGTGCTACGCCTATATGGGCGCGCTGAATATTGTGATGCTGCTGTGTACGGGCATTTTGACCGGCCTATATCATCTCACGCCGGAGGCCGATACCATGGCGCGTCAGATCATTATGCTGCATGGCGTAGGCTGCATTTTCCTGTGGCCGATGTCCTTTGTGCTACCGAATGCGCTTCGTGCCGCAAATGACGCACGGTTCACAATGACGGTTTCGTGTTTCTCTATGGTGGCGTTCCGTATTGTGTTTGGCTTTCTGCTGGCCAAGCAGTTTGGCTATGGCGTGGTTGGCGTATGGATGGCCATGCAGATTGACTGGGTGTTCCGTATTATCTGCTTTGTATGGCGCTTTAAGAGTGGCGCGTGGGAGAAAAAGCAGCTCATCTAAAAACCAAATAAATGTGCTTATTAAGGGTGTGCATAAAAAGCATACCCTTATTTTTCCACCGCAAATGTTTCCTTCGTTGGGTATGCTAAGGACGCAGAAAGGTGGGGGAACTTTGATGAGAAGTAAGACACGTCTTTTTACAATGCTGATGGCGATCAGCTTGCTGCTATCCTCCGTGGCCGCAGCAGCGCCGCTAGAGGAAACGCTGCCCATTGAAATCACATCACCGTCGGTCATTCTGGCGGAAACCGCAACAGGAACTGTCATCTTTGAGAAAAACGCGGATGAGCGCCGGGAGGTCGCCTCTGTCACAAAGCTGATGACGGCGCTGCTGGTGTTGGAGGCATTGGAGGATCATGACGTTGCGCTGACGGATCAGGTAACGGTATCTCAGTGCGCCGCCGCTATGAAGGGCAGTCAGGCGCTGCTTGATGCAGGAGCGGTATATACTCTGGAGGATTTACTGCGTTCCATGATTATTGCCAGTGCAAACGACAGCGCGGTGGCTTTAGCAGAGTATCTATCAGGCACCGAGGAAAATTTTGTGCAGCACATGAATGAGCGTGCAGCGGCACTTGGAATGACGAATACCTGCTACGTGAACTGTACGGGGTATCCGCAGGAAGGTCAGTATACGACCGCACGAGACGTAATGACGCTTTCATGTGAGGTTAGCAGACATCCAACCTACCACACCTATGCCAGTAAATGGCTGGATACGTTGGTGCATCCCAGCGGACGGGTAACAGATTTGACAAACACCAATCGCCTGGTGCGCTTTTATGATGGATGCGACGGCTTCAAAACAGGTTCAACGGATGCGGCGAAATTCTGTGTCAGCGCAACAGCCCAAAAGAACGGAATGCGCCTAGTAGCGGTCGTGTTAGGGTGTGAAAATAGTCAGCGGCGCTTTAATGAAGCTCGCAGTATGCTGGATTACGGCTTTGCAACGTATCAACGGGTGGAAATCGCCAGAAAAGGTGATATGCTGGGGGAAAACCTTGCCGTTCAGCGTGGGAGTGCGGACAGCGTGGAGCTGATGCTGGGGAGTGGGCTGAGTATGCTGCTTCGGACGGGTCAGACATCCGATTTGCGTATTGAAGTGAGCTTGCCGGAGAGCATAGATGCCCCTGTTACGGCAGGACAGATTGTGGGCATAGCAAGGGTGCTCATGAAAGATCAGGTGATTGCTAAGCTGAATGTTGTAGCGGCAGGAGACGTTCCGCTGCCGGGTTTCATCGAGGGCTTTTACCGAATTCTCGACATGTGGCGCTGAAGCTTGCAGGAATCGCATATTCGCGGTATAATAAAAAAGTATCGTTTGCTGAATATGCGAAATGAGGGATGCGGTTGTTGTTTTCTCGTTTGCAAAGCTGGTTCAGTATGCTTCGCTCTGATCCGGTAGGTTTCATCGTTTACCTGCTTTATCTGGTAGTCACGGTGCTGTTGAGTTTGATTTTGCATGAGATTGCGCATGGTTATGTGGCGTATCGCTGCGGCGACCCCACGGCGAAGATGTTTGGGCGTTTGAGCTTGGATCCGCGGAAGCATCTGGATCCGCTGGGTACGATCTGCATGTTTGCCTTTGGCATTGGCTGGGCCAAGCCCGTGCCGGTTAATCCGCGCAATTTCCGCAACTATCGGCGGGACGATTTCTTGGTGTCTATTGCCGGTATTGTCATGAACCTGACGCTGTTTATTCTGACAACGGCGTTAGCAGTCGGCGTGAACGGTCTGATGTTCGATCGTTCCTTTTTGACCGATATTAAGGAATATTACGGTTCGCTGGATCTGCTGCTGAATCCGTATTCCTCGTCTGTTGGCACAGCGATTACCTATGGTTTAACCACCTCGGATATGACATCCGTCATGGCACATCCGTGGCTGATGTATGTGCAGCGGTTCCTGCTGAACATGGCGACGATCAACCTGTCTCTGGCGGTGTTCAATCTTTTACCCATTCCGCCGCTGGATGGCTATCATCTTTTCAACGATCTGCTGCTCAAGGGCAAGCTTCAGCTGTCACAGCAAGCGTTCACGATTGCGCAGGTAGCGCTGCTGGCGGTATGTTTCAGCGGCATTCTGAACACGCTGCTGAGCTATGTGAATACGAACGTATTCGGCGCGGTGCTGCATTTGTTTCTGCTGATTACGGGCGGTGCGTAAGCGATGCCGATGACGTTTGCGCTCAAGGACTTTGACGGCCCCCTGGATTTGCTGCTGCATCTTATCAGCAAAGCACAGGTGGATATTAAGGACATTTTCGTTTCACAGATTACCGATCAATATATTGAACATGTCCAGAATGCAGTTGATCTGGATATGGACGATGCAACCGATTTCCTTGTAATGGCGGCAACGCTGCTGGAAATTAAGAGCCGTGCCATGCTGCCGAAGCCGCCTAAGCTAGATGAGGATGAGGAAGACCCGGAAGAAGCGCTGATTCGCCGTTTGGAGGAATACAAGCGCTTCCGAGAAACAGCGGCGGAAATGCAGCGCTTTGAGGAAGCTGCCGCCTGCATGTATGAAAAATTACCGGAGGAATATCCTCTGCCGCCGCAAAGTGTGGAGTTGACAGGCCTGACGCTTCAAGGGCTGGTAGATGCGTTTCTGCGCATTTATAACCGCAAGCCCAAGGAGCCAGAGGTCAAGGAGGTCAACCACTATGCGCCGCGGGATATTCGACGGGATGAGCATAACGTGCAGGAATGTATGCTGGTGCTGCTGAAGGGACTGCGGCACAAGGGACAGCTACGCTTTGAAGAAGTGTTCAGCGAAGCGCCGACAAAGGAAGAGGTTGTGACGCTCTTTCTGGCGCTGCTGGAGCTTTTGCGGCTTGGAGAGACACATATATCTCAGGAACATATTTACGGGGAGATAATCTTGCTGCCCGGAAGGAGCGAGTTGATTGGCGAAGAGGAAGCCTGATCTGCTGACGCAGGAGGTTCGCGGCCGGGTTGAGGCCATTTTATTTGTGGCGGGGGAGCCGGTGCTTGTCAGCGACATGGCCAAGGCTCTGGAACTGAGTGAGTCCGATATGAGTCATGTGCTGGATTTGCTGGTGAATGAATATGACTTTGAGCAGCGCGGCTTTTGTCTCAAGCGTTTTGGAAAGCATGTGCAGCTTGCGACGCGTGCAATCTATGCCGATTGGGTAGAGCGGTTGCTTCAGCCGGTGCAGAAGCAGAGCTTGAGTCAAGCTGCTATGGAAACGCTGGCGGTGGTCGCATATCGTCAGCCCGTAACCAAGGCGGAGATTGAGCAGATTCGCGGCGTGAAGTGTGATTATTCGATTGCGTCGTTGAGCAACAAGGGACTGATCGAGGAGGTAGGGCGGAAGGACACCGTAGGCCGCCCGATTCTATACGGTACCACGGATGAATTTCTGAATCACTTCGGTATCGGCAGTCTCGATCAGCTGCCCGCGCTGCCGCAGGATCTAAAGGAACAGACGGAGGCAGACGCGGCTGAAGATGAGCAATTACTGATTCCTTGAGGAGTATAGAAAAGCAGAGGCGCGCCTATGAAGGACGTGCCTCTGCTTTTGGGCTGGTAGGTATATGAAAAGAGGCTGCATTCCAAAAGGAATACAGCCTCTTTGGTGCAGCAGATGCTTACACGCGCTTGATTTCCTTGAGCTTGGCCGCCTTGCCCTGCAGATTACGCAGGTAGTACAGCTTCGCACGGCGAACCTTACCGCTGCGGATGATCTCCACATGATCTACGCGGGGAGAATGCATCGGGAAAGTACGCTCAACGCCAATGCCGTAGGAAACACGGCGCACCGTGAAGGTCTCACGGATGCCGCCATTGCGCATGGCGATCACAACACCCTCGAACGCCTGAAGACGCTCGCGGCTGCCTTCCACAACCTTGACCCACACACGAACGGTGTCGCCAATGCTGATCTTGGGCAGATCGGTACGGAGTTGCTTCTGCTCGATAGAACGGATAATTTCACTCATTGTAAGTGTTCCTCCTTCCCTCATAGACGTTCGTACTCAGACAAAATGTCGGGCAGCGGAACGTCCGTATGTCACAAAGAGAAGTATATCATAAATCCGGGACGTTTGGCAATAGCTTTTCTGAAAAAAATATCATGCGTTTGTTTCTGCCATCCATGTAGCGTTTGAAATCTGCCGGGGAACGTGTTACAATAGGCGGGATGAATGACTCGGAGGAGAGAATTCTGATGAATGAAGCGAAGGTCACGCGTCACGGCATGACGTGGCACATGGCAGGACTTATGCTGCTGGATGCGGTGCTGGCAATCCTGACGCTTATGTTGGCGCTGCAAATTTATTATGATATGAACGCGCCTGAGGCGCACATTCTCCATGTATGGCGAAGCGCGCCCATGCTGATTATTTTTACAGTTACTTCTTGTTATGCGGTAGGCCTCTATCGAAGCTTGATGCGCTATGCGGGCGTGGAAGCGCTGGTGCAGATCGGAATGGGAACGCTGTTGGGCAGTGGTTTGACCTATCTCGTGTCGCTGGCGGCCTATACCATTCAACGGGAGCCGAATCTCTTTCTCATGCCGCGTCCGGTCTATTTGGTGCAATGGCTGTTGATGTTTTTTCTGGTGGGCGGAAGCCGCTTGAGTTTGCGCATAATGCAGGGCGGTGTGGGCTTTCTGCCGCACCGTTCCTATGGCAAGCGCGTGATGGTTGTTGGCGCAGGCTGGGCCGGAGCGCAGGTCATTCGTGAGGTGCAGGCCGGACGGTATGGTGACTGTACCGCAGTATTGGCGGTAGATGATGATGCCGCTAAGCAGGGGGCGACGCTGGCACGGGTGCCTGTGCTGCTGGGAACGGATAAGGTTGAAGAATATGCCCATCAGTATCGTGTGGACGAAATCATTATTGCAATCGCTACACCGAACGGAGATTTGTCAGAGCTGATTCATCGCTGCATCAATACAGGCTGTCATGTGCGTATGGTATCCACGCTGCGGGATATGAATACCGGCGCACCGGCACTGGGCAAAATGCGCGAGGTAGATATTGGCGATCTGCTGGGGCGTGCGGAAAAACATCTAGACATGACAGAGGTACAGGCCTACTTCGAGGGGCGGCGTGTATTGGTAACGGGCGGCGGGGGCTCCATCGGTTCGGAGCTGTGTCGGCAGATCATGACCTTTGCACCCGCGAAGCTGATTCTGTATGACATCAGCGAAAATTATATGTATGATCTGTTTTTTGAGCTTCAGGAAAAATATGGCGTGCTGGTGAAGAATACCGTGGAGCTGCGCGTGGGCTCTATTCGGGATCGCAGCACGCTGGATCGTGTGTTTGATGAGTTCCGGCCAGAGATCGTGATTCATGCGGCGGCGCATAAGCATGTTCCTTTGATGGAGGATAGCCCGGAGCAGGCAGTCATCAATAACGTATTCGGCACCTTAAATGTGGCTCAATGCGCCATGGCTCATGACGTAAAGCGGTTTGTGATGATTTCCACGGACAAGGCAGTCAACCCCACAAACGTGATGGGGGCGACCAAACGGTTGGCTGAAATTATCATTGAGGCACTGCAGGCACAGGGAAAAACGCAATATACGGCGGTGCGCTTTGGCAATGTGCTGGGCTCCAACGGTAGCGTGGTTCCGTTGTTTGAACGGCAGATTCGTGCCGGAGGTCCGGTGACGCTGACACATCCGGATATTATTCGCTACTTCATGACGATTCCCGAGGCAGCCAGTCTGGTGCTTCAGGCGGCATCCATTGCCAAGGGCGGTGAGCTTTTTGTATTGGACATGGGAAAGCCGGTCAAAATCCGTGAGCTGGCTGAGCGTATGATCCAGTTGTACGCTGATCCGAATGGGCCGCCGGTGGAAATCGTCTACACAGGCTTGCGCCCCGGCGAAAAGCTCTACGAGGAATTGCTGCGTGATGAGGAAAACTCGACCGCGACCAGCAAGGAGAAAATCTTTATTGCCAAGCCAGAGCAGGTTGCATGGTCACAGGTGGAGCAGATGCTGGAGCATCTGCATCGCTGTTTGGACGAGGGTGGAGATATGCGTGCTTGTTTGCATGAAATTCTGCCATCATATCGCCAGCCACAGCCTGTCAGCGCGGCGGAAGCGGCCGCACAAGCTGCACGCGAAGCAAAACAGGCTGGCTGATAGAAGTTTGAAAGGAGGATGCTGCATGTCCGCAATGACTTGTACGCCAGAAAGGCTGAAATATTTGACGCTACTGGCAGAGGGCTATCCTACGGTGCAGTCGCTTTGTACGGAAATCGTACATTTGGAGGCAATCTTGGCTCTCCCCAAGGGTACGGAACACTTTATGAGCGACATTCACGGCGAGTATGAGGCATTCTGCCACATTCTGAACAATTGCTCCGGTGTGATTCGCGAGAAGGTCAATATGCTTTTCAGCGGTACCATGACAGGGCGGGAAATCTCCGGGCTGTGTACTCTGATTTATTACCCGGAGGAAAAATTAAAGCGACTGAAAAAGCAAGGTCGCTTGACTAAGGAATGGTATCGCTCAACGCTTCAAAATCTGATTGCGCTGAGTAAGCTGTTGTCTTCCAAATATACGCGCTCAAAGGTTCGAAAGGCAATGCCCGAAGCGTATGCTTTCCTGCTGGACGAGTTGCTTCACGCACAGACGGACGAAGACGATAATCAGGTAGCGTATCATGATCGTTTGCTGGAATCATTAATCGAGGTTGGCGAGGGAGACGATTTCATTGTGGAAGTCTCCACGCTTATTAAACGCTTGGCTGTAGATCGCCTCCATGTGGTGGGGGATATTTTTGATCGCGGATCGCGGGCAGACAGCGTGCTTGAACTGCTGGAGCATCATCATTCTGTGGATATTGAATGGGGCAACCATGATATTCTCTGGATGGGTGCAGCTTCTGGTTCGCTGGTATGCTGCTGCGCCGTGGTGCGTAATTGTCTGAACTACCACAATATGGATATTTTGGAGCGCGGCTATGGTATTCCCTTGCGCCCGCTGACGCTGTTTGCAGAAAAAAGCTATCCGGAGTTGTCTCCGGAGGCAGCAGCATTACATGTGATTACGTTGCTGATGTTCAAGCTGGAAGGACAGCTAATCCGGCGCAATCCAGACTTTGACATGGATTCTCGCTTGTTGTTGGACAAGATCGACTGGAAGCAGTATACCTTTACAGACGATGAAGGGACTTGGCCGCTCAAGAAGCTTCCTGCGCTGCATTTACAGGAGCGGGATGTCTATGCGTTGTCAGATGACGAGATGGCCGTTGTGCAAGAGCTGGCTGAAGCTTTTCGACAGTCCATTCGTTTGCAGCGGCAGGTGAGCTTTCTGTATGACCGCGGTCGGCTGTATCGACGGTACAATCAGAACCTGTTGTTCCATGGCTGCGTACCCATGACCATGGACGGTGCGTTCCGCGAGGTGGAGATTGAAGGCGTCAAGCGTTCAGGCCGGGACCTCATGGATGTGCTGGATGCCATTGCGCGGCGTGCCTATTTTGAAGGCGATGCGAAGGCTGTTGACTTCATGTGGTACCTGTGGTGTGCGGAGTATTCTCCGCTTTGCGGGCGCAGAATCAAAACCTTCCAACGCTATTTTACCGAAGACGAGGCGGCTTGGAAGGAACCGCGTGATCCCTATTATCTTTTTGCGAATCAGGAGGAAGCTTGTACGCGTTTGCTGGCGGAATTTGGCTTGACGGACGCGCAGTCCCGCATTATCAACGGACACACGCCCATTCGCGTAACACATGGAGAAAGTCCCATCAAGGCTGGTGGAAAATGCATTGTAATTGATGGCGGCTTCTGCCGGGCGTACCAAAAGACCACGGGCATTGCGGGCTATACATTGATTTCCAACTCCCATGGTATGCGCATTGTATCCCATCAGCCGTTCACGGATTTGGAGGATGCGTTGAGCGAAAATCGGGATATTCATTCTCAGCCATATATTTTTGCGACTTGGGAAAAACGGCGGATGGTTGCAGATACGGATCGCGGTCA
Source organism: uncultured Eubacteriales bacterium (assembly GCA_900553315.1). Classification (GTDB taxonomy): domain Bacteria; phylum Bacillota; class Clostridia; order Christensenellales; family Aristaeellaceae; genus Egerieenecus. The sequence continues at coordinate 22,724 of USCW01000009.1, forward strand.
TCAATTACAGGAACGTATTGCGGATTTGCATGACTTGCTGGAGGCGGTTCGACAAGGTCTGGTGAATCTGAAAAGCTGAACCTTTAGCCAAGTTACCGCATAGTCTGAATGTGAAAGGAGCTTTTCCTTTCGAGGGAGGCTGACGCTATGCGCGGCATGGGTATTGCGCTGATTGTGATTGGCGTACTGGGATCAATTTTAATTTTTCTATATTCTGATTTGGGACGGTCAAAACTGGCGTGTTTTGTGAAATGAACCTCGCCAGCAATTAAGGCAATACCGCACAATTCGTTGGCAGCGTAGGCGATGCCTTTTCCGCCA
>USCW01000010.1 GCA_900553315.1 uncultured Eubacteriales bacterium
CTCTGAGAGAAGCCCCTCTCCCCCCAGACCCCTCTCTTCCGAAGAGCGGCTGGCGCTTGGGGTGAGCTTTTCTTCTGAGTTGGTTCCGCCTGAGAGTGCGGTTGTTTTCTGATAAGCTTGGTTGAGTCCACGGCGGCTGACAGAGCCGCTGCGGACTGCCGACTTATCTTATCCCGCAGAGGCACTTGTTTCTAAGGGGCGGTTACAGTAAATGACGGGCTTCCTCTTGAGGCGTGTTTGCAGAGAGATGCAAAGCAGCGGCTCTAAAATTTCCCATGCTCTGTCGCTGATATCATGGCGATGCTGAGCTTTCTCCATGATGACACCCTCTTTACTGTGCGAGAGTCATTATACCACTTATCTCGTGTAGACATAACCTATGATAATGCGGCGATGGAAAATTTCTTCGGCACACTAAAAACAGAATGTTTGTATTGCTCTACTTCACCACTCGTGCTGAAGTAGAGCAACTTGTTATGGAGTACGTTGATTTTTACAATTTTGAGCGCATCTCACTCAACAAAGGTTTTATTCTTATCGAAAATCAGAAGCAAGACTGCGTAATTCTATGAAATTCTACGACAGCCTTTTATTTTTGCATCTGTTGTTTTGGGAACAGTCCACCTCTTTTCTGTAGTTGCTGTGCAGCGCATTTTGCGTTATAATAAAATTCAAGATAATTTGATAACAGGAGGCTGACATGAAGGAGCATCGTCGGCGCTCACTGCTCAGCAGGCTTACAGTCATGTTTTCTGTCATCATTCTGCTGGGCTGTGCGGTGATCTGCGTTTATACCTACCGCATTGAAATGAACCAGCAACTGGAAGAATGCTATAATACTAACATAGTCATGCTGCGGACGCTGGGACAGGAAATGGACAACACGCTGGCGCAGGTGGAGATTTTGACCCAGGAGCTTGCCTATGATCCCGATGTGACGCGCATTTTTCGGGAGCAGAACCTCAACCGTTTCATTATAGATTTGATGTTTAAAGCTCAGCGGCGTGTGGAGATCTCTGAAAGCCATCTGACGGGGTTGAATGCGGATGTGCTGCTCGTCCGCCCGGATGATAAAATGCCTGAACGCTATGGACTTTGCGTCAACGCGTCTTACATGGCAAATCGGCTGGACTATACAGACTTTCTGCAAAGCGGACAAAGCGTAGGCTGGAGCAGCGCCATGCGCGCGGATGCACGAACCATCAGCTATTTCCACAGCGTCTACAGCGCCTACAGCGGCATGCAGCCCAGCATTGGCGTAGTCATGTGCAGCATCAACACAGACCGATTGTTCCAGATTTTACAAGGCGTGGAGGGCATACTGGTCATGGATGGCGAAGCACTGGCCTATTCCCATGACGGCGCAACCCCTCCCCCGCCGCAGGGACTGCGCAGCGACAGTCTTCAATCCGAAAACGTGTTTTATGTGGCGCAGCCCCTGGAACGATTGGGCTATACCCTGACCATTGGTACAGCCATGCAGCCCCTTCGGGCACAGGCGCTGCACAATGCGCTGATGAACATGGCAGTCGTTCTGCTGACGGGCTTAGTGCTGCTGGCGGCAGTACATTATCAGGTGCGCAACATGCTCAGCCATTTGGAAATGACCCGCAGGGCGGTGCTTGATCTGTCCGAGGACGCTGACCTCGCTGCGCGGCTTCCGGATCATTGGAACGATGAAGCTGGCGATCTGGCGGCAGCCTTCAAGCGTCTGAACAGCCGGGTAAATGAATATTATCATCGTCTGCTTCAGGAGGAAAAGGACAAGCGCCGCGCCCAGCAGATTGCGCTGCAATATCAATTGAATCCCCACTTTCTGTTTAATTCCCTCTACTGGCTGCAATTGCAGCTGGAGGAACGCGAGGTGGATGAGGCGCTAAGCGATGCTATTGCGCAGTTGGGGCAGGTATTGCATTACAACCTGGAGGAGCATTTTACTGCCACGCTGGCGGCGGAAAAGCAGATGGCGCGGTCCTATGTGAGCTTCATGAGCGGCATGAAGGGCAGTCCTATCACACTGCAAGTGGAGCTGCCCCACGCATTGGAAACCCAGTCCGTGCCGCGCTTTACGCTTCAGCCGCTGCTGGAAAATGCAATTCAGCATGGCTTTATCAAGGACAAGCCGCTGCACCTGACCGTCAGCTTTTCTCAACAGTTTGCTGAGGGAATGCTCTGCATCCGTGTGATGAACGACGGCAAGCCCATCGATCCCCAGCGGCAGGAGGAGCTGAACGCCTATCTGGCGCAGCCCCAGCCTGCATCTGCAGGGCAAGGCGTTGGGTTAAGCAACATTCGGCGGCGACTGATGCTGTTTTACGGTGAGTGCGTGTCCCTTCGCGTGGCTTCCGATGTGAACTGCACCAGTGTGACCATTCTGCTGCCCATTACCAAGGAGAAAGGACAGAGCGTGCATGAGGGTACTGATCGTTGATGATGACCAGATGATTTGCAACGGCACCGCCCGTCGGCTGGAAAAATGCGGCATTGCCGACCTTGACAGCATTTGCTGCGCCTACTCCGGCGAGGAAGCGTTGAGCATCTTTCAGAAGGAAACGGTGCATGTGCTTTTCTCGGACATTCGCATGAACGGCATGACCGGGCTGGAGCTGATTCAAGCCGCCAAGCAGCTTCAGCCTTATACCGTGTGCGTTGTCGTGACAGCCTATGACCAGTTTCAGTATGCGCAGCAGGCCATTCGCGTAGGCGTGCATGATTTTCTTGTCAAGCCGTGCAGCGGCAGGGAAATGCGGGAGCAGGCGCTTCATGCCGTCAACTGCATGACCGACACGGAACCGCGGCGTCGCAGGCTGCTGGATGAAGCCCTGTGTGCGGCGGTACGTCAGACTGGAGCGCCTGTAAATGAGCTGTTCCGCTATTATGCCATGGAAGCACCCGAGCAGCTTCGGCTGGTGCGGTTCTCTTCACCGGATGTGCGCTGGAAGCCACAGCCCGGTTGGAGCTATCAGCCGCTGAATGCCGATTTTGCCCTGATAGCTGCAAACGTCATTCCCCCGTCCACAGAAGGCAATGTGCTGGGTATCAGCGATGTAGGCAGCAATCTGTGCGCCCTGTACCAGCAGGCAGGCGAGCAAAGCAGCAGCAATCACCAAATTGTTGTCAGGGCGCGGCAGTATGTGCAGGGGCACCTTTGTGAACCGCTGGACATGGCGATGGTCGCCAATGTCATGAATCTCAGCTACAGTTATTTCAGCCGCATCTTTCATGAGGAAACAGGTATGCCCTTCTCCAAATATTTGCAGCGCCTGCGCTTGGAGGAGGCTGGGCGGCGGCTGCTTTCCGGGGAAAAGTTGGTAGACATTGCCAAGCATCTGCATTATCAAAATGCCGCCAACCTGTCTCGCGCCTTTGCCAAGGAAATAGGGCTTTCCCCCAGCCAATGGGTGGAACAGCAGACGTGCCGCTGACCACAAATCTCCTTCCCCTCTCCCGCAAAGCAAGGATAGCCAAACCGCACGTCCGGTGATACAATAGTCTTACGCTGGCCCTGCCGTGCAAGGCGGCGGGCATGCCGCGTGAAAGAAGCAATCGCATGAAAATTCTGGTCTTTGGATCGCTCCATATTGAGCATACTTCGTATCACCTGCGCAAATGTCATTTTTTCAGGCAAGAGCAAAAATGACATTTGTGCAGGTGATACTAACTAGTAGCTATTTCTGTATATGTTTCCCCCTACTCATGACGAGTTCTCACTGCCTCTGCCAGTTCTTCCAGCTTTGTGTATCTTCTTGTCATAATAAAACCTCCTGTCGCAGTTTGTATGTTGCAACAGGAGGTCTCTTTTTTATTGTCCGTTGGGTGGGAACAGTCCACGCTGCTCCCATCCCCCGGTTGGCAAGACATTAGTCAGCGAAGGTGTAACTTGTGCCGTTCAGCTCGTTGTAGGCCGCCAGCAACGAGGTACGAACCTGTTCGCCGCCCATCGCCAGGTAGGTGCTTACGTAAGAATCCCAATCCTTGTCCAGATCGGATTCGCCGGTGATGAACTTGATGCCGGCTTCCTTCACATAGGACTCCAGGTCGCTGTTGTAGGACACGAAGTCATCCGAGGTCAAGCCCATGAACAGATCGGTGTACACCGGCACGTTGGTGTAGGTGGCAATGGAGGCTTGATACAGGCGGCTGGCCATGGTGTCGCTCAGGGAGCGGACGGAGTTCTCCACAGGGATGTAGTAGAAGAAGCGATAGCACTGCATGTCGGAAACTTCGTTGCCCAGCTTGTCCTTGCCGTCGATGCCGAAGTACCAGTCGATGTCGCCGTTGGCATCCTGGGTCCAGAACTGGCCTTCAACGCCCCACATCAGGGTGCGCTGACCCTCGATGGAGCAGGCGTAGTCAATCAGGGACAGCACGGCTTCCACATTCTTCGTGTTGTAGCCGATGGCGAAGTAGTTCTCGCAGGGATCCTGACCGATCACGCCGGACTTGCCGTCGGGACCCACGGGAGGATTCATGATGGCGATGGAGTCTTCGGGGTTAGTCTCGGTGTAGGCATAACGCGCAACAGAGTTGCCCGCGCCGCTCCACCAACTGTTCCACACGCCGAATTCGCCGCGCACCCACTTTTCGTAGGTCTGCTGGTCATTGGCGGTGAACATTTCGGGGTCGATCAGGCCCTCGGCGTAGATGTCGCGCAGGTAGGTCAGCGCGGCCTTGTAATCCTCGCTCAGCACATTGGTGACAACCTTGCCATCTTCGCCCAGGAAGTAGCACTGGTCGGGACGGGCACCAAAAGCGCCGAAGAAGGGGGTCAGGGAGTTGTAGGTACGGCTGCCGCTGAAGCCGTAGGTGTTTTTCTGCTGATCACCATCGGGATCATCATTGGTGAAGGCCCGCATGACATTCGTCCAGTCGTCCAGGGTCACGGGCATCTCCAGACCCAGCTTCTCCAGCCAGTCGGTGCGGATGTTTTCCGTGTAGTAAGAGCGGGCAATGGTCACGCTGGGAATGCCGTAGATGCGACCGTCGATGCTGGTGCGCTTCAGCATGTCCTCGGCAGTATAGCCATTCACCGTGGACAGGTATTCCATGATGTGGGGATAGTTACCGATCAGGTCGGTCAGGTCATAGAACGCGCCCTCAGCCGCATAGCCCTGGAAGGTGTTTGCGTCCATGAAGGCCACCAGATCCGGCACGTTGCCGCCGGTGATGTACAGGGCCAGCTGCTGCTTCCAGTTGTCGCCGCCCTGGATGAGGTTCATGTCCACGCCGATGTCCTCAATGACCTTTTGACGAGTCATCTCGGTGAACTCGTTCATGGGACGGGAGGACTGATAGAACATGTCGATCTTGACAGGCTCATCCGCCAGAGCCGAGACGCTGACCATGGACAGCGCCATGGCTGCGACCAGCAGGAAGGAAAGGAATTTCTTCATAGGAATGCCTCCTTTTTTATTTCAACAGACGCACTGTCTGCTGAGAATCGCTTCATGTGTCAACCCTTCAGGGAGCCGACCATTACGCCCTTGACGAAATAGCGCTGCAGGAAAGGATACACACAGATGATGGGCAGCGCGGTGATGACGATCATGGCACACTTGAGCATCTCCGAGGGCATGGACTGTGCCGCGTCATCATAGAGCAGGGTATTGAATTCACTGGACATCAGGATCTGCCGCAGGATGGCCTGAATCGGATACTTCGTGCGATCCGTAATGAACAGGATGCTGTAGAAGTAAGCGTTCCAATAGCTGACCGCATAGAACAGGGTAATGGTCGCAATGGACGGCAGGGAGATGGGCAGCAGGATGCGCAGGAAATACTTGAAGTAGGAGCATCCGTCAATGGATGCGGCCTCATAGAGGGCGTTTGGCACACCCTGAAAGAAGTTGCGCATGATAATGGTGTTGTAGGTGCTGACCGCAAAGGGCAGAATCAGCGACCAGCGGGTGTCCAGCAGCCCCACGTCCCGCACCAGCAGATAAAAGGGAACCAGACCTGCGTTGAACAGCATGGTGAAGACTACAAGCAGAGTCAGCAGATTGCGTCCCGGCAACTCCCGGCGGGAAAGCACGAAGGCGCTGGTGCAGGTCAGCAGCATGCTGATGACCGTGCCGACAATCGTGATAAATAGGGTATTGCCATACGCTGTAGGTACCAGATTGTTGCGGAATACCTGCTGATAAGCATCCCAGTTCAGCCCATCGGGCCATAGCAGCACCACGCTGTTGGTCACATGGCTGATGGAAGAAACAGATGCCACAATGACGTACCAGAAGGGATACAGAGTCAGCACGATGACGATGAGCATAAACAGGGTATTGACCCAATCGAACACGCGCTCTTTTTTGCTGATAATGCGGCTGCTCACCAGATTCCCCCCTCTCCGTCCGTCATGCGCTTGGTGATGATGTTGGTGGTAATGACCAGCACAAAGCCGATCAGCGATTTAATGAGACCCACTGCCGTGGCTTGGCTGAAGTTGTTGGTGGAGTACAGACCCACGCGGTAGATGTAGTAGTCCAGCGTTTCGCCGGTTTCCAGCACCATATCGTTGATCAGAATGTAAATCTGGTCAAAGTTGACGCTGAGCAGATTGCCCACCTGCAGAATCAGCATGACGGAGATGGTCGTGCGGATGCCGGGAAGGGTAATGTGCCACAAGCGGTTGAAGCGGTTTGCGCCGTCAATGTAGGCGGCCTCATACAGCTCCTCATCCACACCTGTGATGGCGGCAAGATACACAATGGCGGACCAGCCCATGTTTTTCCAAATGCCGGACACAACCACGATGCCGCGGAAATAGGCGTTCATGCCTGTGAAATTCTGAGCCGTACCGCCCATGGCAACGATCACATTGTTGATGGTGCCAGTGTTCAGGCTCAGCAGCATGTATACCAGACCACCCACCACAGACCAGGAGATGAAGTGCGGCAGGTAGCTGATGGTCTGCACCGTCTTCTTGAAAGCGGAGTTGCGAATCTCATTGACCAGCAGCGCAAAAAGAATGGGAATAGGGAAGCCGATGAGCAGGTTCTGGAAGCTGATAATCAGCGTATTGCGGAACGCGCGCCAGAACATGGGGGCTTCAAACATCTTCTCAAAGTTATCCCAGCCCACCCAGGGGCTGCCCGCAATACCGCGAATGACCGAAAACTTGCGGAATGCAATGGAGACGCCGCCCATGGGCATGTAACAAAAAATGATATACCAGGCCAGCACCGGCAGAAACAACAGGTAGAGCTGCCAGTATTTGGTGACTGCGCGCAGAAAGCGCTTGCCCAGCGGGGACTTAGATTTCGATAACCTGACCGTCATAGCCCAGTTCCATCCCTTCCGCCGCGACGATGGCGGCATATTCCTCGTGGGGCGGCGCCCAGTGGGGACAAATGTGCGTCAGGTGCATGTTGACGCCGTTTTTCCAGCAGCCATGCGCCGTAAGTAAATCCCGCATGCGAATGTTCTTGCGCAGGCACATATGGCCCTCGCACTCCGCGCCTAAACCGAAGGTTCCTTCCATGACCACGCAGTCATATTGCTGGGCAAGCACAAGCTCCAGCATGTCCGGCGTGTAGCCGCCGGTATCTGACGCATACAGCAACGTTTTGCCATCCCGGCGGATAATATAATTGTAGGCAAAGCCCGGCGTTTCCGTGTGGATGCTGGCAACGGGGAGGACTCTCAAGTTTTCCTTGATCTGCATCTCAGTGCCGGCTTCCAGCCGATGGAAGGCGAAACGGCAGCGCTCGGCGTTTTCCATCAAGCCTGGTACCGCACGAATGGCTTCCTCCACAAAGCGGTTGCCATACACATGCAACATGGGGAGCCAGGTAAAGCTGGGGCTGATGTAGGCTTGCATCTGCTCAATCGTCATGCCGACACATTCCGCGGGCATGGCTCGCTGGGAAAGCAGCATGGGCGTGAAATGATCCCGATGCGGATGCGTCACCAGCAGGGTATCGATCCGAGCAGGATGAATGTCCATGCGGGGCGTCATTTCAAAGAAATGCTCGTTCATGTCGATGAGAACGTCCTCATCCAGCATGGAGCAGCCGTTGCCGCGGACATTTTTGCCGCCCATGCGACGCGCTGCTGCGCAGTTAGGACATTCGCACCAAAAACCCGGATATCCTTCCCCAGCGCTTGTGCCTAATAAAGTCAGCTTCATATGTAGTCCACCTCTTCTTAGCAATTGTATCATCTGGCAAGATATAGGCGCAATATCAGCATTTTACATAGGACTTATCATTTTTTGCTTTTGGGAAAAGCTGGAAATGAATGGAGAAGAAAACATAAAGGCGCTTTGAACAGCCCCCCCATTTCTGAAATCCTGAAAAAGTTTTGTTTTTTCGCCTGTCTGCTTGACAGGGAGCGGTTCAGTTTCGCGTCGGGTCCTCCTTCTTTTCTTCCCAGTCGCTTTTTCCTTCCACCTATGCTATAATAGCTTCATCAAGCTTGGGAGGGTACGAATGAAGAAGCTGCTTGCAGCCTTATTGATGGTCTTGGTGCTGCTGGGCTGTACCTCGGCACTTGCGCAGGAGGCCGCCGACATCACCCGCGAGGTCACGATCACCTCCGGCGGAAAAAAGACAAAGCCCAAAGCCATGCGCGACCGGGATTACAACACCTATTACACCGTGCGCAAAGGCGGGCATGTGGAAATTGAGAGCACGGAACAGGCGCTCAGCGGTCTGAAGCTGCAATTTTACGAGCGAGCCTCCGCGTGCCGCGTGGATGTTTGGCAGGACGGCGATTGGGCGGAACTGACTGAAATCGGCAATTTTCTCTCCGACTGGGTTGACCTGCCGACGGACACGCACCGCGTTCGGCTGACCAATCTCTCCAAGGGACGCATGTATCTGGCGGAGTTGACCGTCTACGGCGAGGGTGACAAGCCCGCCAATGCGCCCGCATGGCAGGTGTTGGACAAGGCGGACATGATGCTGGTGGTAGCGCACCCGGATGACGAGCTGCTCTGGTTCGGCGGTTTGCTGCCCACCTATGCGGGCGAACGCAAGCTGGCGGTGCTGGTGGTCTATGTCGTACCGACCACGCCAAACCGCCGCTTAGAGCTTCTGGACGGCTTGCAGCACTGTGGTGTGACCGCCTACCCCGCCTTTGTCGGCATGCGGGATGCACGCTCCAACACCTTGGCAGGGCAATACAAGCGCTGGAACAAGAATCGGCTGTTCGAAACCATGACGGGCTTTGTGCGCCGCTACAAGCCGGATGTATTGGTCACGCAGGACTTCAACGGCGAATACGGTCACGGTGCGCACCGTGCCACCGCCGACGCGGCGGTCAAGGCGGTCACGTATGCCGCAAATGCGCAGAAATATCCCGACTCTGCCGCCGCCTACGGCACATGGAGTGTCAGCAAGGTCTACGTTCATCTCTATGCCGAGCAGCAACTCAAGCTGGACTGGCATGTACCGCTGACCGCCTTTGATGGCAAGGACGGTGAGACGATTGCTACCGAAGCGCTGGCCTGTCACGTCAGCCAGATGAAGCACGGCTGGGCCATGGAAGAGGGCGGCGACAACGACAATACGCTTTTCGGCCTGTACGCCACCACCGTTGGCCCCGATGTGCTTGGGAACGACCTGATGGAAAACATCAACTAATTTCGTTTTATGCGTGCAAGGCTTCCACGAAAAATTTCTTCGCGGAAGCCTTGCTTTTTATATAATTCGAATCACGGCACAGCTTGCGTCGTCGTGCGGCACATCCACCGTCTCCACCGCCGTTTGCAGCAGCAGCGCAGCGGCGGCCTCTGCATTCGGCTCCTGCGCGGCCTCCACACAGGCGGCGCGAAGCTCCTCCTCCGTCATCACATCAGTGATACCGTCGCTCATCAAAAAGAGCTGCTGTCCCACCTTCAGGCGAAAGCTTGCCTTCTGCGGCGCGATCTCTTCCAGTATGCCCAGTGGCAGCGCCGCACCCTCCAGCACGCTGTCCCGGCCCTCATAGACCAGCACGCTCATACAGGCCCCCAGCTTATGCAGTTCAGCCTGACCCATCCACAGGTCAGCCAGCAGCAAGTCCACCGTGGCGTATTCCTCCCCCTGCGTGGCCGCAAGCATCATACCGTTCACCGCCGTCAGCGTCTGCTCCACCGTATACCCCGCTTGCAGGCACAGGCGCATCAGCTCCAGGGCGCGGGTGCTTTCCTCGTGCGCCTCTCGACCATGTCCCATGCCGTCCGAGAGCATCCCCAGAAAGCGTCCGTCCGGCAGACGCGTCATTAAAATCGCGTCACCATTACCGGTATTGTCAGCATCCTCCACCAGCGCCCGAGCCGCCCAGCCCGCGTCCACATGCCAGCGGGGCGTTTCTTCATAGATCAGCACGCCCTCTTCCTGACGCGGCGGCTCCAGCGTCAGCCCGGCTTCCTCCTTCAGCAGCGTGCGTAATTGGTCAGAAAGGCGGCTCACCGGCAGGTTGGTCGTTTCCCGAAAGCCGAGACACGCCCGCCCCTGCAAGCGCCGCGCAAAGAGCAGCTCCGCCGGGAAGGAGCGCTCCCCCAACGCGCTCTGCACCTTGCGGATTATTGCCGCCTCCCACCAGTCCTCCCCCGTGGAGATTTCCGCCAGCGACTTTGCAGCCCCCGCCGCCGCCATTAAATGCGTGCGCACCATGTTTCGCTCATGCACCGCCCGCTGAACAGCCGCACACCGCAGATTATCCTCCCGTCGCAGAGACGCCATGCGTTCCCGAAGTAGATACAGCCGCGAACAGCCCAGCCCGCGCAGTCCCTCCATCGCCTCAAGGAACCGTTCCTCTCCGTCTCTGCGATGCTGCCAGACCTCTTCAAGCTGTGCAGCAGAACGCATGTCCTTGAGGCTGTCGCACTCCGCCTCCAACGGACAGCCCGCACAGAGGCGTCCCCGCCACCATGCCGGGTCATGCGGCGCAGACTCTGACCTGGGCCCAGGCACCTGCGCCGCCATTTCTTCCATGGTGTGTTCCCAGCGAGTCAGCAGCAGCGCGGCATATTGATCCTCCGCCAGCCGCCGTGCGGCTCCCATACGCTGAAAGGTGGTACGAAGCCATGTACGCCCCTTGGGCGGATACAACGCCAGCGCCGCCGCCCCCAGCAGACAATGCACCGTCCAGCCCACCCGCAGCCGCCCGGAAAGCAACAGCACCGTTCCGCACCCTACGCCGAAGGCAAAGGCACTCAGCGGCGCGGACTCCCTTTTGTGGGTCAGTCCTGCCAGAAAGCCGCCCGCACCAAGCCCCACCGCCAGATCCAGCGGATAGCCCTGCGCCGCCAGACTAATGCCGCCCAGCATACCCATCAAGGTTCCCGCGCCGCTGCCCAGATAGAAACCCGCCCCCACCGTCAGAAACGCGGCGAAGGTCATGCCGACCTGCAAGCCGAACAGCGACAGTCGACTGGAGCCGCCCAACAGCAGCGCCAGCAAAAAGCACACGCTGACCATGTCCTCAGTCTGCGTCACACGCTTATCGCTCTGCCAGACGTTCAGCCCGCGAAGCATCACGGGTGCGCTGAGCGTACCCATGGCGATCGTTGCCAAGCACAGCAGCCGATCCCCTGAGTTGCCCAGCAGCATCGGCTGCACCGCTCCCGGCAGCAGCGCCAGCAGCGTAAAGAGCATCAACCGCGTGACTCCCTTATGGAAAAGCAGCGCCGGCGTCAGCAACGTCAGCCCCCAGCCCGCCAGCGTTCCCCAGTTGAGCGGCAGACCCCAGAGTGCGCGCATCACAAAGGACAGCACGCATCCGCACAGGGGCCAGAGCAGACTTTCACCCCGGGCAGCCTGCGCCGTCAAGAACGCCGTCTGCAAACCGGACGGAACACCCATGACCTCACAAAAGCCCAAAAGAAAAGGCGCGAGCATTTTCACGGCAATCCGCCTCATCTCGCGCAGATTTTCTGTTGCTGTGAACACCTTTTCCTTTGTGTCCCACCGTCCCGGCTTTTGTTTTTTGCCTCGCATCACAGGCATTGGCGCCCCATCCATCCCGCTCACCTCCAGCGTTCAGGCCCATGATACCGCAATCTATCCGCCGTCACCGTCGAAGGAGGGTGCAAATTTCCACGAAGAAAAGGAAAACTCACGCCTCCTTGGGCAAGGTGGTCTTCATGTCCGCAAGATAATCGTCATAGCTGATAAGCGGCATGGAAAACTCCCCGTTTGCATATTCCACCACCGTGAGCGACGCATTCGTGACCCACTGCACGTCCTTCATTTCCGCAAGAGGCCGATGCAGCAGCGTACATTGCAGCGTCCGAATGGGCGTGGCATGGGTCGCAAGCAGGATGGTCTGCCCGTCGTGCTTTCGAGCCAGCGCTGTCAGCGCCGTATAAACACGCTCAGCTAGCTGCGCCACGCTTTCCCCTCCGGGGCAGGCGCAATGTCCAATGTCGTGCTGCCACAGGGCGTAGGCCGCATCCTCCATCAAGTCGGTGAACTTCTGCCCCTGCCATGTGCCTGCGTTGATCTCCCGAAACGCTGGCATCGGGACGATCGGCAAATGCAGCCGTTCCGCCAGCGGCTGCGCCGTATGCACCGCCCGCTGCAAATCGCTGGCGTAGATCGTCTCCACGGCATCATGCGCCGCAATGTAGTCCATGGCGCATTCCGCCTGCCGATAGCCCAGCGGGGACAGATCATAATCCAGCTGTCCCGTAAATATACGCGCCTGATTGGTGCTGCTCTGTCCGTGGCGCACCAGAAGGATTCTGCCCATGACGATTTCCTTTCTCCGCCCCGCTCCCGGCGAGGCTTGTCGAAAAATGTATGTTTTCATTCGTATTATAGCCCGCCCTTCCGCGTTCCGCAAGGCTTGAAAAATGCGCCTGATTTGTGTAAACTTCATATTGATTTTACATGCGTCGCCTATACTTAGGGCAAGTTAAGCATGGGAATCATGCCATGAATCAGGAGGAAACTGCCAATGTGTACTGCCGCCACCTACTGCGCAAGCGATTTTTACTTTGGACGCAATCTGGACTATGAATTTTCCTACGGAGACGAAGTGACCATCACGCCCCGCAATTACCCCTTCACCTTCCGCAAGCTGCCTCCGATGAACAGCCATTACGCCATCATCGGCATGGCCTATGTCACGGACAACGTGCCGCTGTACTATGACGCGATCAATGAAAAGGGTCTCGGCGTTGCGGGGCTGAACTTCGTCGGCAACGCCGCTTATCAGCCGGAGATCAGCGGCAAGGACAATGTTGCGCAGTACGAGCTGATTCCGTGGCTGCTGGGGCAATGCGCCACGCTGACGGAAGCGCGGACGCTCCTCAGCCGCATGAGCATGGTCAACATTCCATACAACGACATGCTGCCGCTGGCACAGCTGCATTGGCTGATTGCAGACCGCACGGGAGCCATCACGGTGGAAGCCACCGCCGACGGGCTGCACGTTTATGAGAACCCCGTAGGCGTGCTGACGAATAATCCGCCCTTCCCGCTGCAAATGTTCCACCTGAACAATTTCCGTGCCCTTTCGCCCCGCACGCCGGAAAGCACCTTTGCGCCGGGCTTGCAGCTGGACGATTACAGCCGCGGCCTTGGCGGACTGGGACTGCCGGGCGACCTTTCCTCCCAGTCCCGCTTCGTTCGCGCCGCCTTTGTGCGCATGAACTCCCGCTGCGAGGACACGGAGGCTGCATGCGTCAGCCAGTTCTTTCACCTGCTGGGCGCTGTGGAGCAGCAGCGCGGCTGCTGTGAGCTGAAGGACGGCAAATATGAGATCACGCTGTACACCAGCTGCTGCAACGCCACCAAGGGCATCTATTACTACACCACCTACGACAACCGTCAAATCACCGCTGTAGATATGCACCGGGAGAACCTTGACGGCTCTGAGATGATTCGCTATCCGCTCATCACCGAAATGCAGATTCGCCAGCAAAATTAACGCCTTTAACCGCCACAGGTTTTATGCCTGCGGCGGTTCTTGTGTTTCCGCGCGGGATGTGATAAGATGATGCCGCGCAAGGGGGGCTTCGCATGAAGAAAACTCCCTTGTCTGTATCACAGGCCAGGTTCCCGCAAACGCGGAAAAGCGCGATGACGGCTGGAAGGCCTTTCGCATTCAGGGCGTTCTGGATTTCTCACTTATCGGCATATTGGCTAAAATCGCCACCATTCTAGCCGAGCACGCAATTTCGATCTTTGTTGTATCTACGTATAATACAGATTACGTTTTCATCAAGGACGATAACTATCAGCGCGGATTGGAGATTCTGCAAGCCGCGGGATACACAATCATTGACTGACACGTTCGATTGCTCGAATGACCATATAGATCACACATAAAGAAGCCGCAGCACCCCGCTGCGACTTCTTTATTATATCTCCATTCCTGCAAGAAGGGTGAACTTCACGCTTCCCTCCGCTTGTCGTCCGGACACAGTCAGCACATAGGCACCCGTCTCCGGCACCAACACTGTGAAGCTGGCGCTTTCCGCATTGTTGGCGGTATAAATAGCCTTTTTCCCCTCCTGACCAATGCTCACGTCCAGCCGCCCGGCGGCGCGCACAATATCCACCTGAATGCTGCTACCCTCCGTCATCTGATAGGTCTCCGCGTGCTCCATGTTCAACGGATGGAATTCCAACAGATAATTGTCCTCGTTGCGAATGCTGGTGTATACCGAGCTGCTTCGCATTCCCACCCACGCATTACCCAGCAGTATTCCCACCGCAAGACAAATCACCGCAAGCGCAATCATCGCCATTCGCTTTTTCATGCGGATACATGCACCTCCCCCTCCCGGCGAACCGTAAAGAATCGGCCAATATGGTTCCGCACGCTGACAAAGCCCGTGCGGTGCAGCTGCAATAATGCGTCCATCTCGTCGGCCACCTCTTCATACGTTCCCTTTGTGTGATGCACCAGCACGTAATCCGCCTCTCGAATCTTACCGCGTGCCTCCCGGCAGAAGGTCTTCACCGGTGCAGCCAGATCAAACACCCAGATCGGCGCACAAATCGTCACATGCTGGTAATCCTCTAGCCGCACATCCAGCGGCGCAACAGGCATCTCCCAATGGTGCATCCCGAACCGTCCGCACCACCAGAAGCCTGCTGTCCCCGCCGTGCGCTCCGTCGCGTGAAGCTCCACGATCTGCGCCCCGGTTACATTCGCCGCCTCATAGGCCAGCCGCCTCCCGTAGCCCAGCCGGGAAAAATACACCACCAGCCGCGTCGCATCCTTGCCCACGTTGGGATAATCCGCCGGATTCGTCGCAAACTGCTCCTGATGATAAAATACCCACGCGGCATAGCCCGTCGCCGCCTGTGCCGCACCAAAAAGGAAATAGCTCGTAGACATGAAATTCAGCGGAAACATATAAAACTGGATACAAATCCACAGCATCAGCGTCACACCGAAGATACCGCCGCAGATGATGCCCGCCTTTTTTCCTGCCAGTAAGAGCCCCGCCGCCGTCAGGTTCGTCAGCCCGTTGACGACGATCAGCGTCACTCCGGAAAAGGTAAGATCCTGAAACATCAAGTCTGCAAAGGGGAGCTTCTGAAAAAACGGCAGCATCGCGTCCATGCCCAGCGCCTTTCCCGAAGGATCCAGCAGCATGTACAATCCGCCCGCCATCGCGCCAAGGCCAATGAACACCGTCCAGAAAATCAGCCAGCGCCTCGCCGTACCGTATCTTGACTTCAAGAGCTTCTCCCCCTGTTGATTCATGCCGGTCTTTATGATAGGCTTTCGTGAAAGCGTTGTCAAGCATGAACAGAATGAACGTTTCATGAGGGAAGCGCCCTGTTCGTCACACCGAAAAAAGCGAAGCACACAACCGCTTGTGCCCCGCCTTATGTCTTTTACAGTTCCCGCGTCAGTTCATACATCATGATGCCCGCCGCCACCGCCGCATTCAGCGACTCAGCGCCGCCGCGCATGAGCAGCTTCAGTCTGTGCGTAGCCGTGGCCTGTACCACAGGAGATACGCCGTTGCCCTCGTTGCCGATGACCAGCACAAACTGCGCTGCGACCCCTTCCCGCTGATAAAAAGGCGTGCCGTCCAACTGCGAGGAGATTACGCTATAGCCCTGCTCCCGCAGATGCGTCAGCAGACCGGGCAAATCCGGCGTAACCGTCACGCCCATGCGAAAAATGCTGCCCATGGTGGCTCGCAGCACCTTCGGGCTGAAAATGTCCGCGCATTGCTCGCTCA
This sequence comes from uncultured Eubacteriales bacterium, assembly GCA_900553315.1. Taxonomy (GTDB): domain Bacteria; phylum Bacillota; class Clostridia; order Christensenellales; family Aristaeellaceae; genus Egerieenecus. The sequence continues at coordinate 16,136 of USCW01000010.1, forward strand.
GCAGCAGCCCGTCAAAGCCCGCCGCGTCCGCCGTGCGCAGAATAGTTCCCACGTTGCCGGGGTCCTGCACGCCGTCCAGCGCCACCAAGCGCGGCCCCTGACGTGTCTCTGTGTGCATTCGCACGACCGCCGCAATGCCTTGGGGCGTTTTCGTGTCGCATACCGCCGCCAGCACATGCTCCGGCAGCAGCACTGTTTCATACTGATTCAGCAGCGGCGCGAAGATCTCCGTCTGTGCCGCATCACACAGCACCGTTTCCACGTCAAAGCGTGAAGCCAGCGCCTCCGCCACCATTTTCCGACCCTCTACCAGAAAGAGGCCCGTTTCCTTGCGCGCCTTGTGATCCTTGAGACTGCGCCACAGGGCCACCCGAGGGTTTTTAAGACTGGTGAGCGTCTCCAAGCAGCTTCGCCTCCTTCGATTCCGCCCGCGTGTTCAGCGCCATGCCCACGGCCACGATCAGGCCGCCAATCAGCGTGCCCATGGAGAACGTACCCAGCAGCAGCGCGTCCAGCAGCATACTGGCAAAAATCTGACCCACGAACAGAATAACCGTGAATTGCAGCGTGGACAGCTTCGGCGTGACCATGTTGCACAGGAAAATCGCCAGCGCACCCATGGCGCCACCCAGATAGATCGTGATGCTCTGCCCCGGTGCCGGGAACGCCGTCTCCAAGTGCAGCCCCATACAGGCAAAAATCAGGAAGCTTCCCGCGAGGCCCGTCACATAATTCATGACCGTAGAAAAGCCCAAGCCGGATTTCTCCGCCAGCCGCGCATTGCTGATGCGTGCAAACACCATGGAGAAGCCGCTAAGGAAGGAGGTCAGCACCGCCAGCAGAGTGGACGTATTCCCCTCTCCCACGCTGCTCCCAGCCCACAGCAGCATCACCAGATCGCCCGCCGCAATGACCAATAGACTCACCAGCCGTGCAGCGCTCAGCTTTACCTGCCGTGCGCCGAAGAGTCCGAATTGGTCAATCAGCGTGGAGCAGGTCAACTGACCCAGCAGCATGATGACCAGATTCGCCGTCACGCCAATGCCGCCGATGGCCAAATTGCAGCATGTCACCGTGACAATGCCGATCAGACCGCCGCCATACAGATACCAAGGCGCGTGCCCCTTGGGCCGTCCCCATGTAAAAGCCAGCGGCAACAGCACCAGCAGACCCACCGCATGGATCATCACCGTCGAGCCCCAGTTGCCGTACACCGCCGAAAGCTGCGCGTTGAACAGGTTCATCACCGACAGCAGTGCACCGTAAATACCGCCCAGTACCGCGTACATGCGTTCATCTCCCCGTCGCTCAGTTTGTGCCGCGGAAGCCCTTTCCGATGATCTCGCCCGTGTTCGTAATCAGCAGGAAGCAACCGGGATCCACATGCTTGATGTATTTGCGCAGCAGAATTGCCTCGCGGCGGTTCACCACCGTCAGCAGCACCTCGCGGCCCTGATGGGTGAATGCGCCCTCGCCGTGAAGCTGTGTCGCACCGCGATGCAGGTTGTTGACAATGAAATCCGTAATCACTTCCGGGTGCGTCGTGATGATGTGAAAGCACTTATGGGTATTGATGTTTTCCAGCACCATATCCACCAGCAGCGACTTCATCAGCAGACCAAGGATGGAGAACAGCCCCGTTTCCATGCCGAAGGCCACGCAAGCCATGACGGTAATAACGCAGTCCGAGTACAGCAGCGCTCGACCGATGTTCAGGCTGGTGTACTTCTTCAGCACCATGGCCACAATATCCGTGCCGCCGCTGGATGCGTCCAGATTAAACAGGATCGCTGACCCCACCGCAGGCAGCGACACCGCGAAGATCAGCTCCATCAGCGGCTGACTGGTCATGGGTTGGCTGAGCGGCACGATTTTTTCCAGCAGCTGGGTCAATCCGCTGAACAGCAGACTGGCATAGGTCGTGCGTACCCCGAAGCTTCGCCCAAAGACAGCAAAGCCCACCAACAGCAGCAGCACATTGATGACCGTCACAAAGGTGCCCGGCGTGAACTTCGGGAAGTAATGCGCCAACACCACGGAGATACCGCTGACGCCGCCCGTGGAGAAATGATTTGGAAACTTGAAGAAATACACGCCGATTGTCAAAAACACGATGCCCAATGTAATCAACAGCCACTCTTTCATTGTCTGCTGTCGCGTCTTGGCCTGTTCCATGCCTGTGCATCCTTTCCTGTCAAAAACACAAAAAATTCAACCGCAACATTATAGCAGACATCCAGCGAATAGACAAGGTGCAAAACAGCATCAAAATGCAGGAGAAGCATCATTTTTCGGACATAGAAAACCCCTGGCGCTCACTTATGCAAGCGTCAGGGGTTTGATTTCTACTTGCTGGGATGGGCTTTGGCTTAATACATGCCGCCCATGCCGCCGGCCGCACCGCCAGCAGGAGCCGCAGGTTCGGGAGCGGGGATGTCCGCCACCAGAGACTCAGTCGTCAGCACCATAGCCGCCACGCTGGCCGCATTCTGCAGAGCAGAACGAGTCACCTTGGTGGGATCGATGATGCCGCGCTCGATCATGTCCACATACTCGCCCTTCAGCGCGTCGTAGCCATAGCCGGGCTTCTTGGCATTCTTGATGTTCTCCACGATCACGCTGCCATCAATGCCAGCGTTCGCGGAGATCTGACGGATGGGCTCCTCCAGCGCACGCAGCACGATCTGCACGCCGGTCTTCGCGTCACCCGCATACTCGCTCAACAGCGCCTGCACCTTGGGCAGCACGTTCAGCAGAGCGATACCGCCGCCGGGGACAATGCCCTCTTCCACAGCCGCACGAGTGGCCGCCAGAGCGTCCTCAATGCGCAGCTTGCGCTCCTTCATCTCAACCTCGGTGGCCGCGCCGACCTGAATCACCGCAACGCCGCCAGCCAGCTTGGCCAGACGCTCCTGCAGCTTCTCACGGTCGTAATCGGAAGTGGTCTCAGCGATCTGCGCCTTGATGGAGGCAACACGCGCATCAATGTCTTCCTTACTGCCAGCGCCGCCCACAATGGTGGTGTTCTCCTTGTCCACCTTCACCTGAGAAGCCTTGCCCAGCATATCAAGGGTCGCGGTCTTCAGTTCCAAACCCAGCTCGTCGGTGATCACCTGGCCGCCAGTCAGGATAGCAATGTCGCGCAGCATTTCCTTGCGGCGATCGCCAAAGCCGGGAGCCTTGACGGCCACGCAAGTGAAGGTACCGCGCAGCTTATTCAGCACCAAGGTGCTCAGAGCCTCGCCCTCAACATCCTCAGCGATGATCAGCAGCTTCTTACCGGCCTGCACAACCTGCTCCAGCAGGGGCAGCAGTTCCTGAATGTTGCTGATCTTCTTGTCAGTAATCAGAATCAGGGGGTTGTCCAGCACAGCCTCCATCTTATCGGTGTCGGTCACCATGTAAGCGGAAGCATAGCCGCGATCAAACTGCATACCCTCGGTGGTGGTCATGCCGGTGGTCATGGTCTTGCTTTCTTCCACGGTAATCACGCCGTCATTGCCAACGGTCTCCATAGCATCAGAGATCAGCTTGCCGATAGTCTCGTCCGCCGCAGAGATGGAAGCCACCTGCGCGATGGACTGCTTGCCGGTCACGGGCTGGCTCTGCTCACGCAGACCCGCCACAGCCGCCTCGGTAGCGGCCTCGATGCCCTTCTTCAGCACCATGGGGTTCGCACCGGCAGCCAGATTGCGCAGACCCTCGCGGATGATGGCCTGAGCCAACAAGGTCGCGGTGGTGGTGCCGTCGCCAGCCACATCGTTAGTCTTGGTGGAGACTTCCTTCACCAACTGAGCACCCATGTTCTCAAAGGGATCTTCCAGCTCGATCTCCTTGGCGATGGTCACACCGTCGTTGGTGATGAGGGGCGCGCCGTACTTCTTGTCCAGCACGACGTTGCGACCCTTCGGACCCAGCGTGATCTTCACGGTATCCGCCAGCGCGTTAACGCCCTTTTCCAAGCTGCGGCGAGCCTGCTCGCCATATTGAATCTGCTTCGCCATAATTTATGCACTCCTTTACACAATCATGAAAATCGGGTGAGTGGACAGCCTTACTCCACCACAGCCAGAATGTCGCTCTGACGCACGATGATAAGTTCCTCGCCGTCGATCTTGACTTCCGTACCCGCATACTTCGAATAAATGACCTTCTGACCAACCTTCACCTGCATGGTGACTTCCTTGCCATCCACCATGCCGCCGGGGCCTACCGCCAGAACCTCAGCCATCTGGGGCTTTTCCTTGGCAGCGCTGGTGAGGATCAGACCAGACTTGGTAGTTTCCTCAGCTTCAACATTCTTGATGACGACACGATCGCTCAAAGGCTTCACGGTCATTGTGAATTCCTCCTTTAATAACGCTTGAACTCTCAGCGTCTTGTTAGCACTCATTTCGCTTGAGTGCTAATTTCGAACGGTGTTAGTGTAAATCATTTGGAAAATCCATGCAAGCCGCGAAAAGGCTGATTCTGTTCGAATTTCACTAGAATTTCGGTTTATATGCAAATAACATTTATTTTCTAAAAATTTCAAATGATTTTTCAAATTTTTAGTGCGTTTCATTTTCCAGTTTCGTTTCTCCTCTTTTCATGATAAAATAAAAGCGTTTTGAATAAAGGAGGATGCTGCCATGGAGGAAGTGAGCAGTCTGCTCCTGCCTTGGTACGATCGCTGCAAGCGCCGTCTGCCTTGGCGGGATCAGCCCGATCCTTATGCCACTTGGGTTTCGGAAACGATGCTTCAGCAGACGCGGGTGGAAACGGTACTTTCCTATTATCCACGCTTCATGACGCGTTTTCCCACGGTACAGGCCTTGGCCGAAGCGCCCCTTGAAGATGTGCTGAAGCTCTGGGAGGGACTTGGCTATTACCGCCGGGCTCAGAATCTGCACCGGGGCGCACAGCAGGTCGTGCGTGACTTTGGCGGTCAGCTTCCCCGAACCCCGGAGGCGCTGCGCACCATTACGGGCATCGGCCCCTATACGGCTGGTGCGATTGCCAGTATTGCTTTCGGCGTTTCCTGCCCTGCGGTGGACGGCAATGTCATTCGCGTAGTCAGCCGCGTGGCGGGTGTGCGTGAGGACGTAGGCATCCCCTCTGTGCAGCGCCGCATCGCAGAGAATGCCGCTGCTTGGGTACCGCAGGAGCGTCCCGGCGACTTCAATCAGGCGCTGATGGACTTAGGAGCCAGCCTCTGCTGTCCGGGCACACCGGATTGCATAAAGTGCCCCCTTGCATCCCGCTGCTCCGCCTTGGCGGAGGACGATGCCGAGCTTCTGCCCATCAAGTCACACGCTGCAGCTCCCCGCGTCATTGCCTATGACGTGGCGTTGCTTATGCAGGATAACCGCGTGCTGCTCCGTCAGCGCACCGAGACGCTGTTGCAGGGGCTATGGGTCTTCCCGCTGGTCGAGGGTTCAAAAACACCCGCACAGCTCACGAAAGCGCTGCACCGTGCCCTCGGGCTTACCTGCACCTATGAAAAGCCGCTTGAAAAGGCACGGCACATTTTCACTCATCAGGTGTGGGAGATGCAGCTGCATCTGCTGGCCTGCACCGGTGAAGCCCCTGCGGGCTGCCGCTTTGTCACCGCCGAAGAGATATCTGCCCTGCCCCTGCCGACGGCCATGCGCCGCGCCAAGGCACAGGCGCTAACGCTTCTGAACAGCAAAGGAGAACAACATGCGACTGAATGATCTACATTGGTATGCCACCGCTGCTTTTGGTCTGGAGGGCATTGTATCCGCTGAATTAAAACGTCTGGGGATGCGCGACGTGCAGGCTGAGAGCGGCGGCGCACGCTTCACCGGCTCCCCCGCCGACGCTTTTCGCGCCTGTCTGTGGCTTCGCAGCGCGGATCGTGTGCTGCTGATTCTTGCGGAACGCGAAGCGCGAACCTTCGAGGAGCTTTTTCAGCTGGTGAAATCCATTGCGTGGGAAGAGCTGCTTCCCCGGGATGCACGTTTCCCGGTGACAGGAAAGTGCGCTCGCAGTCAGTTGATGAGCGTCCGCGACTGTCAAGCCATCACAAAAAAGGCCATTGTGGAGCGTCTGCGTCATGCATGGCGTGTGGACTGGCTGCCGGAGACAGGCGTGACCTATCCGCTGGACGTGAGTCTGCACGGCGATGTTGCGCGAATCACGCTGGACGCTTGCGGCGAGGCGCTGAACCGCCGTGGCTACCGCACATGGAACGGCGAGGCACCCCTGCGTGAGACGTTGGCAGCCTCCCTATTGGAGATTTCCCCGTGGCGGCCCGGCCTTGCGCTGCACGACCCCTGCTGCGGCACGGGCACGCTATTGATTGAAGCGGCCTTCAAGCAAGCGCGACGTGCGCCGGGCTTATTCCGCCCCTTCGCCATGGAGCAGTTTTCCATTTTCTCGCAAGAGGAAGCAGACACGCTTCGCGCCGAGGCGAAGGCGCAATACGATCCGGAGCGCATTCACGATCTAAGCGGTTCCGATATTGCCGCAGAGCCTTTGACGCTGGCAAAGCGGCACATTGTGCAGGCACAGTTAGGCGGTCGGATCATGGTCACACAGCAGCCGCTTGAAACGTTACAGCTGACAGGCGCTTCCGGTGTATTCATTGCAAACCCGCCCTACGGCGAGCGTCTAAGCGACCGCAAGACCTGCGAAAAGCTCTATGCGGAGCTGCACCGTCTGAAAGACCGTCACCCCGGCTGGGCGCTCTGCGCAATTTCCAGCCATCCCGTTTTTGAGCGCTGCTACGGCCGCAAAGCCGACAAAGTTCGTCGTCTCTACAACGGTCGCCTAGAATGCAATTTCTATATTTATCGGTAAGGTACTCCGGGGGAGGCGGCCTTTCTGCGAAAGGCCCCTCCCCC
>USCW01000011.1 GCA_900553315.1 uncultured Eubacteriales bacterium
GGGGTCTGGGGGAGAGGCGCTTCTCTCAGAGAAGCGGCCTCTCCCCCAGAATTCTCCCTGCGTTTTCCTGTTTGCATTTCATATAGCGTGTGTGGTATAATTCTAAACGAATTGTCAATTTAAGGAGGCTCCGGGTTTGAAGAAGTCGTCCAAGGGCTTTACGGGGTACGTGGTCATCCTTACGGTGCTGCTGATGGTGGCGCTGCTGGTGAATCAAGGGATGGGCACGGCGAACGGTAAGCGGATCGAGTATCCGGCGCTGCTGGAAATGATCAAGAATGATCAGGTAGAGCGTGTCGCCATTCGTAATAATCAGCTGGTGGGTCTGGTCAAGGGGACGACGATTCCCGCGAACCAGTTTCCGGATCAGCGCTTTGATTTTGAAACGACCATTGGCGATGATTTTATTGACACCGTGCGGCAGATTCAGGCGCAGAAGGATGGCAAGAGCATTGACGAAATTTCCGTCAGCGACTTGAGCTTTCAGATCGAATATCGTGCGCCGGTGGAAACGCCGTGGTGGTTCGATTTCCTGCCGTTTCTGCTGACTGTCGGTCTGTTCATGGTGCTGTGGTATTTCATGATGCGCGCCCAGAGCGGCGGCAACAATAAGGTCATGAACTTCGGCAAGAGCCGTGCCCGTGTGGCTGATCCCAGCCGCAATAAGGTCACGTTTGCCGACGTAGCCGGTGCGGACGAGGAAAAGGAAGAGCTTCAGGAAATGGTGGACTTCCTGCGCAACCCGAAGAATTATCTTGATATGGGTGCGCGTATCCCCAAGGGCGTGCTGCTGGTGGGCCCTCCCGGCACGGGTAAGACCCTGCTGGCTAAGGCCGTGGCGGGCGAGGCGAACGTGCCGTTCTTCTCCATTTCCGGCTCCGACTTTGTGGAAATGTTCGTTGGCGTTGGCGCAAGCCGCGTGCGCGATCTGTTCGATCAGGCCAAGAAGGCCGCGCCGTCCATCGTGTTTATTGATGAGATCGACGCGGTGGGTCGTCATCGCGGCGCGGGTCTGGGCGGCGGTCATGATGAGCGCGAGCAGACCCTGAATCAGCTGCTGGTGGAAATGGACGGCTTTGCCATCAATGAGGGCGTGATTGTCATGGCGGCGACCAACCGCCGGGACATTCTTGATCCTGCGCTGCTTCGTCCGGGTCGGTTTGACCGTCAGGTGACGGTGAACTATCCCGATCAGGCGGGCCGTATCGCCATTTTGAAGGTACACAGCAAGGGCAAGAAGCTGGCTGCGGATGTGGATTTGGACAATATCGCCAAGCGGATGCCCTTCTCCACCGGTGCAGAGCTGGAAAACGTCATGAACGAGGCGGCTATTCTGGCGGCACGCGGACGGAAAACAGAGATCGACCAGCAGCTGCTGGTGGACGCCATTGCCCGGGTGCAGATGGGTCCTGAGAAGCGCAGCCATAAGGTCAATGAAAAGGATAAGCGGCTGGTTGCCACCCATGAGAGCGGTCACGCGCTGGTGGGGCACCTGCTGCCCGGCTGTGACGAGGTGCATTTGATTACCATCGTGCCCCGTGGTCAGGCGGCGGGGCATACCCTGTCCCTCCCGGCAGAGGAGCATGACAACATGAGCCGCAGCCAGATGATGGATCAGGTGTGCATGTGCTTGGGCGGCCATGCGGCCGAGCAGGTGGTGCTGGGCGAAATTTATACCGGTTCCTCCTCCGACCTGAAGCGTGCTACCGAGCTGTGCCGCCGCATGGTGACGATGTACGGCATGAGCGACGAGGTCGGCACCATGTATCTGGCGAACGATCAGGAAGTCTTTGTGGGCATGGAGTTCGGCCAGTCCCGGGACTACAGCGAGGAAGTGGCCGCGCAGATCGACCGGGAGGTTAAGCGTCTGCTGGCTGAATGCTATGCCAAGGCTGTGAAGCTGCTGGAGGATCACCGCAAGGAAATGGACAATGTGGTGAACGCTCTGCTGGCCGAGGATACGCTGAGCCGCAAAGAATTTGTGGCCCTGATGAACGGTGAGAAGCTGCCTGCGGGCGGCGACGATCAGGGTAAGCCCCAGCCCACCCCCGAGATTCCTCCGCAGGAGGAAAAGCCCGCCCCGGAAAAGCCGCCGATTCCCGACGGCGTGATCCCCGGCATGGGCAAATGACGCATGATGAAGGCTGATCTGCACGTACACACAACGTACAGCGACGGTACCTGCACCCCGGCGGAGGTCGTGAACATGGCCTGCGACCGGGGCGTAGCCGTACTTGCCATTACCGATCACGATACCCTTGCGGGGGCAGATGCGCTGCAAGGCGCGGCGCTCCCCATCCGTGTGATTCCCGGCGTGGAGCTGAGCATTTCCGATATGCGAGGGCTGCATCTGCTGGGCTACGGGGCGGGGGAGCGCGCAGAGCCCCTTCGGCGGACGCTGACGGAGCTGGCCGAGGCTCGCAAGGTACGAGCGCAGGAGATACTCGCACGGCTGGATAAATTGGGGTATCCCCTGGAGGATACGCTGTTGCATCAGCAGGGCACCGTCGGACGGGCGCATATCGCTCGGGCGCTGGTGGAGAAGGGCTGGCTGGGTTCCACGCAGGAGGCCTTCGACCGCTTTCTTGCGGAGGGCGCGCCGGCTTATGTGCCGGGAAAACGGCTGAATATGGAACAAGCCCTGACGCTTCTGCGGCAATGCGGCATGGTGCCGGTGCTGGCGCATCCGGCGCTGCTGTCCGTGGAGGAAACGGCGCTGCCTATGTTGTTGCAAAGGTGGCAGAGCGAGGGCTTGATGGGCGTGGAGGTCTATCATCCCGCCCAGCGAAGTCGGGGCTTCGGCGGCTTGGAACGCATAGCAAGGCGAATGGGACTGCTGGTGACGGGCGGAAGCGACTTCCATACCACCTCATCGGACAGCCATGGTCAGATCGGCGCCATGTGTGCAAGCTGGCTCAACGCTGCGGAGGACGCAGCGCGTTTGATGCAGATGATAAACGGAGACAACTAAGAGAGAAAGGGGGAAGCACATGTATCAGAATGGATATGTGCCGCCCAAGCCCAGCGGGGAGCGGAAGCGTCGGGCGCAGCAGGTGCCGACCGTTCCGCCGCAGATGATGGATGCGGCAGCGCACGGAGTACGGCGGGATACGTCGGCTTCCTCGACTGGATATGGAATCAACGGACAGGCGGCTATGCCGCAGGGCTATCGGCAGAGCGCCGGTCAGCCCGCGTCCAACGGTGCGGCGCAGTATATGGGACAGAGTGTTCCCCAGGGGGCACAGCAGGGTAACGGCTATGCTGCCGGGTATCAGCGGCAGACGTACCGTCAGCCGCAGCAGGGCGCCTATGCACAGCCGCAAGGGAGTTATTATCCGCCGAATTATCAGCAGCCCGTGCAGCAGCAGCCTAACCGGGATATGTATGGAACGCCCGCGGGTTATCAGGCGCAGGGGTATTATCAGCAAGCGCCTCAGTCGCCGCGCAGCGGCGGAGGCGAACCGCCGAAGAAGAGCGGGCGGAAATGGTGGATCGCTGTGGCGGCGGTTGTGGTCGTGGCAGGACTGGCCTGCGGCGGCTACTTCACCATGAAGCGCCAAAGCCTTGTCAATGAGGTGAACGCCTATAATAACGTCTTCTGTGAGGGTGTGTATGTGGACGGCATTTCCCTCGGCGGCATGACGCCGGAGGAAGGCATTGCCGCAGTGCAGGCCCGGGCGCAGGAGCGGAACAGCTCTTGGTCGGTGAAGTTGACCTTCAACGGACAGCTGGTGACGGAGATCACTGCCGATCAGCTGGGCATGACCGTGGACATCACGGACGTGATGAATCAGGCATGGGCGCAGGGGCACACCGGAGACGTGGACACGCGTAAGGCGGCCATGGATGCTTTGGCGGAGACGCATTTTGAGGCATATACTGCTATGCCCAGCGGCAACACCTCCGTGGTGGACGGCATTTTGCAGGACATCAGGAACAACGTTTATCGTGCTCCGCAGGACGCACAGCTGGTGAGCTTTGATCCCAGCCTGAGCTACCCCTTCACCTTTCAAGATGAGGTGCAGGGTCGTGATTTAGACACCGAACCGCTGAAGGAGCGGCTGTATCAGATGGTTTCCACGATGGAAAGCGGCGAGGTGGAGATCGTGCCCATGACGATTGCACCCACGGTGACGGTGGCTGACTTGAAGCAGAACCTGATGGAGCGGGCGACGGTATCCACGCCCATTTCCAGCAAGAGTACGGAGAATCGGACGAACAATATCCGCCGCTGCTTCCAGCTGATTTCCGGCACCATTTTGAAGCCGGGTGAGAAGTTTTCCTTTAACGGTGTGGTGGGTGAGCGCTCCATCAAGAACGGCTTTTATGAGGCGGTTGAGTACGCCTATGGCACCGAGGTCATGGGTGTGGGCGGCGGTTCCTGTCAGGCGAGTACGACGGTGTATCAGGCGGCGGTGGAGGCCGGTTTGACGATCACCGATCGCACGCCGCACTCGAAGGAAGTCAGCTATGCCAGCTATGGCGAGGATGCAACGGTGTATTGGAGCAGCGGCCGGAAGATTGACTTGGCGTTCAAGAACGACACGGATCACAACATTTACGTCGTTGCAGCTGTGGAAACGGACCCGAGCAACAAGAAGCGTTTAGTTGCAACGACCACGATTTACGGCGAGGATCTGGGAAACATCCGCTATGAGCTGCAAAGCTCCGTTGTGAAGGAGATTGAGGCCCCCGCCGAACCGGAGTACGTCAAGGACAAGAACCAGACCTATGTGACCTACACCGACGAGGAATATCAGGTGAGCAAGGCGCGCAAGGGCTACGAGGTGGAAAGCTACCGCGTGACCTACGAGAACGAGCAGCCCATTGCCCGCGAGCTTCTCTACACCGACACCTACGCCGCCAAGGCCGCGAGAATCTATGTAGGAATCAAAAAGAGAGAGTGACGGTTTTTCTGGGGAGGAGGCGGCTTCTCTGAGAGAAGTTCCGCAACCTCAATCGGCGCAGCCTACGGCCGCTTGTTTCGGTTGAGAAAGACAGCCATGCTCAGCCGCCACTGGCGGCTATGGCTGTCTTTCCCCTCCTCCCCAGACCCCTTCTCCCGAAGAGCGGCTGGCGTTTGAGGTACGCCTTTCTTCTTACTTGGTTCCGCCTATGAGTTGGGCACGTTTTCCTGCTGCGGGGTTGAGGTCACGGCGGCTGACAGAGCCGCCGCGACCGTGCGGTGCGAGGGTACGCGAAAAAAGACGGCGATAGGCCGTCTTTTTTCGTGGAGATTTTTTCTTGGCTCCCTCCGTGGAGGGAGCGGTCAGCCGTAAGGGTGACTGAGGGTATCCCCGCTGCCGCGTCCCGCACGCCCAATCCCCTCAGTGCGTATAGGTGCCTCCCATGTTTCAATGTAAACGTGCTTTCATATCGCATAGCGTGCTGAAGCATCACAAGAGCAATAGTGTTATAAATAGGACATGTATACAATGAATAAAATACAGAATCTATTTATAACTTAATGGTTGATAAACTGACAAAAAAGACAAAATATGTTGATAATTTTGTATTTCCGCTGTTTTTCACGGAATAACGATTGTATTTTTATTGACACACGCTTAGAAACTCACTATAATGACGAACACGCTTACATCAAGGAGGAAATGAAGCGTGGTGAAGGAGGCCTTTCAGCGATTGTCCCCGGAGCGGCAGGAAGAGTTGCTGTACAAGGGGATGATGCTGTATCTGAAAAACCCCTACGATCAGGTGACGGTGCGGATGCTGGCGGCGGCTATGGAGATCAACATGGCGACGTTCTACCGTTACTTTGATGAAAAAGAGGACCTGGGCCTGCTGATCCTCCGGCGCATTCAGCGCAAGTACGTACAGGCTGCGTCGCATCGGCTCTTTGAGGAGTTTCCGGAGGTGGAGCTTTCGGCGGAGGAACAAGCGTACATCAATCGGCTGCTCACTTGGCCGGACGATGCGCTTCAGCGGGCGTACTTTGAGGGAGCGGTGGAATGCAACATGCCGGTGATCGTTCGGCAGCTGCAAATGGAGCGTCTGGATGGCCGCTTGCGGGACAACGTGATCGACGATTTGATCGCGTACCTGTATGTGACCCTGGAATACAACCTGCTGCGCTATCTGCGCCGCAACGGCGGGTTTGACAAAATCTTGTTTATCAAGCTCAAGGATTATCTGCTGCATTCGCTTTTGCCTCACGGCATTTTCAAGATGAGTGCAGAGGCTGGAAAGGATGAGGAAGATGCTGCTGAAAAACGCATTTGTTCATGACGGACTGGGCCATGTAGCCAAGCAGGACGTGCTGGTGGAGGATGGCGAGATCAAGCAGGTGGCGGACAGTCTCCCCGGAGAGGGCGAGGACTTGAGCGGGTGCCATTTGCTGCCGGGCTTCATCGATGCGCTGAGCTATTGGGGCATTAACGGCTCCATGACGGAGATTCGGCCCTCCAGCGAGGACAACGACGAGCGCAGCGATCCGGTCACGCCGGAGCTGAACGTGGCTTACGCCTTTAACGGTCGTGCATGCACGGTACAGCAGCTTCCCGCCTTCGGCATTACGGCGGTCATGGTCACGCCCACGGACAACAACGTGTTCGGCGGGCAGATGGGCGTTTATACCACCCACGGTGTGAACCCCTTCAAGATGTGCCTGAAGGAAAAGGCGGGCATGAAGGCCAGCGTTTCCAAGGAGGTCAAGGCGGCCTACGGCAAGCGGGACGTAGCGCCCCTGACCCGTATGAAAATTTTTCAGCTGCTGAGCGACAATCTGCGCAAGGCGGCGGAATACGACCCCAGCAAGGAAGGCGTTGCCCGGGATGAGAAGCTGGCGGCGCTGCGTCAGGTGACGGAGGGCATGATGCCCCTGTGGATCACCTGCGACTCCGCGGAGGATCGTCAGCGGGTGATGGAGATCGTCGCCCCCTACGACAGGGTGCGTGTGGTGTTCACGGCGGCCTATGGCTTGGACGAAAGTGACGCGGAGCTTCCGGCGGACAAGACAGCCATGATCGACGGCTTTACCGGCATGGACTGCGACCCGCGTGCCTACGGCAAGCGCTATGATGTCCTACACAAGATGCTGGACAAGGGTATCCCGGTGGCACTGTCCGGCATGAGCGCGGGCATGTACGGCCGCGAGTGTCTGCTGTGGGAAGGTATGGAGATGCTCAAGGAGATGGAGGACAAGGAGCAGGTGCTGCGCCTGATGACCTCCGACGCGGCGAAGGTGCTGGGCGTGGACGATGTGACCGGCAGCATTGTTCCCGGCAAGCGGGCTGATCTGGTGATCTGGTCCGAGAATCCGCTGGCCAGCTTCCAGGCGAAGGTGCTGCGCACCCTGATCGCCGGGGAAACCGTTTATCAGGAAGGGGACGAAATGAAATGCTACATCTGAAAAACGGTATAGTCTTCACCATGGGACCGCAGGGCGTGCTGCCCCACGGGGACGTATTGGTGGAGAACGGCAAGATCGTCGCGGTAGGGGAGAACCTGCCGGAGCAGGGCGGCGAGATACTCGACCTTGCGGGGGCGGTGGTGCTGCCTGGTCTGGTGGATGCGCACAGCCATTTGGGCGGCTTCAGCTCGGACGGCTCCTTGGAGGATAACCTCAATGAAATGAGCAAGCCCGTTACCGCTGAGGTGAACAGCTATTACGGCATCGACCCCAACGATAAGGTGTTCATGGGCGTGGCGGAGCACGGCGTCACTACCAGCTGCGTCATTCCCGGCAGCGGCAATGTGGTATGCGGCTGGGGTATTGCGGTAAAGTCGGCGGGCGAATCCTTCGCTAAGCGGGTCATCAAGAACCCCGTGGCCTTGAAGGCAGCGGTAGGCATTAACCCCAAGGGCATTTATTCCCAGAAGTTTATGAATCCCATGACCCGCATGGGCATTGCGGAAACCCTGCGCGAGTATCTGCGCAAGGTGCAGGAGTACATGGAGAAGAAGGCGGGCCCCGCGGACAAGCAGCCCCCTTATGACGAGGCCATGGAGCACGGCATTCCCGTGTTCGAGAAGAAAATCCCCCTGAAGGTGCATTCCTATCAGCACGATATGCTGACGGTGCTGCGAATTGCCGACGAGTTCGACATTGACGTGACGCTGGATCACGCGCAGGGCGTGACGGACTTCCTCGACGAGATTTCTTCCAATCCCCATGTGCGCGGCGTGGTATATGGCCCCATCGAGATGGGCATTTTCCCCGGCGAGCTGTGCAAGGTGGATTTCGATGCGCTGAAGAAGCTGGACGATCGGGGTGTATGCGCGGCGGTCATGACCGACGGCCCCATTACGAACGTGCAGATGATTATTGACCAGGTGGGCGAGGGCGTTCGTGCGGGCATGGATCCCCTGCGGGCTCTGCGGTTGATTACCATCAATCCGGCGAACATCATCGGCTGTGCCGACCGCATTGGTTCGCTGGAAGTGGGCAAGGACGCGGACATTGCCGTGTTCAGCGCTCAGCCGGGACTCGATCCCGCCGCGAAGGTGCTGAAGACCTTCATCGACGGCAAGCTGGTTTATTCCAAATAACAGCGGAGGGGGCTTACCTCATGGGTAAATACATTCTCAGGCGGCTGCTGGTGATGATCCCTACGCTGCTGTTCGTGGTTTTCATTATTTTTGCGATTTTGCAGTTTATCCCCAACTCGCCCGGACGCATTATTCTGGGCATCAACGCCCCGCAGGAGCAGGTGGAGCTGCTGAACCAGCAGCTGGGCTATTACGATCCCATGCCGGTGAAGTTCGTCAATTATGTGCTGAACGCGCTCAAAGGCGATTTTGGCGAGAGCTACAAATACAGCAAGCCTGTGTTTGAGGTACTGATGCCCAAGTTCCCCACCACGGCGAAGCTGGCCTTCCTGTCCATGCTGGTCAGCGCGGTCATCGGCATTCCCGTGGGCATTATTGCCGCGGTGAAAAAACACTCCATGGCGGATCGCAGCGCGACGGTGCTGGCACTGCTGCTGGGCTCTGTGCCATCGTTCTTTCTGGGCGTATTGATGATCCTGCTGTTCTCCATGAAGCTGCATTGGCTGCCCTCCAACGGTTTGGGCACGTGGAAGAACTACATTATGCCTGTGCTGACGCTGGCGCTGCCCTCGGCGGCGTTCCTGTCCCGCCTGACCCGTACCACGATGCTGGATACCATGGGTCAGGATTACATCCGCACGGCTCGGGCCAAGGGCTGCAAGCCCACGCGCGTGGTGGTGTGCCATGGTCTGCGCAACGCTTTGATGCCTGTGGTGACGCAGCTTGGCATGAACTTCGCGGGTCTGCTGGGCGGCGCGATGATTACCGAGCAGGTCTTCGGTCTGCCGGGCTTCAGCACCATGATCCTTGCGGCCATGAAGACCAAGGATGTGCCGGTGATTATGGGCTCCACTATTTTCATCTCCGCCATGTTCATGTTCATCATGCTGGTGGTTGATCTGATCTATGCGGTGCTTGATCCCCGGGTGGGTGCGCAATATTAAGGGAGGGGCGAGGATGTTTCGAAAGAAGAAAGCCTATGTGACCCGGGTGGAAAAGGGTCACAGCCACGCCATCCTGAAAAATTACATGGCCAACAAGCTGGCCGTGGTGGCGGCGGTGGTGCTGATCCTGATTATCCTCGGCTCCCTGCTGTGCGATGTGTTCTTCGATTATGATACGCAATGTCTGGGGCAGAACCCGAGAATCCGCAACCAAGGCCCGTCGGCGGAGCATTGGTTCGGCACGGATAATTTCGGCCGCGACCTGTTCGTCCGCGTGCTGTACGGCTCCCGGTATTCCTTGGTATTTGGCTTCGGCTGTACGGTCATGTCGCTGCTGCTGGGATGCCTTCTGGGCGCGACGGCGGCGTATTACGGCGGCAAGTGGGACGCAATCATCATGCGGGTACTGGACGCGATCATGTGTATTCCGTCCTTGCTGCTGATGCTGCTGATGGTTGCGGTCATGGGCGGCAACATGGAGTCGCTGGTCATCTCCATTACGATTTCCAGCGTCCCCGGCTTCACGCGTATGATCCGCTCTGTGGTGCTGAGCGTGGTGCAGCAGGACTTTGTGGAGGCGGCTCGCTCCTGTGGCACGAAGGACAGCCAGATCGTATTGCGGCATGTGCTGCCCAATGCCATCGGCCCCATTATCGTCAACGGCATGATGAATATCGCGGGCATTATCATGTCTGCCGCGGGTCTGAGCTATATCGGCATGGGCATTCAGCCGCCTGCGCCCGAATGGGGCAACATGCTCTCCGAGGCCATGAAGGGCATCCGCAATTATCCCCATCTGGCGATCTTCCCCGGTTTGGCCATTGTGATTACGGCTCTTTGCTTCAATCTGGTGGGCGACGGCCTGGCGGACGCTATCGACCCCCGCCGCCGTCAGTAATTTTTCCGGCAAATCCGGAGGGACAACCTTCCGATTTGTAAATAGACAAGAAAGACGCACAAGGAGGAGTTACCATGAAACGGATTCTTTCCCTGGCCCTGGCATTTGCCATGCTCCTGACCTGCACGGCGTTCACCGCCGCGTCGGCCGAGAGCAGCGACACGCTGGTGGTGCTGCCCTATATGACCAGCGAGAACCTGAACCCCTATGCCGGCTTCAGCATTGACAAGGTTGTGCGTACGCAGCTGTTCAACAGCCTGTGGCAGTATGACGAGAATGGTCAGGGCGTTGCCTGCCTGGCGGAAAGCTGGGAGGACAGCGAGGACGGAACCAGCATAACCGTGCATCTGCGTCAGGACGTGACGTTCTCCGACGGCACGCCCTTCAATGCGGACGCGGTGGTGTTCACCTATGGCATTGCGGCCAACAGCGCGGCGCTGGGCTATACCACCCAGAGCGTGATCTCCAAGGTGGAGAAGGTGGACGACTTCACCGTGGTGCTGTACAAGGCGGCTCCCTATGCTTCCGTGGAGGAGTTCTGCGTGGAGTATCTGCCCATCGTTTCTCCCACCGCGTATCAGGCGGATCCCGAGGGCTTCTCCACCAACCCCGTCGGTACCGGCGCGTATGTGCTGGATCACATCGACAGCGCGACCAACTATGTGTACCTGACTGCCCGCGATGATTACTTCGAGGGCACTCCCTCCATCAAGAACATTGAGGTGCACGTGCCGCTGGACAGCTCCGTGGCGCTGGTAGCCATGGAGAATGGTGAAGTGCAGATCGGCGGCCCCGCGATGAGCAACGACGATCTGGCCATTGCTGAGGGCGAGGGCTTTGTGGTGGAGAACGGCGCCGGCTGGGGTGCTGTGAGCGCTATGTTCTTCGGCGAACCCTACACCAGCGACGAGAATCTGCGCAAGGCGCTGAACTACGCCATCAACCGTGAGAATGCGGCCATCTATCATGGCCAGTTGGACACCACCCCTGCCTCCGACTTCTTCGCCAAGAAGCTGCTGGGAGACATGGCCGGCAAGGTGCCCGCGATCCAGTACGATCCCGAGAAGGCCGCTGAGTATCTGGCTCAGTCCAACTACAATGGCGAGGAGCTGGAGATCAACGTGACCTCTACCTATGTGAGCATCGCCACCTCTATTCAGGCTGACTTGGCGGCCATCGGCGTGAATACTGTCATCAACACGCTGGATGCAAACTCCTGGACCGCGAAGATGGACGACGGCACGCTGGGCATCAGCGTGGAGAACTGGGGCGTTGCTTACTCCTCTCCCGAAGAGATGATGGGCTACTTCTTCAACGGCGGCTACTATCAGGGCCTGGGCCTGACCACCTCCAGCGACGAGCTGAACGCGGAGCTGAACGCGGCGGCTTCCACCTGGAACAAGGAGGAGCGCGAGGCGCACACCCTGAAGGCGCTGGAGCTGGCCCGCGACCTGAGCTATCTGGCTCCGCTGTTTGAAGCCGGTATGCCCTTCGCCCACAGCGCGAACCTGAACGGCTGCGAACCTGTTTGGGCCGGCACCTACAACTGGTATCTGTGGAAGTGCTCCTTCGCGGAGTAACTTCTTCACCCCGGCGGGGGAGCAGAGACGCTTTCCCGCCCCCGGGTGCGAACCCCTGATGTCTATCAGAGGCTCGCACCCGGGGGTCAACAAAGAAGTAAGGCGGTTGGAAGCATGGAACAGCAGCAGGAATTGTTACGCATCGAGGATCTACAAATTTCCATCGGCAAGGGAGAAAAGCCCCTGCGGCCCGTGGATCGCGTCAGCCTCGAAATTCCCAGGCACACGGTGGTGGGCCTTGTGGGTGAAAGCGGCTGCGGCAAGAGCATGACCGCCATGTCCATTATGGGTCTGCTGGGCGTGAACACCCGCATCAGCGGCGGCCGCATTCTCTTTGAGGGCGAGGAGATTTCCGCCGCCACCCCTGCACGGATGCGGGAGATCGTCGGCAACAGCATCGCCATGATCTTTCAGGAGCCTATGACCAGCCTGAATCCGGTGGTGCGCGT
Organism: uncultured Eubacteriales bacterium; assembly: GCA_900553315.1. GTDB lineage: Bacteria > Bacillota > Clostridia > Christensenellales > Aristaeellaceae > Egerieenecus. The sequence continues at coordinate 12,377 of USCW01000011.1, forward strand.
GGGCAAGCAGGTGGGAGAGGTGCTGAAGCTGCACACGAACCTGAACGCCGCCCAGCGCAAGGAACGGGTCATTGAGATGTTCAAGCAGGTGAGCATCCCGGAGGCGGAGGAGCGCTATCGCGCTTATCCCTTCCAGCTATCTGGCGGTCTTCGTCAGCGCATTATGATCGCCATGGCCATGATCTGCAATCCACGGCTGCTGATCGCGGACGAGCCCACCACGGCGCTGGATGTGACCATTGAAGCGCAGATCCTGCACCTGATGCGTCAGCTCAAGCAGGAATTCGATACGTCTATTTTGATGATCACGCACAATCTGGGCATCGTTTCCGAGCTGTGTGACGTGGTGAACGTGATGTATCTGGGTGAGATCGTGGAGCACGCCACCACGGAGGCGCTGTTCGAGGCCCCCATGCATCCTTATACGCAGGGGCTGATCCGCTCTGTGCCGGAGATCAAGGAAAGCGATGAGCCGCTGGAAAACATTCCCGGCATGGTGCCCGACCTGAAGCATGTGCCCACAGGCTGCCGCTTCTGTGAGCGCTGCCGCTATGCCACGGAGCGCTGCCGTCGGGAAAAGCCCGAGCTGACCGAGGCCGCTCCGGGACATCAGGTGCGCTGCTTCCGCTGTGAAGCCGCAAAGAAGGAGGCGTAAGCATGGCGCAGGAAGTATTGCTTCAGGCAGAGCATCTGCAAAAGACCTTTAAGGCGGGCAAGGGCCGCGTACAGGCCATTACCGACGTGAGCCTGACCATCAACCGCGGCGAAACGCTGGCGCTGGTGGGCGAGAGCGGCTGCGGCAAGAGCACGCTGGGACGGCTGCTGCTGCGACTGATCGAGCCGGACTCCGGCAAGGTGACGATGGATCAGACGGACGTGACCGCCTTGAACAAGCATGAGCTGCGGGAGTTCCGGAAGCGGATGCAGCTGGTGTTTCAGGATCCGTATGCGTCGCTGGATCCACGTTTCACGGTGGAAAAGATCATTTCCGAGCCCCTAAAGGCCTACGGCATGTCCAAGGAGGAGCAGCATCAGGTGGTGCTGGAACTGGCGGGCAAGGTGGGTATCAACCCCGATTATCTGAATCGTTATCCCCATCAGTTCTCCGGTGGTCAGCGCCAGCGCATCGGCATTGCCCGGGCGATTGCTCTGCATCCCGATCTGGTAGTATGCGACGAGCCTGTCTCGGCGCTGGACGTGTCCATTCAAGCCCAGACGCTGAACCTGCTCCATGATTTGCAGCAAGAGCTGGGCCTGACGTACCTATTTATTTCCCACGATCTGGGCGTGGTGCATTATATTTCCGACCGGGTGTGCGTGATGTTCTTGGGCAAAATCTGCGAGATCGGCACCACGGCGGAGGTCTATAACCATCCCCGGCATCCTTATACCAAATACCTGCTGGCGGCAACGCCACGCATCGGTGCGCACGCGGATAGGAAGGATAAGGAGCTGCTGACGGGCGAAATCCCCAGCCCCATCAATCCCCCCAGCGGCTGCCGCTTCCGCACCCGCTGCCCCTATGCGCAGGAGCGGTGCGCGCAGGAGGTTCCTGCCCTGCAGGACGACGGAACGGGGCACGTATGCGCGTGCCATTTCCCGTTGGCATAAAAAGTAAGGAATTCGGGAAAGCAGTCTTGCGCTGCTTTCCCGAAATGTATAAAGGAGTGAAAGTTATGCGGAATTATCCCGAGGTACCTCGCCGCGTGGTGACGGATACGTACTTTGGCGTGACGGTGGAAGACCCCTATCGCTACATGGAGGACAAGGACGCGCCGGAGGTCAAGGCCATCGTTGCGGCGGAAAACGCCTATACCAAGGCTTTCTTTGACAGCCAGCCCAAGTTCAGCGCGGCGAAGAAGGAGCAGGAGCTTCGGAGCAAGCCCCATCCCCTGACGCTGACGGACGTACAGGAGTGCAACGGTCGCTTTTGCGCCGTGCGCGAGGTGGAGGGCGGTCTGCGGGAGATCGTCTCCGTGGACGAGCATATGCGGGTGCTGGGCGTGATCGCCAACGACGCGACCTTTAACGAGCGGATGCATGTGTATTCCGTGAAGCCCTGCCCCGGGCACCCGGACGTATATGCCATTATGGCGGTGAAGCACGGTGCGCCCCGCTGCTGCGTGGTGGTGTACGACGCGGCGAAAAAGGAGATTCTGGGCGAGTTGGACGGTACCTTCGGCTATAGTTGGTCAAAGGATGGCAGCGCGGTGCTGTACTCCGACGCGGTGGTAGACGCGGCCAACAACCGCAACATTAACTATGCCCGCCGTTATCTGTGGCAGACCAAGACGCTGGAAACCCTCTATACCCACGAGGAAAACGCGGTGTTCATGTATGTGAACGACGCGCCGGGCGGCTATTTCTTCCAAGTGCTGGCTACTTATGACGACGTGGTGATGATTTATCAGGACAAGGCAGGCAGCCGCTGGAAGCTGAACGAAGGCAAGGGCAGCTGCGTGTATCTGGGCGAGGCGGCTGGCCGCTGTTTCTTCAAGACGAATCTGAACGCGCCCATGGGGCATGTGGTGTCTCTGACGCTGGCGCAGCTTCGGGAGGAGAATGCGCTGGTGAAGGCCAGCCAGGAAGCGCTGCCCCAGTCGGACGCGCTGCTCAGCGCGGCGGCAGTACTGCCGGAGGGACTGCTGGCGCTTTATGAGCGGGACGCGGCGGCGGTCATGGCGCTGTACACCCACGAGGGCGTGAAGCTGCATGATGTAGCGATGCCCAGCGCCTACGGTCACGCCACAGCGGAGGAGGCCATGGAGGTCAGCGACAAGGGACATATTTATCTGACTTTTGAAAGCTTCACCCAAACCGCACGGCCTATGGTCTACGACGTGGCGGCGGGTACGCTCCGCACGCTGGGTGCGCCGCTGGAGGATGACAGCGACATTGCGGTGGAGCAATGCTTCCTCAATGCCCGGGACGGCCAGCGGATCTTGGTGTATCTGGTGCGGCCGAAGGACTTGAAGCCCAACGGGAATACCCCTGTGCTGATGTACGGCTACGGCGGATATGCGGCTTCCTCAAATCCGTGGCCCGAGGATATGGTCACGGGGCAGAACATCGTGGAATGGGTACGCATGGGCCGCATTTATGCCCATTGCATCATCCGCGGCGGCAGCGAGTACGGCGCGGCGTGGCATGAAGCGGCCATGGGCCTGGGCAAGAAGAACGCCTTCTATGACTTCATCGACATTGCGGAATATCTGATCCATGCGGGCTGGACGAAGCCCTCCAAGCTGATCGCTACGGGTCTGAGCAACGGCGGTCTGCTGATGACGGCCATTTCTACCCTGCGGCCTGATCTGTTCGGCATCGTGGTGGCCTCCGTGCCGCATACGGATATGCTCCGCTTCCGCGGCGATCCCCGCGGCATGATGTACATCACCGAGTACGGCGACCCGCAGGGCAGTGAGGAAATGTTCCGCTACATGTATTCCTATTCGCCCTATCATAACATCAAGCCGGGCACGGTGTATCCCAAGATGTATGTGCAGACGGGTGAAATGGACAACAACGTGCCGCCCTATCACGGCAAGAAGTTCGCCGTGCGGATGCAGCACGACGCGGATGAGCAGCATCCCGTGCTGCTGCAGGTGCTGGCCCATGGCAGCCATGACCGGGGCGTGGGCGACGAGTATTATCAGAATATCGCGCAGATGCAGACTTTCATTGAGATTTGCCTTGCGGAAGAGGAATAAAGCGCCAAAATAGGAAGCCGAACCTAACCGGCTTCCTGCTTTTATGCACAAATTTTTGTGAAAGCTGTCGTATTGACAGAAAATTGAAACCACGGTATCATGCAGACAGAAAAAGTCAGCCCTTCTGCAAAAGGCAGAAAGTGGAAAGGGGAAAGACAAATGATTTATTATGTGGACGCAAATGCCTGCCGCAACGGCGATGGCAGCAAGGAACGGCCCTTCAAGACCATCAACGCGGCGGCGAAGCTGGCTGTGGCGGGGGATGAGGTGCTGGTGGCGCCGGGCATTTATCGGGAATATGTGAACCCGGTGAACGCGGGTACGGCGGAGCAGCCCATTGTGTACCGTTCCACGGAGATGAAGGGTGCAATCATCACCGGTGCGGAGGTGTTGACTGGCTGGGAGCCTTACACCGGCGACGTATGGGTGGCAAAGGTGGACAACAGCATGTTCGGGGCGTACAATCCCTACACCACCATGGTGTGCGGCGACTGGTATTTCGCTCCCACCGTGCGGCACACGGGCTCTGTATACCTGAATGATCGGATGATGTATGAAACGGTCACGCTGGAGGAGTGCGTCAAGGGTGAGGCCGACCCGTGCAGCTGGAAGCACGAGGAAAGCAAGTACAAGTGGTACACCGAGCAGCAGGGGAACACCACCGTGCTGTACGCCAATTTCCGCGGCAAAAATCCTAACGAGGAAAAGGTAGAGATCGCTGTTCGCCGCAACGTATTCATGCCCGACAAGAACGGCGTGAACTACATCACCGTCAGCGGCTTTGTGCTCACCAAGGCGGCCACCACTTGGGCGCCGCCCGCCGCCTATCAGGATGGCCTCATCGGCCCCCATTGGAGCAAGGGCTGGATCATCGAGGACTGCGAGGTCAGCAACAGCAAGTGCTGCGGCATTTCGCTGGGCAAGTACCGCGACCCGGATAACGACATGTATTTCTACACCAAGCATGTGAAGAGCCCCACGCAGATGGAGCGCGACGCGGTATGCCGGGGACAGTATCACGGCTGGCTGAAGGAGAATGTGGGCAGCCATATCATTCGCCGCTGCGAGGTGCATCATTGCGAACAGACGGGCATCGTGGGTCGCATGGGCGGTGTGTTCTCCGTTATTGAGGACTGCCACATTCACGACATCTGCAATTCTCAGCAGCTGGGCGGTGCGGAGACGGCAGGCATCAAGCTTCACGCAGCCATCGACGTGACCATTCGCCGCAACCATATTCACCATTGCATTCAAGGCGTGTGGCTGGACTGGGAGGCGCAGGGCGCCCGCGTGACCGAGAATCTGATGCACGACAACTATCCGCCGGAGGGGGCGGTATTCGCCAAGGGCGCGATGTTCAGCACGGATGTGTTCATTGAGGTGGGTCATGGTCCCACGTTGATCGACAATAACTTCTTGCTGTCTCCGCAGTCCGTGACCATCCCCAGCGAAGGCATTGCGGTGGTGCATAACCTGATGCTGGGTGCGTTCACGCTCATCAATTCCGGCGTGGACAGCGTGGTGAACGGTCAGCGTGAGCCCCGCTATACGCCCTATCACATTCCGCACCGCACGGAGGTCGCGGGCTTTATGACCATCCTGCATGGAGACGACCGCATCTATAACAATATCTTGATCCAGCACTATCCCGTGCTTCATCCCGAGCGCACGCCTGAGGATAATAACTATGAGGTGGTCGGTACCGCGCCCTTTGACATTTTCCCCACTTACGAGGAGTGGATTTCCCATTTCCAGATGGGGCAGGAGCCGAATATGGGAGCGCTGGCGACGTATCACTTTGGCCATCTGCCCGTGTGGGTGGAGGGCAACGCCTATTTCAACGGCGCGACGGTGTGCAAGCATGAGCAGCATCATCTGATCGACACGGAGAACAAGGTGCAGGTGGCGCTGGTGGAAGAGAACGGCAAGACCGTGCTGAAGACCAACGTGTATGAGCTGCTGAAGGGCTTTAAGGCAGGTGTCCTGAGCAGCGAGACGCTGGGCAAGGCCTTCGAGCCGGAACAGCGGTTTGAGAATCCCGATGGAACGGACATCACCTTCAACACCGACTATTTCCATCAGCACCGCGAAGGATGCAGTACCCTTCCCGGCCCGTTGGCCGAGGGCGGCGATAGCATTACACTATGGTAAATACAGACAATAGGAGGGGCTCAGCCTCTCCTATTTTGCATTATATGGCATAAAACACGAACATTTTACGACGACACAAATTGTTTCTTCTTTGTTTTTCGGCAAAAGAGGATTGACAGCGTTGAAAGGCGCGTGCTATAATCGCCCCATTCACCGAAGCAAAGGAGGGGAAACGCCATGACGACCATGTTCGTGCAGAAGCAGCAGGCAGAGTGCGCACAGGCTCGGCGTGCGTCTTTTTCCTCCTGTGCAAAGTTTGATATGACCATGACCCTGATTCTGGACAGCGCACTGGCGCTGTCCATTTTTGTTGCGTTGCTGATGCTGCTGGCGCTGTCTATTCGACTGTGCCTGCTGAATCTGATGAGTCTGATTATGATGCTGGTCGTCGTAGTCGTGCTGATTACGCGGCCCCTTTTGAAGCAACGAAGCTTGAAATCAGGAAGAATTTTCCAAACGCCCCTTTGGCGTTGACGGAAAATGTCTGAGCGGTTCCGCGAGCTTCGCGGAGCCGCTTCTTTTTTACCGCTCTTTACCGTCTGTCTGGCCAACCGGCGGTTCAGGGAATAGATCAAACCACCGTGAAAGGATGACAACAACGATGCAGGTGATCAATTTCCTCGTGGCGCTCAGCCCTATTGTCGTGGTACTTGTGGGCATCCTATGCTTTAAGCAGTCTGCCAAGCGGGTTGCGCCGATTGCTCTTGTATGGACATTATTTCTCGGCTTTACGTATTTCAACGTGACGGGCGCGACCTTTGCGCAGAATGTCGCCGTATTCGATGCATTGATTTGGAAGGGATTGAAGGAAGGCCTCAAGATCGTGGTGATGGTCTTCGGCGCATTCGTGATTCTGAATATTCTGCGGGAAACGGGAGCCATTGAGGACGTGAAGGCTACCATCGCCCGCATCAGCGACGACCGCCGGGTGCAGGTGGTCATTATCGGCCTGATGCTGCCAATCTTTCTGGAAGGCGCGGCGGGCGCGGGCTCCCCGGCGGCCATTGCGGCGCCCTTCCTGATGGCGCTGGGCTTCGACCCTATTACCTCCATTGCCGTGGCGCTGCTGGGAGACGCTACGCCCTGCTCTTGGGGCGGCGCGGGTCTGACCACCATCAACGGCGGTGCGGCGCTGGTGGAGGCGGGCGTGAGTACCGTGGCGCTGAACTCCGCCATGGTGGGTCGCATCCACATGTTCGGCGTGCTGGTCATTCCCTTTATTATGGTCTTTATGACGTTCGGCAGGAAGGGCTTCAAGGGCATCGTGCCGTATCTCCTTTTCGCGGGTGTGACCACCGGCGGCGTGATGTTCGTGCTTTCCAACTTTGTGGGCGCTGAGGTTACGTCCATGGGCACGGGCCTGATCGCTATCCTGCTCTCTGTGGCTTATGTCAAGCTGGTGAAGATCAAGACCCCGGAGGAGTACCGCTATCACTTTGACCGGAGCACGCGGAAGTACAGTGCGTTTCAGGCGCTTTCGCCTTATGTGTATATGCTGATCCTGCTGCCTGCGGTGCGCTACGGCTTCCCGGCGCTGGTGCCCAACGGCTTCGCCGTCATGTGCACCTTCGGCTACATCGTCTGGGTGGACGTGGTGATCCTGATCTGCGGTTTGCTGGGTGCTGCGACCATCGGCGTGAAGCTCAGCCAGTATCGAGACATCTGCAAGAAGACCATCAAGCACGTCATGCCCGTCATGGTAACGATGAGCAGCCTGCTGATCGTTTCCTATATTATGCAGTCCAGCAATACGGGCATGATGCAGCTGCTGGCCTCGGACATTGCGGCGGTGGTGGGCGCCTTCTACCCGGCGGCGGCGGTGCTGATCGGCTCCAGCGGCTCCTTCATCACCGGCACGGGACTGGGCTCCAACATCATGTTTGCGGATATGCACATGCAGGCGGCGGAGGCGCTGGGCATGAATCCCATCACCATCTTCGCCGGACAAAACGCGGGCGCTTCGCTTGGCAACCTGATCTGCCCGAACAACACTGTGGCTGCCTGTGCGACGGTGGACGCGGTGGGGCAGGAGAACAAGGTCATGAAGCGCACGCTCCCGGCCTTCGCCATCATTCTGGTGATCTATATGGTGCTGACCATGCTGTATACCTGCGTCCTGTTCCCGAATTTCGGTGCGTGACCGGGTTATCCTATATCAATGACGGAAGAAATAGAAAGGAAGATGCTTTATGGCAAAGAAGCGTATGGTTGCTGTGATCGGTCTGGGACATGTGGGTGCGCATGTAGCGTATTCGCTGGCGGTGCAGGGCATCGCGGACGAGCTGCTGCTGTTGGATCAGAATGCGCAGAAGGTGGCAAGCGAGGCGCAGGACCTGCGGGATGCGGTGGCCTACTGCCCCCATCGCGTGACCGTTCGTGAGGCGGACTTCGCGGATCTAAAGGACTGCGACGTGATCGTGAACAGCGTGGGCAAGATCGAGCTGCTGCGCGGCAGCCACAACCGTGTGACCGAAATGGACTTTACCATTCCTGCGGTGCGCAGCTATGCCCAGAAGATCAAGGACAGCGGCTTTGACGGTGTGGTCATCAATATCACCAACCCCTGCGACATTGTAACGCGGGAGCTGGCGCTGCTGCTGGGGCTGCCCAAGGGCCGCGTGTTCGGCACGGGCACCGGCTTGGACACCTCCCGGCTGCTGAGTGCGCTGGCTCGGCAGACGGGCGTGGATCACAAGTCCATCACCTGCTACATGCTGGGTGAGCACGGCAACCAGCAGTTTACGCCTTGGTCTTGCGTGAGCTTCCGCGGCGTGCCTCTGGATGTGTGGGCGGAGAAGGATGAGCGCTTCTGCTTTGACCGGGATGCCTTGCAGAAGGAATCCATCAACGGCGGCTGGGTGACGTTCGTGGGCAAGTTCTGCACGGAATACGGCATTGCGACTACCGCCGCCCGGATGGTGCATATTGTGCTGCATGACGAGAAGGTCATCATGCCCGCCAGCGCCGAGTTGGACGGCGAGTACGGCGAGAAGGGTCTGTTTGCGGGTGTGCCCTGCGTGATTGGCGCAAACGGCGTGGAGCAGGTGCTGGAGCTGCCGCTGACCGATGCGGAGAAGGCGACCTTCCACGAGTGCTGCGAGGGTATCCGCACGAATATGGAGCACCTGAAGGAAATTTAAAAACACGAACGAATGAATCAAAAATTATATTATTTGTTCCGAAAAACGATAAAACAGCCTTGCCAAAGGCAGGATCAGGTGCTATACTGATGGTGTTTTCCGATATATGCGGCAGCACTGCAAAAGAGAGGAGCTTTCTCATTATGAAGAAGCTGTTGGCCCTGATTCTGTCTCTGGTCATGGCGCTGGGATGTCTGTCCCTCGCGTCTGCGGAAACCACCGGTTTGAATGTATTGCTGCTGGTGCCCAGCACCGAGGGCAGCTATTTCTCCGCGTCCGTGCTCGCGGTGAAGGAACTGGAGACCAAGTATCCCGGCACCACCACCGAGACCATTGCCATGGGCGCGATCCCCATGGAGAAGGCCAGCGCGGAATATGAGCTGGAATCCTATCTGCCTTATTTCGAGGATGCCTGTGCCAGCGGCAAGTATGATCTGATCGTCACCATGGGTGCGGAGTGCAATGCTGCGCTGATCGCCGCTGCTCAGAAGTATCCCGAGCAGAAGTTCTTCAGCGCCGACCTTCAGGGCATTGAGGGCACCACGCTGGCCACCGCGCCCCTGAGCAACGTTTACGGCCTGATGTACAAGAACAAGGATATCGGTTATCTGGCGGGCTATGTAGCTTGCCAGGTGACAACCAGCGACATGCCCAATGCGAACGCCGACAAGAAGGTGGGCGTGATCGTAGGCATTGATGCGCCCGGCCTGAACGAGTACATTGGCAGCTTCTGCCAGGTATGTGAAGAGCAGGGTGTGACCGTATACATTGACTATGCGGGCGACTTTATTCCGGACTTTGCTCCCGCTGTGGCGGAGAAGGCCAAGGCCATGTATGATGCGGGTGTGGATGTGATCTGGCAGGTGGCTGGCAGCGCGGGTGCCGGTGTGTTCACCGCCGCGAAGGAAGCCGGCAAGTATGCCTTTGGTGTGGACTGCGACCAGACCAAGACGGTTGCGGACGCGGACGAGGCTGCGACCATTGTGACCTCCTTCTATGCGGACTATGGTGCGGCGATCGACAGCGTGTTTGCCGCTGTGCAGGACGGCACCTTCCAGGGCGGCACGTATCCGCTGGTGGGTCTGGCCGAGGGCTTCATTGGTTACGCGCACAACGATCAGTTTGTGTCCATGGTGCCCCAGAGCATTCAGGACAGCATTGTCTCCCTGTATGCTTCCATGAAGGAATCTCCCGTAGAGGTCTTCAGCGTTGTTGACGATCCCGAGGGCTGGGAAACCCTGAAGTCCGCAGTGGAGCCGAAAGATTAAGTAGATATATGCGAGGGAGGGGGCTTCTCTGAAGAGAAGCCCCC
>USCW01000012.1 GCA_900553315.1 uncultured Eubacteriales bacterium
AAGCTCCAACGGACAGGCACACCCCAGATATGCAGACACGCCCGTCCGCTGAGCTGCTCCGTAATGCCCGCCGCCGCTTCCAGCCGCAGAGGCGTTGCCAGCAACGCCGCCGCAAGCCACCCGACCAGCAGCCAGCCCGTCATTGCTCCATCTGCCGCCCCACGATCCCTGCGGCTGTTTCCGCCACCTTCATCTCCGTGTCGCCCATGCGTGCACCCTGCTCCCGGCTCAGCAGCAGCACCGCGCCAATGGCCTCGCCGTCCGCGATGATGGGCGATAGCACCTGCGCCGTATAGCCCGCGGGATCCTCCTCATTGGTGACGGCCACGGTATGACTGCCGTTCTGCTTGTTCAGCATGACCGTCTGGCGATTGGCAATCGCCGTTTCCAGATCGTGGCTGATGGGCTTATCCCACAGCTCCTTTTTGCTTACGCCGCTAGCCGCTACCACCTGATCCCGATCCACAATACAGGCGATATGCCCCAGCGAACGGAACAGGGACTCGGTGTAGTCCTTGGCAAAGGCGGACATTTCGCCGATAGGCGAATACTTCTTCAAGATGACCTCGCCGTCCCGGTCGGTATAGATCTCCAGCGGGTCGCCCTCCCGGATCCGCAGCGTCCGCCGTATTTCCTTTGGGATTACCACACGCCCCAGTTCGTCGATCCTGCGCACAATTCCCGTTGCTCGCACAAAGCCTGCCTCCTTGCTTTCCTGATTGTCCTTGCATTGGCTAGTATGGAATTTTGAGGGGCTCCTATGCGGCAAGGCGTACTGGGAAAATCGTGCAGCGCTGGCAATCCGCCGCCGCATCGACTCCTCCCGCTTCACATCCAGTTCATTTCCCGCGTATATACTGCTTCCACGAATGGATCAAAAGGAGGAAATTTCTCATGCGGAAGAGCCGGAAGGTTTGGAAGTGGATGATCGGTATTCTTGTGGTGCTGGCAGTCGCGGCGGTCGTTGTGCTGTCCCTGCTTCAGCGCACCACGCCTCAATATACGGAAGAGATTGCAAAAACGCAGGATATTATTACGTATTACACCTTCTCGGGAAATCTCGAGCCCGGGGACGCGCAGGTGGTCGTGGCTCGGAGCCGCGGCACCGTCAAGGAGCTTTTGAAGGATGAAGGCGACACGGTAGAGGATGAAGAAAACGTGATCCAGCCCAAGTCCGGCAGTAAGATCGAGTCCACTATGGCGGGCACGATTTCCAACATGTATGTCAAAGTGGATGACGACTACACCCCCGGCACCGAACTGTTCCGCGTGGCGGATTACGCCCACCCGCTGCTGAAGATCAAGGTGGATGAATACGATATCTCCGCGCTGCAAAAGGGTATGGAGGTAACCGTCACCGTACAGGCCACCGGCAAAACGCTGACCGGCTCCATCACCCGCATTGCGCAGGAGGCCACCGTGGTCAACGACATCGCCTATTACGAGGTGGAAATTTCCGTGCCGCAGGACGGCAGTCTGGTCATGGGCCTCACCTGCGAGGTATCCGTACTTCGTGAAAGCGCCTTGAACGCCACGACGGTCTCCATGGACGCGATTCAATACGACGAGAACAACAAGCCCTATGTCTACTGCTATTCCCGCGGCAACGAGGTGGTGCGCCAGTCCGTGCTGCTGGGCATCAACAACGGCGTGCTGGTGGAGGTGCGCGACGGCGTGAAGAGCGGCGAGACCATTCTGCTGCCCAAAGCCGCGGATTTCCCCATGATGCCCATGCACTCCGGCAATTAAGGAGGCAGACATGGACAATTCGATTCTCATGATGCACGGCATCACCAAGGTGTATCAAATGGGCGAGGAAAAGCAGACGGTGCTCAAGGGCATTGATCTGGAGGTCGATCAGGGCGAGTTTGTGGCTGTCCTCGGCCCCTCCGGCTCCGGCAAAAGCACGCTGATGAACATCATCGGCTGTCTGGACACCCCTACCAGCGGCAACTATATTCTGCATGGCCGGGACGTGGGCGGTCTGGACGAGGACACGCTGGCGGGCGTGCGCAGCAAGGAAATTGGCTTCATCTTCCAGTCCTTCCAACTGCTGCCCCGGCTGGACGCGCTGGCGAACGTGGAGCTTCCGCTGGTGTACAGCGGCGTTCCCGTCCACGAGCGGGGCGCACTGGCAGAAAAGATGCTGGTTCGCGTGGGATTGAAGGATAAGCTGCACCATTTTCCCAACCAGCTTTCCGGCGGTCAGCAGCAGCGCGTGGCCATTGCCCGTGCGCTGTGCAACAATCCCGCCATTCTGCTGGCGGACGAACCTACTGGCGCGCTGGATCAGCAGACAGGCAAGCAGGTCATGTCCCTGTTCCACGACCTGAACGAAGAGGGGCACACCATCATCATGATTACCCACGACATTGGCATTGCCCGGCACGCCAAGCGCATTGTGCGTCTGCTGGACGGTGAGCTGACCGAGGGGGTGGCGGAGGATGCTTAAAGAAAGTCTGCGCATGTCGTGGCAAAACATCCGTGGAAACAAGATGCGCTCCTTCCTGACCATTCTGGGCATTGTCATCGGCGTAACAGCGATCATTGCGCTGATCACCACCGTGGAGGGCGCCACGGGAGAAGTCACGCGACAGTTCACCGAGCTGGGCGCGGGAAAAATCTCCGTGTCCGTCACCGGCACCTCCCTCAAGCGCGGTCTATCCGATTCCGATATGCAGAAGCTGTCTGCGCTGGACAATGTGGACGGCCTTGACCCCACGGTGTCCTTCACGCGGCACGTGGCTAACGGCGACACGCTGGCGGAGGACGTGACCATCGAGGGCCGCAACGAGACTTACTTTGCCAAGTCCAGCGACCTTATCAGCACCGGACGGGCGCTGAATGCGCTGGACATGGATCGCAACAGCCATGTATGCGTCATTGACGCGACGCTTCGCAGCGCTTTATATCCCGGCGAGAATCCCCTCGGTCAAAAGATCATTGTGGGCGGGCAGAGCTACACCATTGTTGGTCTTTTAAGCAGCGACAGCACGGATGTGATGACCGCTATGATGGCGGACAGCGACAACGGCAAGGTGATCCTGCCCTTTCCGGCGGCTCAGCGAATGATCGGCTCCAACAGCGTTAACTCCCTGAGCATTTATGTGGCGGACACCTCCAAGACCGACGAAACGGTGGCGGACATCGAGGGCGTGCTGAACGCCGCCTTCAACTACAAAGACAACGCCTATCGCGTTATCAATCTGGAATCCCTGCTGGACGCCATGGACACCATGCTGAGCATGATGACCACCATGCTGGCTGGCATTGCCTCCATTGCGCTGCTGGTGGGTGGCATCGGCATCATGAACATGATGCTTGTCTCCGTATCCGAGCGCACGACGGAAATCGGCCTGCGCAAGGCGCTGGGCGCACGTCCCCGCACCATTCAGATGCAGTTCCTGCTAGAGGCGGTGATGTTGAGTTTGCTGGGCGGTGTGATCGGCATACTGCTAGGCAATCTGTTATCCGTGCTGTTCGCCGTATGGATCGGGTTTGACTTCCAGTTGTCCACCGGCGCGATCCTGCTGGCGTTCCTGTTCTCCGCGTCGGTTGGCATCATCTTTGGCTGGGCTCCCGCTCGGAAGGCTTCCCGGCTGAACCCCATTGATGCCCTGCGCAGTATGTGATACAATGGAGTGGCGCAAATGGCTGCAGCCACTTGCGTGAGATGGGGCTTTCCAATTTTCGTCGACCAGAGGTCGTCGAAAATTGCAAGGAATTGATTTTGCTCTGCAAAATCAACGACCCGCGAACTCGGCGGAGCCGGGTTGCACGATTGCTGTCCTGCGGACGGCTCTCGATGGTTACCGGGCTTGAGTTGGTTTGATGTTTTTCTGATTTTTTATACAAGAGCAACGCGGGCGCGTTCCAGACCTTTCCTTGGGAAAGTGGACGCGTCCCTTTTTGGAAAAGGGGGAGAGCGGATGTTTACCGTACTGGTGGCCGAGGACGATCTGCACCTGCGCAAATTGATGACTGCCTATCTGCACATGAACGGGTATCAGGTGTTGCAGGCCTCCAACGGCGAAGAGGCGCTGGCGGAGATGGAGCGGGTACAGCCTGATCTGGTCATTGCCGATCTGATGATGCCCGTCATGGACGGCTATGCGCTGACCGAACAGATTCGGCAGAGCTATCCCCTGCTGCCTGTGCTGATCGTCACCGCACGGGAGTCGCTGGAGGATAAGCGCCGGGGCTTTTCATTGGGCGCGGATGATTACATGGTGAAGCCCGTGAACCTTGACGAGATGCTCATGCGCGTGGGAGCGCTGCTGCGGCGGGCGCAGTCTGTTACCAGCCACAAGCTCACCGTGGGCGAAACCGTGCTGGATTACGACACCCTGACCGTCACGCGTGGCGACACGGAATTGCAGCTCCCGAAGAAGGAATTCTATCTGCTTTACAAGCTGCTGAGCTATCCCAAGCAGATCTTCACCCGCCGTCAGCTGATGGACGAAATCTGGGGCATGGATGCGGAGAGCGACGAGCGCACCGTGGACGTACACATTCGCCGTCTGCGGGAGAAGTGCGAAGCGTTCCCGGATTTCTCCATTGAAACGGTGCGCGGACTGGGCTACAAGGCGGAGAAACGCGCATGAAAAAGTTCAGCCCCTCCGCCACCTTCCGCCGCCGAGTCACCAAGTATTTCTTTTTCTGCATTACGATTTCTGCTATACTGGCCTCGATAGCCTCCTATGTGGTCAGCAATTCCAATGTATTAGAGGAGGTTGCGGCCAGCGAGCGCTCCGCCGCGATCTATCTGCTGGCGCTGGAGCAGAAAACCGATCTGCCGCAGGCGGATATTCTCGCTATGGCCTCCACCAGCAGCATCCGCATGGACGCGGTGACTGCCGAAGCTACCGAACTGACGGAGGAGCAGCTGAACGAATTATCCGACCGCTTAATACTCACCGTGGGCGGCAGTCTGTATTCCCTCCCCATTACCTATGTGCAGTCTGCGGACGGACTGGTGGCGGTATCTGCCACGTCCAATTATAACCAGCTGCACGCGTCGGTGCTGCGGTTCGTGTTTTCCATCCTGTTCTTTGTGGCGGCGATGGCTATCGGCGGACGACTGATCTCCGGCAAGGTTGCCAGCCCTATTGCCAGCTTGCAGGAGGCCACCCAACGAATCGCGCAGGGCGACTTCACCGTGCGTCTCCCCGCTGCAGGCGATGACGAATTAAACAGCCTGATGCGCAACTTTAATGACATGGTAGAGGCGCTGGCTCGCACGGAATATCTGCAAAAGGATTTTATCTCTAACGTAAGCCATGAATTTAAAACGCCCATTGCCTCTATTCAAGGTTTCGCAAAGCTGCTGCAATCTCCCGAGCTGGACGAGGAAAGCCGCAGGGAGTATACGGATATTATTGCAGAGGAAAGCGAGCGCCTGAGCCATCTTTCCCGCAATCTGCTTCGCTTGAGCAGTCTGGATCGTCTTCCCACCACGGAGGCCGCTCCCTTCGCGCTGGATGAGCAGCTTCGCCGGGTGGTGGTGCAGCTGGAACCCACATGGGCGCCCCTGCAAATCGACTGGGAGCTTGACCTCTCCCCCACCACCCTGACTGCCCATGAGGAGCTGCTGGCCGAGGTATGGATCAACCTCATCAGCAACGCCATCAAGTTCTCTCCAAAGGGCGGCGTGATACAGATCAGCTGCTACGCCACGGATCAGGCCTTTGTGGAAGTGACCGACCACGGCTGCGGCATGGATGAACAGACCCAGCGGCGCATTTTCGACCGCTTTTATCAGGGCGATACCTCGCACTCCCGGGAGGGCTCCGGGCTGGGCCTGTGCATCGCCAAAAAGATCGTCACTCAATCCGGCGGTGAAATTCAGGTGCGTTCGATCCCCGGCAAGGGCTCTACCTTCCGCGTAACCCTGCCGCTTACCCCTGCTCCCGCCGCCATTATTCCTCAGGAGGTGTAATGCCCATGGCTACCTTCGCACATCCCGCTCCCGAAGCGATGACGGATGAACTCAAGAAAATGATCGACGATTTTTTCGCCGTGCAATGCCGCTACGAGGCCGCTATTCGTCAGGTCAAGGCCAAGCTTGAAAATCTGGACGCGGAGTTTCAGATGCAGCACCGGCGCAATCCCATCCATCACATGCAGACCCGGCTGAAGTCGCTGCAAAGCATTGTGGAAAAGCTTCAGCGCAAAGGGCTCCCCGTTACCATGACCTCCGCCGCCACTAACCTGACGGATATTGCGGGCGTGCGGGTGATCTGCTCCTATCTGGACGATATTTATACGGTGGCGCGTCTGCTGCTTCAGCAGGACGACGTAAAACTTCTGCGCACCCGGGACTACATTCGTGAACCCAAGCCCAACGGCTATCGCAGTCTGCATTTGATTATTCAGGTGCCCGTGTATCTCTCCGAGGGCAAGCTGCTGGTGCCCGTGGAGGTGCAGATTCGCACCATTGCCATGGACTTCTGGGCCACCTTGGAGCATCAGCTTCGCTACAAGGCCATTCCCACCATTCCCGCCAGCATCTCCGACGAGCTGGTGCAGACCGCCACGGACATCTCCCTGCTGGATCAGCGGATGCAGCGCATTCACGATCAGGTGGAGCTGCTGGAACGCGACGAGCGGGAGAAGCTGGAGTAACGCGCATTGACAAACGCTTCTATTTATGGTAGGATACGCAAGCTAACAGAAGTCAGCAGCAGTCGGCAGAAGCAGACTTTATTTTGAAATATCCCCGACGGCAGCCGGTATCAGGACGATACCGATATGTTTTCATGCAGAAAGCATATCGGTATCTTTTTATGTCGGGGGAAACCTATTTTTCAGGAGGTTGTTTTTCATGAAAAAACTGCAATGCACGCTTCGTTTTCTGCTGGCTCTGTGCCTGACCCTCAGCCTGAGCGCTCCCGCGCTGGCCTCTACCTTCACCGATGCCCACGGCAACGAGATTGAGCTGGACGATTCCTTGGAGGCCTATGCCAATGAAGCTCTGCTGGGCGCAGAGGACGCCGCCCGCAAGGCTGAGACCAATCTGGGCGATCTGTGGGCCGACGCACTCCGGTGGTTCGCGGTTTCCGGGAACATCAACGCAGCCTTTGACGAGGACGATGTGAAGGCCGGCAACGACAAGCTGGACGTGGACGCGGAGCATGTGGTGGCGCTGTGGAATGCAGGCAATCTGCGTGCGAACATTCCCGCCGGAAAGTTTGGCGCGGCGGAGCTGGCGGAGGTGCTTCCCTACCCCAACAAGGTGGCCGTGGTCTACATGACCGGCGCACAGCTGGCCGAGGCGCTGGAAGCCGCTTCGCAGGGATTGCCGTATACCGAGGAAAGCGCCGCTGCCTGCGCTTCCTTCATGCAGGTGTCTGGATTGTCCTATACCGTTGATCTTGCGCAGGAATACGACAAGGGCGAAGCCTATGGCGACAACTGGTTCGAGGCCGCGTCTCTCCGCCGGGTCACGATCACCGATGTGAACGGTCAGCCCTTTGACGCGGAAGCCACCTATGCGGTCATTACCAGCAACGCCAATTACAACGGCATGGATGCTTCCTACATTTTCCCGGAGGCCGTGGAGGCCAATGAGAAGAGCGCCGTCACCACCGCCGTGGTGCGCGACGTGGTGTGGCAGTACATCGCGGAGGCGCTGCACAACGTGGTCGGCGAGGACTACGCCGCCCCGCAGGGACGCATTACCTTGACGAACGCGCAGTAAGCGCTTCTTCCAAACGAAACGACACACGCGGGGGCTGAAGCCTCCGCACCCTCCCGGCGCGGGAACATCTTGCGCCGGGACATTGAATTTTTTCAAAAGGATGGATGCAGTCATGCAGCAGCTGGACGCAATCATGCAGGAAATGCGCAAGGTCATCGCCGGAAAGGACGACGTGATCCGGAAGATTTTAGCCGCCATTCTCGCAGACGGCCATATCCTGCTGGACGATGTTCCCGGTGTGGGCAAGACCACGCTGGCCATCGCGCTGGGCCGGGTGCTGGGGCTGACGTTCCGCCGCATTCAGTTCACGCCGGACGTGATGCCCTCAGATATTGTGGGCTTCACACTGTATGATCGCGCCAGCGGGAGCTTTGTCTACCGTCCGGGCATCGTCAACCATGCCAATTTATTGCTGGGTGACGAAATCAACCGCACGTCCAGCAAAACGCAGTCCGCGCTGCTGGAGGCCATGGAGGAGCGGCAGGTCACGGTGGACGGCGATACCCATCCTTTGGAGCGGCCCTTTCTTGTGATTGCCACCCAGAACAACGTGGGTTCCGCCGGGACACAGATGCTCCCCTATGCGCAAATGGATCGCTTTCTGGTGCGGCTCTCCATGGGCTACCCGGACCACGACGCGCAGATGAATCTGCTTCGTCAGCGGCAGAACGCCGATCCTCTTGCCCAATTAAGCAGCATCGCCACCAAGGCAGACGTACTGCGTATGCAAGCCGAGGTACTGACCGTCACCGCCAAGGACGCGATCCTCGATTACATTGCGCGCCTGACCGCCGCCTCCCGGGAGCATCCGCTGGTAGAGGTGGGTATCAGCCCCCGTGGTGCGCTTTTCCTTGACCGCATGGCGAAAGCGCACGCCTACCTCATGGGACGGGATTATGCAGTCTGCGAGGATGTGCAGGAGGTCTTTCTCGATGTCTGTGCCCATCGCCTGCTGCTGAAACGTCAGGCTCGGCTGGAAAATGTCACGCCACAGGACGTATTGACGGAGCTGCTTCAGCGCGTCGAAACCGCAGACCGCAGGGCGCTGTCATGATGAAACGCCGCATTGGCTGGGCGGTCTGGCTGTTGGCCGCCGCACTCCTATATTTCTTTGAAAATAATACAGGCACCCGTGTCCTGCTGGCAGCCTCCGTGCTGCTTCCGCTGATCTCCGCACTTTGCGCTTTCCGAGCCGCCAAGCGCTTGCGCCTTGACATTGACGCCCCCGAAAGCATCAACGCGGACAGCGAGTTATCCCTATCCTGCCGCGTCACAGGCGGCAAGCTGTCGCCCCTGACCGTCCTCTCCTGCACACTGGAGGCAGATAATTTGCTGACGGGCGAACACGCGTCCATGGAACTGACGGTGGCAGATACCTCCTGTACCCTGCGCCCGGAGCATTGCGGGCTGCTTCGGCTACGCTGTGACCATGCCGCTGCGCAGGACGTGTTTGGCCTATTCCGCTTCGCCACGCCCGCAGATACAGCAGAGGTGCTGGTGCTTCCCCAACTATATCCCGTAACGATTCAGAAGGAAAACAGCGGCTTTCTCTCAGCGCAGAGCGCCCCGCCCCGTCCTCAGCCGGACGCGCAGGAGATGGCTTCCCTTCGAGCGTATCGCCCCGGCGATCCGCTTCGGCAGATTCATTGGAAGCTTTCGGAAAAGCTGAATATGCCGCTGGTGCGCGAGGCTCCCCCTGCCAGCGCCTGTCAGGTGCTTTTGCTGCTGGAAACCGTCTGTGACGATGCCGCTTCCGCTCCCCTGCCGGATGCAGCCGTCACCGCTCTGCTGTCCGTGTCCCAATCGCTAGCGCGGGCGGGATGGACGCACACGATCTGCTGGATGGACGCAGAGACCCAGACCCCTGCCGAAATGGCCGTTTCCCGCACGGACGATTTTCAGGTGCTGCAAGACTTGCTGCTGCGAGGCTGTCGGCACTCGTCGGCGGACGGTATTGCTGAAGGCTTTTGTCTGCTTCACCCGGATACGCAGTTAGCTTCTGCGGTTCTGTTCAGCGCCACACCCCATGTCAACGCCTTGCCGCTGTTGGATATTTGCGGAAACGTTCTGCTGGCCCTGCCGGAGCCCTGTGGGCTGACCAGCGAAAACGGCGTTCGTGTGGCAGTCGTCTCCCCTGCCGTGCCCGAGCTTACCTTATGAAAGGATAGCCATGTACTTTGTTTCATCCCCACCGACCTCGCGTGCTGCCTTGAAGCGCGAGCTCTGCCTGTGCTTCGGTGCAATCATACTGTTTTTGCTGGTGCTGCTGCTTCTGTTACCTGCCGCACGCGACAGCGGCGAAGCGCTATGCAACCGCCTCTTCGATCTCAGCGAAGCGCGAAACGCCTATCGCTATACGCGTTTCATACCAGCAGACGGTGCTGCGCCCACGCTGGCCCTCATACTGCTGGCAGTCTGCGACGCTCTGCTTGGGGCAACGCTGCTGCTTTCCCGCAGTCGGCCAATGGCGCTGACGCTGGCGGTGTTAATGGCGGGCTTGCAGATTTATTTCGGCGTATCCCTGCCCGCATGGATAAACCTGCCGCTCTTTGGACTGCTGGGTGCTGTCTGTTTAGCTGATCCACGAAAGCCCCGCATGGTGCTGATCTACACGGGCAGCATCGCGCTGATTGCCGCCGTGGTGTTCCTGCTTGCGCCGGGGGTGCATGAGCCGACAGAGCTCGCCTCCGAGCAGGTGCGCGACCGTCTCAGCCTTGTCGAGCCTTGGACGGCCACGCTTGCGGAAACGCCTCCGGACGTGCTGGAGACCCGGCACGAGAACCGCGTCATGCTGGATTTCGGCACACAGGAGGGACAAAACAGCCGGGACTACCGCCTGATGACAGTCAAGCAGCTGGATATTTCCCGCCCCGCATGGGTCGATTATGTACGTATGATCGTACTGTCCCTGTTGATTTTACTTCTGTTGACGGTGCCTTTTCTGCCGTTTTTGTGGCTGAACAGCCGCAAGAAGAAGGCGCAGTCCCGCCGCGCAGACTTTGCATCGGAGGATCATGCCGTCGCCATTCGCGCCCTATTTCGCCATGTGATTGCCTATTTGGATTTCGTGGGATTTGCGGTCGAGCATCAGCCCTTTTCCCAATGGGAAGATGCGCTGGCTCGTCACTTTTCTGCGGCCTATGCGGCACAGTTTGTTGAATGTGCCCGCATTTGGCAGGAGACCGTTTACAGCGATCATGCCCCGAACATGGAGCAGCATCAGGCCATGCTGTCCCTGCTGACGGAGACGGAACGCCTGATATACGAGCCCGCCTCTGCCGCCGCCAAATTCCGTATGCGTTATTTCGTCTGTCTGCACGAGTGAAGGGAGGAGCCATGAAACGAGCTACGCTGTGTCTGCTGCTGACCTGTACGCTGCTGCTCAGCGGCTGCCGCACGCGCATTACCGCGGCTGACCGTGCCGAGCCATCTCCACTTCCCGCGTCAGAGGGGAGCGAACGCGCAGTATCCGACAGCACCTTCTCCGATGCGGAGCCTCGCCCCACCAATGAGGTCGAGGCCGAAGCCGACACTACAGAAAATCCGCAGGCCCTGCACCGGGAGTACGACGAAAATGCCGATGCGGAAGCTGTCTCCAATGCTGAACGTCTAGTGCAGCAGGCAGGCGAAGGACAGGGTGCGGCGCTCTCCGCCGAGGAGGCCGCAAAACGCGCCGCGCAGATTCAATCCGATGCGGATCAGACCGTGACGCAGACCATCTCCGCCGAAGAGGCTGACCGTCTCGGCGTGAGCGACGAGGCCCCTGCCGCAGATACGGCGACCTATTACTATACAGTGCTGCTTCAGGATCGGCTTCGCAGCCTCTTTGAATGCAAGCGGCTATACGCCTATTGGGAGACCACGGAGCCCTATGTGACCATCTTCAAAGACTCGGAAGAGCACAAGATGCTGCTGGGCGCAGGCGCCTATGACGTGGCTATGAAACGCATGGCTGACGATTTAACGGTGGACGCGGGCTGGGTCAGCCGCAAAAGCCCGGATGCGATCGTGAAAATCGTTCCAGCCTCCGTGCTGGGCGACGGCATCCTCAGCACCGCCCTTGCGGCGCAGGTACGCGACGAGCTATGCCGCCGTCCCGATTGGAACAGCCTTCCTGCCGTGCAGCAGAACAGAGTCTTTCTACTTTCGGAATCTCTGCTGAAAAGCGCTCCCCTGCGCACCGCCGCCATGGTGTATTTGGCGAAGGCCATGTATCCTGCGCTTTTCGAGGACGTGAACGCGGACGAGGCCCTGCGGCAGTTGGCCGCAGAGGACGGCCTTTCCATCAGCGGTGCCTATGTATTTCTGCCCTAAAAAGGAGTTTTTTCATGACCACAAACACGCAAGCAACCGCCCTGCGCATTCGGAAGCTGACCTTTTCCGCCCTGTATCTAGCCATTGCGCTGGTGCTTCCCTTTCTGACAGGACAGATTCCCGAGGTGGGCACGATGCTCTGCCCCATGCACATTCCCGCGCTGCTCTGCGGCTTCGTCTGCGGCTGGCCGTGGGGACTGGCGGTAGGCTTCATTTCTCCGCTGCTGCGCGCCGTGATGTTCGGAATGCCCACGTTGTTTCCCACAGGCGTTGCCATGGCCTTTGAATTAGGCGTATACGGGGCTGTATCCGGGCTGCTGTATCGGGCACTCCCGTACAAAGCGTGGAGCGTGTATGCATCGCTGCTGATCGCTATGGTTGCGGGTCGGCTGGTTTGGGGCTGCGTACAGTTTTTGCTGGCCGGATTGCAGCACAGCACCTTCACCCCGGCAATGTTTCTCGCAGGAGCCGTCACCAGCGCCCTGCCGGGCATCACGGTACAGATTGTGCTGATTCCCATTCTGGTGCTGACCATGCAGAAGGCAAAGCTGATTTTGAAGTAAGGTGTGTTTCGATAACCCCAAAAGCGCGGCGCAGATTTTCCCTGCTCCGTGCTTTTCTTGCTTTTGGGCGGACTCCTGTTATAATGGTGTCAAAGGAGGAATGCACATGTGCGGACGCTATTACCTTGACCCGGACGACCGTGATGACGATTTGACGGCTATTCTTGCCGCCTTGAATCGAAGCACAGTTCCCGCCGAATTGAAGACCTCCGGCGAGATTTTCCCCTCCGATGTAGTGCCTGTCATTGCCAACAGCCGGCAATTAGCCCCGCGTCCCTTCGCCATGCGCTGGGGATACAGCTTTCCCGGCGACCGCCCAGTTATTAATGCACGGGTAGAGACCGCCGCAGATAAGCCGCTGTTTCGTGACGGCATGAAGCAGCGCCGCTGCCTGATCCCCGCCAGTCATTATTTCGAGTGGGCGCGTCAGCCCGGGCAAAGAACAAAATATGCCCTGCGGCCCGCGCAGAGGGGCACAGTTTATCTGGCAGGAATTTACCATTTGGAAAATCACGAAGGTATCATCGTGCCTGCCTTTACCATCCTGACCCGGGAAGCCGCCCCGGAGATCGCCTTCATTCACCCGCGTATGCCCGTTATGCTGCCACGGAACGTTTGCGCCGACTGGCTGAACCCGCAGATGAACGCGCAGGAGCTCGTCGCCAACGCATTGACCTCCATGGCCTTTCAGCCCGCCGTCTAAGGCGCTTAAAACAGCGCCAGCAGCGGATAATAGACCAACGGCGCAAAAATAGCCGGGAGCAGATTTCCCACGGACAGATGCTTCTCGTAGATCATTTTCAGCCCCACGCCAATAATCAGCAAACCGCCCGCGGCGCTCATTTCGTTGACGATGGTATCGGTCAAAAGCGGCTTGAGCCAGCCCGCCGTCAGCGTAATGGCGCCTTGATAGACCAGCACCGCCAGCGCGGAAAGCGCTACGCCCGGCCCCATGGTGCTGGCAAAAATGATTGCCGCGATGCCGTCAATGGCCGCCTTGGCAATGAGTGTGGAATGGTCGCCGTATAAGCCGCTGCTCAGGGAGCCCATAATGGCCATTGCGCCCACGCAGAACACCAGCGACGCAGACACAAAGCCCTTGGCGAAGCTGTTGTCCTCGCCGCCGCGAAGGAGCTTGCGCTGTGCAAAGCTTCCCAACTGCTCCAACCGGCGCTCAATATTGATTCCCGCGCCCAGTAGACCGCCCGCCACAATGGAAACGATCACGCAGAGGGTGTCCGACGTGCCGATGGCCCCCTTCACCCCGATCAGCGCCACGCACAGGCCAAGTCCCTGCATTACCGTATCCCGCAGACGCTGAGGCAGTCCGCGGCGCAGGAGCAGCCCCAGCAGCGACCCGAACAGAATCGCGCCGGTATTCACCAGCGTTCCAAGCATGAGCTTTTCTCTCCCTCCATAGAAAAAGCCTGTCCGTCACAAAGACGAACAGGCTTTTGTCTGCAAAGCTTACTGCGCGTTAGCGGCGGTCTCCACAGGATACACGCACACCTGACGCTTGTCGCGGCCCAGACGCTCGAAGCGGACGATGCCGTCCTTCAGCGCGTACAGGGTATCATCCTTGCCCTTGCCCACGTTCAGGCCGGGATGGATGTGGGTGCCGCGCTGACGGAACAGGATGTTGCCCGCCAGAGCCAGCTGACCATCGGCGCGCTTCGCGCCCAGACGCTTGGATTCGCTGTCGCGGCCGTTACGGGTAGAACCCATACCTTTCTTATGCGCGAACAGCTGCAAATTCAGTTTCAACATGACGTTTCCCTCCGTTCTTGTATGGAAAGCCTGACATACCTCGGATAACCTTCGCTCAGATCGGCCAATCCCTGCCCGAGCGCCCGCAGGAGCACCTGACAATCGTGAAGCTTATCAGCCGGGAGGCCGGATGGAAGCATGGCTCCCAACTCGCCGTCCTTGCCGCCCGACAGCTGCGGCACCACGCCCGCCACGGATTCCATGGCGTTGACGCAGGTAGTCGTGAGAATCGACACTGCGGCACAGACAATATCGCTGCCCGCCTCCGCATAGCCCGAATGACCCTTCACTTCAAAGCCAGTATAACGCCCCTCCGCATCCCGGAACAGGATACAGCGCGTCATCAGGCGTTGATCGCGGTGATCTCCACCTTGGTGTAGGGCTGACGATGACCGGCACGGCGATGATAGTTCTTCTTGCTCTTATACTTGTAGATGATGATCTTCTCACCCTTGACCTGCGCAACCACCTTGCCCTGCACCTTCGCGCCGGACACAACGGGATTGCCGACCTTCACGCCGTCGTCACCGGCCAGCATGAGCACGTCGAAGTCGATGGTGGAATCCACATCCTGATCGATCTTCTCCACGAAGATCACGTCACCCTGGGAAACGCGGTACTGTTTGCCACCCGTCGCAATAATTGCGTACATGAGCAGCACCTCCTAATTCTTACTCGCCGGGACACGAGGTTGCGCTTTCGCACATTTGAACAGACCTCTCCCGTGCGGCTTACCCATAAAGTGTACCATAGTGCTTCCTGTCTGTCAAGGTTTTCAGCGGGTTTGAAGGATATTTTTATGTGCAGTGGCATGCCGTATGACACGCGTTCCTCAAATGCACTTGAGCAGCAGCATGAAGCCTGTCAGGATCGCCAGAAATGAGAAGTTGAACAGTGAGAAGGCCCGGATATAGTAGCCAGTCTTTCCCGGATTGCGCTTTACATATTCCCGAAAGGTGATCAGGCTTGCCAGGGAGGCGATCAGCGTCCCCACGCCGCCAATATTCACACCAACAAGCAGGTCAGCATAGTTGCTTGTAAACTGCGAAAGCAGGATGGCGGAGGGAACGTTGCTGATAAACTGGCAGGAAAGCACGCTGACCAGCAGCGTATTTTGCCCCAGCAGCGCCGAAAACAGGCTGCGGACAGCAGGAATGCGCGCCATATTCCCGGCGAAGATGAAGAAGAAAACAAAGGTCAGCAGCAGGCCGTAGTCAACCATTTTGAGCGCTTTTCGATCTGCAAAGAAAAGGGTAGTCGGAATGACCAGCAGCCCGCTCCAGAAGGGAATACCGCGGAAAACAATGACGATCGACAGTGCAAAGAGCGTGAGATACAGCGCGGTGCGTCTGGGGTCAAGGACGATCTTCTCATCAGAGATCGTCAGCGGCTCGGGCTTCACAAACACTAGGCAGCACAGTGTGATGATCGCCACAGCCAGCAGAAAGGGCGGCAGCATAATGTGGATGAACGTCGGGGTCGGAATGTTGAACTTGGAGTACAGATACAGGTTCTGCGGATTGCCGAACGGCGTCAGCATGCCGCCGAGGTTTGCAGCAATGTTCTGCATGATGAAGGTGAATGCCATGTACTTTTCCTTGTGCGTGGTGCTGAGGACGTAATAGCCCAGCGGCAGAAAGGTCAGCAGCGCCATGTCGTTGGCGATGAGCATAGAGCCGATGAAGGTGATATAAACCAGCGCTAAAACGCTCATGCGCGCACTTTTGAAAAGCTGAACGACCTTTCGGGCCAGCATATAGAAAAAGTTGATATTTTTAAGCGCACAGACGACCGCCAGCACACAGAACAGGCAGGTCAGCGTCTTGTAGTCAAAGTACCCGATATAGGCCTTGTCCGGTGGGATGATCAGGCTGGTGATGAACGCTGCAACCATGGCAATGAGCATGACGGCGTTTTTCCCGGCAAACGCGCAGAGCGCGGAAAGCCGATGCGGCAAGTGAACAGCAGGCGTAGATTGGGCCATCCTGTTTTCCTTCTTCTCTGTCGTAAATTTCCCGGATACAGACCGGAACGGCTGAACATTATAGCAGGAATAAAGCGTGAAATCAATTCTTTCAAAACAGAAAATCCACAAAAGAGCCAATGCCTGCCCTACAAAAAAGGCGGACGAGCAACGCATTCGTTACCCGTCCGCCCTTCAGCAGCGCAGCTTATTTCACATCTGCCGCATATACAATGTCATCCCGCAGCCGATAGAGCGTTGCTCCGCGTGTTTTCTTGCAGAAGCACTCCGCCCACCATTCGATAGACTTCACCTCGTCAAACTGCACGATGCCGTAGCGGATGCCTTTGACCTTTTTGCCGCGCATGTTGGAGTCCATCCAATGAACGGTGTTCGTCTCCGGGTCATAGTCGGAAATCATGATGGCGCTGTGTGCGCCCGTGCCGTATTCATACTGGGCGCTCATTTGGAAATAATCGCCCTTTTTCACCTGCCGCATGAATTCCAGCGCCAACTCCATATTTTCTTCCTTGTTCAGCGTCTTGTCATAGCGGAAGGTCGCCGCCTCATAGAAGGGGTTGCCGTCCGCAGCGGAAATATCCTCCCACGCAAGGCCATAGCTGTACGGCTTGCATTCCTTCGCCGGGAGGTTGTTCGGAATCACCAGCGGCACGTCGGGATATTCTGCCATGCGAAAATCGTCGCGGGTCTGTCGGAACAGGTAGACCGTGAAATTCTTGCAGACGTAAATGTCCCCGGCATAATGCGCGCGCTGAGCCTTGCCGCCCGTCTCCTCATATTTTTGCTTTCCCAGCGCGATAATGCGGTCGATCATATCGTCCCGGGCGGTATAGACGGCGGGTTCGGCCTCTTCGGCGGAAGTATCCGGGATCTCCTCGCCGTCGTCGGTCAGCAGCACATCCTCCGTCAGGCTCCATTCGTCCTCTTCTTCCGCCAGCGCGGAAAAAGCACACAGCAGCGCAATCAGCAGCAGCCAAACCAGCAGTCTTTTCTTCATTGCATTTTCCTCCCCTTAATACGGAATCACGCCAGGCGAGGTGGACTGGTGAAGCTCGTTGATCTTCACGATCTCCTTGGGATCACGGGGCGGATTGCAGGAGGCGCAGGGCGTCAACTCATCATAAGGCGCGTTCAGCAGGTCGCCCAGCGTCAGCGCCGTCAGGGGCAGATACTTCTCACGAACAGCACTGCAATTCGCGTCCGCATGATAATTCACGCCGCCGTCAGGGTTATAATAGATGGTCTGGCTCAGGTCGGGCATATCCATCTGACGGCCCGCATAATCCTCCCAAATGACCAGCTTCGTGCCTACTTTGATGTTGTTCCACAGCCACTCATGGTTGATGCCCTCGGCGTTCTTCTGCCGCTGCACACGAACGCAGCCATGGCTGGCGCGGGTGCCCAGCTTAGCTTCGGTAGCCTTGTAATTTTTGGAGCCGTCGGCATTCTTTACGTAAGGCACCTCATGCAGCAAGTCGCCGCTGTTGAAGCGCAGCGCCTTGGCGCAAGTCATTGCATCGGACTGGAAATCACCCACCCGAGAGACGATCAGGAACTCGCCGGAGCGGGTCTCGTTATAGGGCTGACGATCATTGGCCAGACCCGTGGAAACCGTCAGCGTGCTGTACAGATGACCTTCCTTGAACAGATACAGTTGCTGGGTCAGCTTGTCGATCACGATGCCGTAGGTCTGGTTGGGCGTGACTGTCTTGAGGCGGCTCGTTTTGATATAGCCTGTTGTGAAGGCGTTCCAATGCTTCACCGTGCTGTTATGGAAGGACGAGGAATACACCTCCACCAGCGACCAGCCATTGTCCAGCGTTTCTAACACATGCACCGCCTGACTTGCGCCGGTAATCATCGCCACGCCCTCGGAATCGTCGCTGGGCTCCGCCCGCAGAATAGCCTGCTGCTTCTGCTTCAAGTCCAGTACGGTCACATCCGCCGTCAGCATGGCCCACACAGCTTCCTCATTGGTGATGTCCATAGGCGTACACCAGTAGCAGTTCTCGTGATTGGGATGATAGTCGCTGAGATAGGCGGGCGTAATGGTCTTATTCAGGTTTACAAAGGATGCTGCTGTCGCATCGGCGCTCCCCTGTACCGTGATCTCCATCTCGGCGCTGTTCTCGTCCAACGTCAGCACCAGATAGTAAACACCCGCCGGAACCATCTCACCGTCTGCCGTGCCGTCCCATACATAGGCAGTTTCTCCGGCCTGCACGTCCGTTTCGGCAATCAGCGTGGCGGCCTCCTGCCCTTCCGCGTCCAATACATGCAGACACATGCGGCCGTCATGGGGCAGTTCACAGGTGATCGTTACGGACTGTCCCGCGCTCAGCTCCGCCTGAGACACGGACAAGGACAGCTCAGCCTCCGCTTCCTCCGCTACTGCGGCGGGAAGCAGCAGACAAAACGTCATAAGCAGCGCCAGCAAGCGCATCCATTGATTCATTCGCATTCCTTCCTTTGCATGAGGATACGCTTTCATGTTAGTAAAAAACCGGACGGCTGTCAAGTGGCAGCCCGTCCCGCCGCCAGATTGTTACAACCGGCAAATTTTGCGGGAGTCCAATCCATTTGGAAGGACTTTCCCAATCCCCCGCGAATGCTTACAGCAAAATCCGATTGTCCGGACAAATTGCAAGCGATGCTTCCCGGAACAGAAAGGAGCGGCAATGGTTTCATTTTTCGGCGTTGATTATTATCCCGAGCATTGGCCCGAAGCCCGCTGGGAGGAGGACGCACGGCTGATGCAGGAAATGGGCATCACCGCAGTGCGCCTCGGCGAATTTTCATGGGTGAAGTTCGAGCCCCGCGAGGGCGAGTATCACTTTGAATGGCTGGATCGTGCGCTGGACGTGCTGTACCGTCACGGCATCCGTGCGATTCTGGGCACCCCCACCGCCGCGCCGCCCGCGTGGCTGATCGAGGCTCACCCCGAATATTTGCCCGTGGACAGCCGCGGCTATCGTGTGTCCTTCGGCGGACGGCATCACGACTGTCAGAGCAACGCGGGTTATCGTGCTCATGTGCGCAGTTTGGTAACGGCCATGGCGGAGCATTACGCCAGCCACCCGGCGGTCTTTGCATGGCAGATCGACAACGAGCTGGGCAATAGCCATGACGAGCTCTGCTTCTGCGAAAGCTGCACAAACGCCTTCCACGTTTGGCTGCAAAAGCGCTATGGCGCCATTGACAAGCTGAACGAGGCATGGGGCACCTATTTCTGGAGCCAAACCTATGATTCCTTCGAGCAGGTCTGCCCGCCGCGCAAGAACGTGACCTCTCACAGCCCCTCACTGTATCTGGCATGGCAGCGGTTCTGCTCCGACCTTATCATGGATTTTTTCGATGAGCAGGCCAGCATCCTGCGGCGCATCTGCCCGAACCATCTCATCACGCACAACTTTATGGACTTCTGTGAGAAGCAGAACTATTTCGATCTGGCCAAGCGCGTGGACGTGGTGGGCGAGGATCGCTATCCCACGGGACAGTTCCTGCCTGGAGACTATCCGTGGCACAACACGCCCGCGGCCTTTGACGCTATTCGCGGCTACAAGGATCAAAATTTCTGGATGATTGAGTTGGAAAGCGGCCCCACCGGCTGGGAGACTGTCGGCGAAACGCCCCGGCCTGGTCAGCTGACACTCTGGACCGCCGCGTCCATTGCGCACGGCGCTGACAGCGTGATATGGTTCCGCTGGCGGCCCTGTCTGGCGGGCACAGAACAATACTGGCACGGCATTCTCCCTCACAACGGCGTGCCCGGCAAGCGCTATGCTGAACTGAAGGAAGCCATCGCTCAGTTGAAGCCCGTATTGGAGGACATTGCGGACGTGCCGCAGCACAGCGACGTGGCGCTTGTGCTAGACTACGACCAATGGTGGGCATGGCGGAAGCAGCCGCATCATCCGAAGCTGGACTACTTGAAGGAGCTGACCGACTGGTATGCGGCGCTGTTCCAAGCGAACATCCCCGTGGACTTTGTGCCGCCGGATCGTGATCTATCCAAGTACAAGCTGGTGCTTGCGCCCATGCAGCTGATGGTAGACGCCGAGGCCGCCGCGCAGATGAAGCGCTATGTGGCGCAGGGCGGCTCCTTCATGACTACATTCCGTTGTGGCGCGAAGAACAGCGAGAACGTCTGCCACGGCGAGGGTGCGCTCCCCCACGATTTGACCGATCTGTTCGGCTGTGAATTGGAGGATTTCACTTGTCTGAACCAGAATACGCCGCTGACGCTGCAATGGCAGAACGGTGATCGCACTCCCGGCGCGATTTGGGAGGATGTGCTGACCCCCACGACAGGCACAGTGCTTGCCTCTGCGGCGCTGGACGGCGAGCCCTTCCGCCCGGTGATCGTCGAGAACGCATATGGCAAGGGGCACGCGTGGTATGTAGGCACCGTCCTTGAGAACAACGACCGTGCCACGCTGGTGCGCCAGATGACGCAAGCGGTCGGCATTGCGCCGATAGGCGATTCTCCCTACGATGTGGAGCTGCACGTTCGTCCCGGTCGCACTGCGGACTATCTCTTCGTGCTGAACGCCACCAGTCAGTCCCAAACCTACGACATCTCCCCCGCTTGGCGTCCCCTCGACGCCAACCCTGCCCCCCAAGTTCCTCGCTTCGGCGTAAGAATTTACAAGAAAGAACGGTAAAGTACTCTGGGGGAGAGGCCGCTTCTCTAAGAGAAGCGCCTCTCCCCCAGACCCCCTC
>USCW01000013.1 GCA_900553315.1 uncultured Eubacteriales bacterium
GAGGGAGGGGCTTCTCTCAGAGAAGCCGCCTCCCTCGCATACCCCCACCCGTCTCTCACTCCAAAAAGAACATTTGCTTCATCTTGGGCTGGGCGCCGGTTTCGGGGTCCATTTCGAGCTCGAGAACGTCCTGCATGTAGTCGTTCCAGCGATCTACAATGGGGCTGCCGGCCTGCGTCTGCTCGGCAAAGGCAATGCCCTTTTCGCACTCGTAGTAACCGAAAAGCTCCTCGCCGTCGGACCAGATCGTGTAATTGCAGATGCCGGCCTGCTTCAGCAGATCCTTCATCTCAGGCCAAATGTTGTCGTGGCGGCGCTTGTATTCTTCCGCCATGCCGGGCTTAATGCGTCCCTTCCATGCAAACCGTTCCATGATCGGTCGCTCTCCTTTTGTGAAATGTTTCCTGTTAGTTCTTTCGCCGCCGGGACGGCTTCTCCTGCTGGGGCAGACACGCGCTGCATCCCAGCCCAAGCCCCAGCGCAAAGGCAATCCACGCGGGTACCGGGATCCCGGCCCAGCTCGGCAAGCCCTTCGCCAAACATACTACACAGCCGCCCAATAACAGCGCCGCCGCCAGCAGAGCGCGAATCGCCTTGGTCAGTTGGCGCTCGCTGAGGGCTAAACCTTCCTTCGCGCGTACTTCGATATTGATCTTCGTCTCGCCCTTGTTCGCCGTGCGCAGAAGGTCGCTTATCTGCGAGGGCAGACGCGTCGCCTTCTTGAAGGAGCCGTGCAGATCGGAGGCGAAGTCCATGGCGTTGCGCTTCAGGTCGAGGTCGTCCCAGCGCTGCTGCGCCACACGGCGGGTGACGATCGCCATAATGGACGTTTCCGGACTTAGCTGAAGCAGCACGCCCTCAATGGTCATACAGCCGCGGGCCAGCATGGTCATTCCGGCGGGCATGGCAATGTGGTTCCGCTTCGCCATGTCCATCAGCTCTTCCAGCATCTTGCCAACATCCAAGCCGCCTAGCTCGATGGACTCGTACTTGGAGAGAAAATCGTCAATGTCGCTGGTCAGCTGCATACTGTCCACCGGGCCCGTAATGCGGCCCATGGCCATGACGATCCGCCGCAGACTCTCCACGTCGTGGGAGGATACCGCCGTGATAGCCTCCCGCATGAGCTTTCGATCCCGCTCGGTAATGCGGCCCATCATGCCCATGTCCAGCCAGACAATCTGCCCCTCGCGGATGCGGATGTTGCCTGGGTGCGGGTCGGCATGGAAGAAGCCGTCCTGTACGATTTGCTTGACATAGTTGTCCGCTAGTTTGTCGCCAATGTCCTTGAGGTCGTAGCCCTCCTGTACCAGCGTCTGCTGATCCAACAGGGAATAGCCCGCAATGTATTCCATGGTCAGCAGCGTCTGACAGCACAGTTCGGGATACACCTTGGGGCAGGCGATGCAGCGAATATTGCCGTTTTTCTCGGCAAACTCTGCCAGATTGCGAGCCTCCTGGCGGAAGTCCATTTCCTCCTGCGCCGTGGCCCACATTTCATCCAGCACCATGTTCAGGTCAACGGTTTGATCCAGCCCCGTCAGGCGCATCACGCCCGCACCCTTGCGCAGCAGCGCGATGTCCTCGCCCATGGTGGCTCCAATGCCGGGCCGCTGAACCTTTACCACGACCTGCTGTCCATCCGGCAGCTTCGCTAAATGTGCCTGTGCAATAGAGGCGGCCCCCAGCGGCTTTTCCTGAAACTCCGCAAAGGCTTCGGTGATGGGCTTGCCCAGCGCATCCTCCACCGCCTTTTTCACCACGTCGAAGGGCATGGGGTCTACATCCGCACGAAGCTTTGCCAGCTCCTCACAGTAGGCGGCGGGCAGAACGTCCGTCCGGGTAGAAAAAATTTGACCCAGCTTAATAAAGGTGGGTCCCAGATCCTGGAGGATCAGCCGGAGTTTCTCCGGACTGATCCCCCGTTCCGCGTGATATTTCAGCAGAATGGCCGCGATCTCACGACCGCGGGCCGTCTGCATTTCAGCCGTTTGCGTTTTCGTCTTCATGCTGCTCCTGCGCTTCCGCGTCCTCTGCGGGAGCTGCATCCTTTACAGGCTCCTCGTCGGACGCTGCCTCAGTCTCCGTCTGATCCAGCGCGTCCATCTGGCGGCGCAGCTCCGCACGCTGCTCGGGGGTCAGCTTCGTCACGTCGATCTCCACCGTGGTCAGCTGCTCCACCGCGTCCTTGGCCTTGCGCTTCAGCTCCTCGCCGTATTCCCGGTTGCGGTTCACCGCGTCCTGTCCCTTGGCTACCAGATCGCCGCAGACCTTGCCGCCCTTTTCTACCAGACTGTCATAGAGCTTGCCGCCCTGCTCAGCCACGGTCGCCGCAGCGCCGACCACGCCATACATCATATTCTTCAGCATTTTTTCTAAATCACTCATGCTTTTGCACTCCTTTCGGCATTCTGCGGAGGAAAGCTCCCTCCACAGCTCCATTATAGATGCCTTGACCCAAAAAGAAAAGGACATTTCGTGCAAAACGTCCGTCTGTCCGCCTGAATTGTCGCGCTGTTTCTACCTTTTCTTCCCTGCGCATAGACTGCCCCCGGAGGTGGTCGCGCCATGATAGGCTTCCTGACGATGCTTTTGCGGGAATGTCTTTTCTTTCTGGGCTATGTAACGGGCGGACAGCAGTACCCCAAGCCGCTGACGATGGCGGAGGAAAAGCGCTATCTGACTGAGATGGCTGCGGGCAGCGAGGACGCTCGCCGGGAGCTGATCCTGCATAACCTGCGCCTTGTATCCCACATTGCGAAGAAGTACACTGTTCCCGGATGCACGCCGGAGGATCTGACCTCCATCGGCACGGTGGGGCTCATCAAGGCGGTGAACAGCTATCGTCCCGGCACCGGCACGGCGCTGGGCACCTATGCGGCTCGGTGCATCGAAAACGAAATCTTGATGACGCTTCGCGCTTCCCGGAAGCGCCGGGGCGACGTGTCGCTCTCCGACCCCATCGGCACGGACGGCGAGGGCAACGACATTACCTTCATGGACATTCTCGGCTCCGAGCAGGATGAATTGGAGGATGCAGTCATTCGCCGGGTGACGCTGACCCGCATTCGGGAGCTGCTGTCCACCCTGCCTAAGCGGGAGCGGCTGGTGCTGGAAATGCGCTACGGAATGCTGGACGGCAGGGCGCATCCCCAGCATGAGGTCGCAAAGCGGTTGGGCATTTCGCGGAGCTATGTATCGCGCCGCCGTTATTGGAAACGATGTCCGAAGGCAGGGAATGCGCCTTCGGGCATTGATATTTTGGGGAGAAAGCAGCAATTCATGCAAAGAAGAAAAACAGCATAAGACCATGCAAGTTCTATTTTGTTGCAGTCCATAGGTTTGTATAAGTATGCTTGAAACGGCATGAAAAGAAACCATGTTTTACACTTGTTACGGCTTTTCTTGAAGCGTGCTGTTCTTGTCGAGTTGACAGAAGTAGGCGGGATGCTTATAATGAAGCCATGGAAACAGGGAACGCAAGGTTTCCATGTTTTCCATCATCGAAAAACTCATGACACGACTGTCGGCTGCCGGTTGAAAACGGCAAGGCGGAACGCTGCAAAGCGCTGCCCTTGAACAATACAGACAGATGGGAACGAAAGCATGATACAAAAGAATCAACGGCTGCTGAACCGGCTGAACGCTCTTTCGGATGCGGGGCTGGTGCTGCTCAGTTATCTGCTGGCTACATGGCTGTGGCTGGATGTTGTCAATCGAGATCAGGTAAACCTGGCGCATATCAGGGGGCTGCGCAGCGGGGCGCTGCTGGCGGCGGTGATTTACGCGGCATGGACGGTGCTGCTGCTGTGGGGCTTCCGCGTCTATCGCACCAGCCGCACCCATCAAGAGCGGCTGCAAGCTGGGCGAATTCTGGCGGGCAACGTCATTGCGCTGCTGACGGCGGCGTCGGTGCTGTACCTGTTCCGATTGCAGGAATTCTCCCGCGGCGTGCTGGCGCTGTATTTCATATTCAGCAGCACGGCGCTGATCGTCAAGCGTGCGGTGGTGCAGGCGGTATTGCGCTGCGCCCGCTCTCGCGGGTATAACCTGAAGCACATGCTTGTGATCGGCGGGGGAGAGATGGCCCAGCGGTACATCCGCAATGTGGAGAGCAGTCCGTGGCTGGGCATTCATGTGGCTGACTGCTTTCCGCCGGATGAGAACCTGCTGAGCAGACTGGAAAAGCGGCTTCATGGCGTGGGCATTGACGAGGTGATTCTGGCGCTGGAGCCGGATGAAATCGGCGTGACCCAGAGCGTCATCGAGGTGTGCGAAAAATGCGGCACCAAAATCTGCGTCATTCCTTTCTACAACGATGTGATCCCTACCCGTCCTACCATTGACATGGTGGGCGAGATCAAGCTGATCCAGCTGCGTACCACGCCGTTGGACGATCCGCTGAACGCCTTTGTGAAGCGCACCTTTGACGCGGCAGCCAGCTTTTTCCTGCTGATCCTGCTGAGCCCGCTGTTTCTGTTCTTAGCAGCTGCCATTAAGCTGTCCAGCCCGGGGCCGATCTTCTTCAAACAGGAACGCATTGGGCTGAACAAAAAGACCTTTGTCATGTATAAGTTCCGCAGCATGAAGGTCAACGACAAGCAGGACACCGCATGGTCCACCAGTACGGACGACCGGCGTACATGGATCGGTGCGCTCATGCGCAAGACCAGCCTGGACGAGCTGCCTCAGCTTTTCAACACGCTGAAGGGCGACATGAGTCTGGTCGGCCCCCGGCCGGAAATTCCCTATTTCGTGGAGCAGTTCCGGGAAACGGTGCCGCTGTACATGGTTAAGTATCAGGTGCGGCCCGGCATGACGGGCTGGGCGCAGGTGAACGGCTACCGGGGCGACACCAGCATCCCCGCCCGCGTGGAGCATGATTTGTGGTACATCGAGAATTGGTCGGTGGGGCTGGATATCAAGATTCTGTTCATGACCGCCTTTGGCGGAATGGTGAACAGCGAAAAGGTATCCATTGCCCCCAAATCGCATAAATGAGCATATTGAAAAGGTGAATGCAGCTTGACGATTGCACAGCAAGACCTTATCTCTGTTATCGTGCCGGTCTACAACATGGAAAAGTACCTGCACGAATGCGTAGAATCCCTCCGCGGACAAAGCTATCAGCGGTTGGAAATTCTTCTGATTGACGATGGCTCCCGGGATGCGTCCGGGAAGCTCTGCGACGATTACGCTTCCATAGATGGACGCATTCGCGTGATTCATCAGGAAAACAAGGGCTTGTCCGCTGCCAGAAACGTGGGCTTGCGGGAAGCGCGGGGTGCGTATCTTGCCTTTGTCGATGCGGATGATTACGTGGAGCCGCAGTATATCGAGAAGCTCTATCAGGCCTGTCTGCAAGGACAGGTTCCATTGAGCTGCTGCAATCATTGGATCTGCGAGGCCTCCGCACGCCGTCTGCGCTTTCCAAATGCAAAAAGCGCCGCGGTTTACACGGCGGAGGAAGCCTGTGCCAGCCTGCTGTATCACGGGATTCCAGACGTCAGCGTGTGGGGCAAGCTGGGACGGCAGGACGTTTTTGCGTCCGTCCATTATCCGGAAGGGCATATTTATGAGGATACCTACTGCATTGTGGATCTGCTTGTTAACGCGCAGAAAATGGTCTTTATCCCGGAGGCGCTTTACAATTACCGGATTCGGGACGATTCCCTGAGCCGCGATTGCTTTACGGAAGCCAAGCTGGATTTCATAGATTCTGTTGACCATATGACCGAGGAAATCGCGCAGATTTTTCCGGGCAAGATGGAGGCGGGTATCCAAAGACGGAAAATGCACGCTTTGCTCAGCGTGAGGCGATATTTTGTGGATTGCCCCGCGCAGCAGCAAGCGCTTCGTGATAAGCTGGAGCAAGCCGTCAAGGCCAATGCGGCCCCGGTCCTTCGGCAGCGGGCATTGCCCACGCGGGATCGCGTCGCTATTCGAAGCATTCAACTGGGGCCGAGGTGGTATGATCGCTTGTGGAAGCTGCTCAACCTGATGAAAAAGCGGTGCGTAAGAAAATGAACGAGCTTTTGTTTTCCGTCATTCTTCCGGTGTATAACGTTGCGCCCTATCTGCCGGAATGTCTGGACACTTTGCTTCCTCAGGCGGACGATAGCACGGAGGTCATTCTGGTGGACGACGGCGCGACGGATGGCAGCGGGTCAATCTGCGACACGTATGCCGCACGCTTTGCGCAGAACGTGCGGGTGATCCATCAGCCCAACCGGGGCGTTGCGGCCGCTCGCAACACGGGTCTGAAGGCGGCGTCGGGTGCGTATATCGTCTGGGTAGACCCGGACGACCTCCCGGCGGCAGACCTGCTGACCTCCATCAAGGAGAACATCGACGGTCAGGATATGCTGATCTTCGATTACTGGGAGCGCCGGGGCGATCGCCTGACTTGGCGCAAGCTTGGTGAGGAAACCTCGACCTTTACCGTTGAGGCTTTGCTCTACGAGCTGTCCAGAGACGATCCGATGACGAGCGTCCTGTGGAACAAGGTCATCAAGCGGGAGCATTACCTGCGGCGCCCCTTTGATGAAGCCATGCGCTGCATGGAGGACTACGACATTCTCTACCAAATCGCCATGGACTGCACGTGCATTGCGTATCTGGCAAAGCCGCTCTATCAGTATCGCATTTTGGACAGCGGCCTTGTGCGCACGCCCAATCTGGAAATCGCGTATCAATGCTTTGAGAAATCAAAGCAGCGCTATGAGGCGCTGAAAGCGGTCATCGCGCACCCCAGCCGCTTGGGCATTTGTATCCAGGCCAAGGGGTTCCTCTGCAAGTATTACATTTGCGGGGAGCCGCCGCAATGGGCCGACCAAGCGAATATTTGCAGACGTGCGCTGAAAACGTGCCGGAAGGAAATCTGCACCGATGCGAAGCTTCCGCTGGCGGAAAAGCTCAAGCTCTGTGCCATCGGCGTCAGCGCGGTTGGCAGAAAATACGCCGAACAAAAGAAGGGCCGGCCATGAAAGAAAAGCTGTTATCCATTATTGTTCCCATCTATAACGCGGAAGCCGATTTGAAGCGCTGCCTTGACGCGCTTCTGGCGCAGACGTATCAGCCGTTGGAGATCATTCTGATCGACGACGGCTCGACGGACGGAAGCTTCGCCGTTTGTCAGGCCTACGCGCAGTCCAACGCCAGCATTTGCTGTTATCACCAGCCGAACGGGGGCGTAAGCTCCGCCAGAAACAAGGGCCTGTCCATGGCGCACGGGGAGATCATCGGCTTCTGCGACGCGGACGACTGGGTGGATGCTGACTATTATGCGCGCATGGTGAACCTGATGCAGGAGCATGACGCGCAGATGGTTTTCAGCGGCTATGAGGAGTTCTTTGAAAAAAGCGGCGCTTCAAGGCTCCATCATCCGGCGAAGAGCGGTTTGGTGGACGGCTATGAGGCGCTGAAGCAATGCGTGCTGCCCCAGCGGGACGGCTACTTCACGTCCCTGTGGAACAAGCTGTTTCAAAGGGAAGTGCTGCTGGATGAGGCGGGCAAGCTTTTCGCGTTCCCGCTGGACATTGCGGTGGGCGAGGACGAAACGCTGCTGGTGCAATGCTGCCCCAAGGCGCAGCGGGTGTTCCTCTGCCCGGAGGGCGGCTATCATTGGCTGGTGCGGGACGGCAGCGCGTGCCACAGCGTTCGCGTGACGGAGCGTGCCGTTTCGGGCGTTACGGGCAAGGAGCGCTGCGTGGCCTACGGCGAGGCGCACCACTATCCGCCGGAGCTGCTGCAGCTGATGAAGGCGCGCATTTTCCGGGAGAACATTCACCTGCTGGTGATGGCCAGATATACGGAGGACAGGCAGGTCTATCGCGCATTGCGCAAGCGCATTTGCGCGGGGCTTCCCGCCATGCTGAGGATGCCGCAGCATTCGCCGCAGTTTAAGCTTCGGCTGCTGGTTCTGCTGTGCTGCCTGACCCTGCGTGTGCCGCTGTCGGTCACGGAACGGATTGAGTATTATAACGCGATGTGAAGGCAATACCGCACAATTCGTTGGCAGCGTAGGCGATGCCTTTTCCGCCATCTGCTGCTGGCAGATTTTTCGATTTACCTCCAGTAAACCTTCAAAATCTGCCATTGCATCTGACGAAAAATTCATTCGCCTCCGCACCAACTCATTTGTGCGGTATTGCCTAAAACCCATGGTGCGCTACGGGGACAGAGAGGGAGAAACAAATGGAGAACTTTGCATTTTCTGTGATTATGGCGGTCTACAACACAGAAAGCTTTTTGGAAGAAGCGGTGGAAAGCCTGATTCATCAAACCTACGGCTTTGAGAAAATTCAGTTGATTTTGGTGGACGACGGCTCGACGGACGGAAGCGGCGCACGCTGCGACGAGTATCAAACCCGTTATCCGCACAACGTGCTGGCGCTGCATAAGCCCAACGGCGGACAGTCCTCCGCCCGCAACATGGGCGTAAAGTATGCCACGGGGCGTTATCTGAATTTTATGGATTCAGATGATAAAATGGACGCTAACGTGTTCGAAGAGGTAGCCAAGTTCATTCAGGCGCATGATGGAGAGGCGGACGTTATTGCCATTCCAATTTATTATTTTGGCACACGCGATGGCGGCCATAAGCTGAATGCAAAGTTCCGTCAGGGAACGCGAGTGATTGACCTGGAGGCAGAATGGCGGAACGTCCAGCTTTCGTTGGCCTCGGCTTTTGTGCGGACGGAAGCGGCGCGGAAATACTGCTTTCAGGAAGACCTTGTGATGGCGCACGCGGAGGATGCGCGTGAACTGAATAAGCTGCTCATTCACAATCCGAAGCTGGGCGTTGTGGCGGGTGCGGCCTATCGCTACCGCAAATGGGGAAGCTCTACGCTTGACGGTTCCGAGCGCAAAAAGAAGAGCTATAATGATTATGTTGCCGATTTTCCGCTGTGGATCATGGCGTATAGTCAGCGCGAAGTGCATCGTATCCCGAAATTTTTGCAGTATACCGTTCTCTTTGATCTGCAATGGAAAATCAAACAGCCGAAGATCCCGGACGGCGTTTTGACGGAAGAGGAAAAGCGCCAGTATATTCAACTCATCCGGGAAGCGCTTCAATACATCAATGAAGATGTTTTCCAGACGTTTGTTGGCTTGCAGGCGGAGCAAAAGCTGCTTGCGTGGAAATTGAAGTACGGCAAGGACATTCCCACGTATTTTCAGCCCAACAGCTTGAAGCTGCTTCTTGGAGAAAATAGCGCTGTCTCGCTGGAAGGCTGCCTGTGCCGGCTTGAATTTTTCTCGCTTACGTCCCAAACCTTGACCATCGAGGGCTTTTATAGCCAAGTCTATGACATGGAGCATTTGCCGGAGCTTTCGTTCTATGTCAATGGGCAAAAGTATCCCTGCCGGATCAAGCCCGAAGTGGAAGAAATCTACGGACTAGACCAGCTCATTTTGAAGCGCGTCTCTTTTCTTTGCGAGGTTCCGCTGCAGCAGTCCGCCATGGAATGCTATCTCACCGTTTGCTTCGATGGCGTTGAGGCCAAGCTGACCAATGTACAGAGCGGGCCGTTTTTCCCGATTTCCGATAAGCTGGACAACAGCTACTATGCGGCGAACGGCTTGATGCTGCGCTGGAAAGCGGCGAATACGCTGGAGCTGCGCGCCTGCACCGGCGGTCTGCGCCATCGGCAGGAGGTGCGCCTGCTCAAGGAATTGTGGCGAAAGAACGAAGAGGGGTATCGAAAAGCCATTGTTGCCAGAACGGCGGCGAGGATGTTCCTCAAATGCAAGCGGAAGCCCTTGTGGCTGATCAGCGACCGCGCCACGAAGGCCGACGATAACGGCAAGGCCTTTTTCCACTTTATGCAGGACAAGCCGGAGATTGACTGCCGCTTTGTCATCAACAAGGACTGCGCCGACTTTGAACGTATGGCGAAGGTCGGCAAGGTCGTTGACCGGCGGTCGCTTCATAATAAGGTCTTGGCTTTGGCGTGCGACGCCGTTATCTCCAGTCAGATGGAGGTGGAGGTGTATAATCCCTTCAATGGTCATGACGCTCCTTATCATGATTTGTACATGAAGCGGAAAGTTATCTTCTTGCAGCATGGCATCATCCAAAACGATTTGTCCGGATGGTTGAAGAGAAGCAATAAAAATCTAAGCGGATTTGTCGTATCGGCGAAGCCTGAATATAGCAGTATCGTCCATGGAAAATACGATTATCCGGAAAAGAATATCTGGCTGACAGGTATGCCTCGCTATGACCTGCTGGAAGACCATCAGGAAAAAATCGTTTATATCGTGCCCACGTGGCGCAGATACTTGATGGATAGCTTTGATGAAGCGCAGGGCGTTTGGCGGCTGGGCGGAAAATTTACCCATAGCAGATACTTGGCATACTATCATCAGCTTTTGACAGATGAACGGCTCATGGCGGCGGCGAAAAAATACGGCTATCGCATTGCTTTCTTCCCGCATCCAAACTTGCAGCCGTTTGAAAATCTTTTTGTCCACGGGGACAGCGTCTCGGTTGTGTCGCCTAATTCCTCTTACCGGGAGATATACCAAAAAGGCAGTCTGCTTGTTACGGATTATTCCTCCGTGGTCTTTGACTTTGCCTACATGAAAAAGCCCGTGCTTTATACACAGTTTGATAAAGAAGAGTTTTTCAGCGGCGAGCATGTCTGCACGGCAGGTTACTTCGACTACGAACGCGACGGCTTCGGCGAGGTGGAATACGATTTGACCTCCACCGTCAATAGAATCATCGAGTACATGGCCAACGGCTGTCAGATGAAGCCGGAGTACCGCCGCCGCGTGGACGAATTCTTCGCCTACCATGACCGCAGCAACTGTCAGCGGGTTTATGAAAAGGTCATGGAGGCCATGACGGAACACGACCCCAAAGGAAAGTGAGGAGCTAGGATGCTGAAAAAATTTTCTCAATACCGCTTTATGTTTGAGGAGCTGGTCAAGCGCGATTTCAAGAAAAAATACAAGCGCACGGTGCTGGGCATGGGGTGGAGCGTGCTTTCGCCCCTGCTGCAGCTGCTGGTGATGCGGCTGGTGTTCACGCAGTTTTTCGGAAATCAGATTGCGCATTACACCACGTATCTGTTCTGCGGCAACCTGATCTACAGCTATTTCCGTGAATCCACCAACGGCGGCATGAGCAGCCTGATGAGCAATGCCAGCATCTTCACGAAAATTAATGTGCCTAAGTATTTATTTCTACTTTCGAAAAACATGTCGTCCCTCATTAACTTTGGGCTGACGCTGTGCGTGTTCTTTGTGTTTGCGCTGCTGGACGGCGTGACCTTCGGGTGGCACTTTCTGTCGCTGATTTACCCCGTCCTGTGTCTGGTTGTGTTCAATATCGGCGTGGGCATGATCCTCTCCGCCATGTTTGTTTTCTTCCGGGACACCAGCTATCTGTATGATATTTTTACGCTGCTGCTGATGTATATGTCCGCGATCTTCTATACGGTAGACCGCTATTCCCCGACCATTCAGCGGGTCTTCCTGCTCAACCCCATTTATTGCTATATTAAGTATTTCCGCGTCGTCGTGCTGGACGGCCATCTGCCGTCGCTGGCGTTTCATCTGCTCTGCGCGGGGTATGCCCTGCTGATGCTGGGCGTCGGTGCGCTGATCTATAAAAAGAATAACCATAAGTTCCTCTATTATGTGTAAGGGAGGTGGCGTCCATGCCGGTTGTTGAAGTCAAGGGCGTTTCCATTCGATATATCACGGGAGACTTTAAGGATATTGGCCTGAAGGAATACATCGTTCGCCACCTGCAGGGGAAGTACCACGTTCAGGAATTCTGGGCGGATAAGGACGTCACCTTTTCTCTGGAGCACGGCGACATGCTGGGCATCATTGGCAGCAACGGTGCGGGCAAAAGCACGCTGCTGAAGGCCATCAGCGGTATCATGGTGCCCACGGAGGGCTCCATGACCATTCAGGGTAAGGTGGCCGCCCTGCTGGAGCTGGCCAGCGGCTTTGACGGCGACCTGACTGTGAGGGAAAACACGTATCTGCGCGGTGCGCTGCTGGGCTATACCCGCAAATTTATGGATGAAAAGTACGATGAAATCATTGCCTTTGCCGAGCTGGAAGGGTTTCAGGACCGCCCCTTCAAGCAGCTTTCCAGCGGCATGAAATCCCGGCTGGCTTTTTCGATTGCCTGTCTGGTGCAGCCGGATATTCTGATTCTGGACGAGGTGCTGTCCGTGGGCGACGGCGCATTCAGAATCAAGAGCGGCAACAAAATGAAGGAGATCCTTTCCGGCGGCGTAACGGGCATTCTGGTGTCCCACTCCATTGCGCAGGTGCGGGATATGTGCAATAAGATTCTGTGGCTGGATCATGGCAAGCAGATCGCGTTTACCGATCGGGTGAACGCCTGCTGCACCATGTATGACGAGGCGCTCAAAACCAAGACATTGCCCGCGCAGGAGCAGATTAACAGCCTTCTCCGCAAGGCGGAGTAAGCTTAGGAGGAATCAATGGCGTATTCCTACTTGATCGTCGGCTCCGGCCTCACCGGGGCGACCATCGCCCGCCAGCTGCTGGACGCGGGCAAAAGCTGTCTGGTGCTGGAAAAGCGCCCTCATGTGGGCGGCAACGTGTATACCCGGCTGGTGGACGGCATCCACGTCCATCAATATGGGGCGCATATTTTCCACACCAATCATGAAGCCCTGTGGCGGTATGTGCATCGCTTCGTTCACATGAACCGCTATACCAACAGCCCCATTGCCAATTATCAGGGGCAGCTGTATAACCTGCCCTTCAACATGAACACCTTCTATCAGCTCTGGGGCATTCGCACCCCCGAGGAGGCGCAGCGGGAGCTGGAGCGTCAGCGTGCACAGGCGGTATTGGCGCATCCGCCACGCAACTTGGAGGAACAGGCCTTGCAGCTGGTAGGCCGGGACATTTATGAAAAGCTTATCAAGGGCTACACGGAAAAGCAATGGGGCCGCCCCTGCCGCGAGCTTCCCCCGGAGATCATTCGCCGTCTGCCGGTGCGGCTGACCTTTGATAACAACTACTTCAACGCGGAGTATCAGGGCGTTCCCAAGGAGGGCTACACCGCCCTGATCGAAAAGCTGCTGGACGGTGCGGAGGTTCGCTGCAATACGGATTATTTG
This sequence comes from uncultured Eubacteriales bacterium, assembly GCA_900553315.1. Taxonomy (GTDB): domain Bacteria; phylum Bacillota; class Clostridia; order Christensenellales; family Aristaeellaceae; genus Egerieenecus. The sequence goes on from USCW01000013.1 coordinate 13,125, forward strand.
GCGGATCGAGCGGCCTATGACGCGCTGGCGGAAAAGGTGGTCTATACCGGCTGTATCGACGCTTTTTTCGACGATTGCTTCGGCCCCTTGGCCTATCGCCGGGTGCGCTTTGAAACGGAACGGCTGGAAATGCCCAACTATCAGGGGAACGCGGTGGTTAACTACACCGACGCGCAAACGCCCTATACCCGGATCATCGAGCATAAGCACTTTACCTTCGGCACGCAGCCCTATACCATCATCAGCCGGGAATACAGCGCCGAATGGAAGCCGGGGGAGGAGCCGTATTATCCCATCAACGACGAAAAGAATCAGCGCCTGTACCAACGTTATCAAGCGCTGGCGGACAAGCGGCCCAACGTGACCTTCTGCGGCCGACTGGCCCAGTACCGCTACGCCGACATGGACGTTGCCATGGAGGAAGCCCTCCGCACAGCCGATGAACTGCTGAGATCCTGACGCGGCTCTTTGCCGCGGGAAAGGAGAAACCATGAAGATTGTCATGCTGGTAGCCGCGCACAAGGATTATTGGATGCCGTCGGATGCTGTGTACAAGCCCATTCAGGTGGGGGCGGCGGGAAAAGCGCCCCTGCATCCGGACTGGCTGCGGGACGATACCGGCGACCAGATCAGCCAAAAGAATGCCGGCTTCTGCGAATTAACGGGCTATTACTGGGCATGGAAAAACTACCCGGCGGAGGTGTACGGAACCTGCCATTACCGGCGGTATTTTGCCAATCATGCCCTTGGACGACCGAAAAAGCAGCGGCTTTTGACCGCAGCGCAGATTCAAAGGCTGCTGCAAAACGCGGATATGGTTCTGCCGCCCAAGCGCCATTACTGGATCGAAACCCGGGAAAGCCAGTACATTCACGCCCATAACGCCCAAGACCTGCAATGCGCCCGGCAGGTCCTGACGGAAAAATACCCGGAATATCTGCCGGAATGGGAGCAGGTGATGCGCAGCCGAAGCGGGCACATCTTCAACATGCTGATTGCCCGCAGACCGGTTTTCGACGCTTATTACACATGGCTGTTTGATCTGCTGTTCGAGGTAGAAAAGCGTCTGGATACGTCCGGTTATTCGCCGTCAGATCAGCGGGTTTTCGGCTATCTGGCGGAGCGCCTGCTGGACGTGTATGTGCTGCACAATCATCTGCGCTGGGTGGAGTGTCCGGTGGTCAATTTGGAAAATCAGCATTGGCTGAGCAAGGGCCGTGCTTTTCTGAAAAGAAAATTTGGAAAGAAATAGAAAATTTCCCTTTCCCTGTTTACAGGGAAGGGGAGTTTTTCTGTCTTTGCGGATGGTTTTCTCTGTGAGGCAAGAAAGCGCCCCCTCGCACATACGCTCCAACAAGGAGGTGGAACATGATGACAAAAAGGGAAGCGCTTGTGATCCATTGCGCATATGCAAAGGACGGTGAGCCCCTTACGAAGCTGCTGGAAGAGGCTTTTCGCCTGTATCTTGCGGGTATCCTTGCGGCGGAGAGGCATCCGACGGGAAACGGTGTACGGTAAGCAGCCGCTTATTTCAAGGAGGAAGGCATGTTCTTGGAAATAAGCAATCCCATGGATTATCACGCGGCCCTGTACATCCGATTATCCAAGGAGGATGAAAGCGAAGGCCCTTCCCAAAGCGTTACCAACCAGCAGTCCCTGCTGAAAGCGTTTGTGCAGCAGCATCGGCTGTCCGTTTTCGATACCTACATCGACGATGGCTTCAGCGGCACCAGCTTCGACCGCCCGGCCTTTCGGCGGATGCTCGAAGACATCGAGGCCCAAAAGGTCAACATGGTCATCACCAAAGACCTGTCTCGCTTGGGGCGGGATTATATCATGACCGGGCACTACATGGAGCGGTACTTCCCGGAAAAGCGGGTGCGCTATATCTCGCTGCTGGATGGCATTGATACCGGCGTGGAGTCTGCCGCCAACGATATTACCCCATTTCGTGCCATTATGAATGATATGTACGCCAAGGACATTTCCAAGAAGATCAAGTCCGTGAAGCGGGATAAGCAGCGCAAGGGGCAGTTCATCGGCGGCAAGCCCATGTATGGCTACAAAATGCACCCGACGGAGAAAAATAAAATCGTTGTTGACGAAGAAGCGGCTTGTGTTGTGCGGCGCATTTTCGCAATGGCGCTGGAGGGCGTCAGTTGTCGGCAAATCGCCGTCCGGCTGAATGAGGCGCACATTCCCACGCCCGCCGCCTATGCCGGGCTGACCATGGGCAAAAAGGGTGCGTATGCCGGGCTGTGGTCGTCGGAACGTATCTCGGAGATGCTGCAAAACGAAACCTACCTAGGCCATATGGTGCAAGGGAGGACGCAGAAGGTCAGCTACAAGTCTAAGAAATGTATCACACGGTCCCCTGAAAATTGGGTTGTGGTGAAGTATACCCATGAGCCGCTGGTGGAGGAGGAAACCTTCCGCAAGGTGCAGCAGCTGCTCAACAGCCGCAGACATACCCGGAGCCGAACCTACGATTTTCTGCTGAAAGGACTGATCTACTGTCATGAATGCGGCTATCCCATGGCGGTCATGAATCGTCCCAATGCCGCGGGGAAAGATCGGCTGTTCTTTGTCTGCCGCACCTATCAGCGGTTTACCAAGGCGGGGCTGTGTACCTGCCATTCCATCAAGGAGCAGACGGTGACGGAAGCGGTCATTGCTAAGGTCAAGGAGGTGTGTCAGGCCGTTCTTCGTCCGGACAGGCTGCAAGCCATCGCCATTGCGGCGGTGGAGGAAGTCCGGAAAGCAGACGGCGATGCATCAGAAAGGCAGACGCTGCAAGATAAAATTGAGCACATGACCGCGCACATGGAGCAACTGTACATGGACCGGTTGAGCGGCCTGTTATCCGAAGTGGACTTTCAGCGCGTTTATATGCGAATCAAAACGGAACGGACGATGCTGGAAGAGAAGCTGAAACAGCAGGAAGCCCAGCAGGAAAGTCCGATCTCCATAGAAGACCGGGCAGAGGAGCTCGTGCGGCAGTATCTGGCGACCGCTTACAGCAGCCGTCCGCTGCTGGTCAGCCTGATCGAACGAATAGAGCTGACCCAAGACAAACAAATTCTCATCAAATTCCGCTTTTCTGAGACGGCGGAGCTTTCCTAGCGGGCATCGTTTCCAATAAGCGTTACGCTATGTTTCCCGCGTGGAAAAGCACGCCTTGGAGCTTTTGCGGGAGGCGCTGGAAAAAGGCGAATGAAAAACGGAGAGGCCGCATTCTGTACGGCTTCTCCGTTTTCGTTATACCTGCGCTTCCAGCACCGCGATATGAGGCTGGCAGGGAAGATCCTCCGCCGTGACCCGCAAAAGCGGCATGGCGGGCGGTACCTTCTGATACAGCCGGGTAAAATCCTCCAGCGGTGCAATGGGCCAATCGGCGTTCCATTTTGTGCGATAGTGCATGGGCACGATGACCCGCGCCCGCAGGGACTCCGCCACCTCCTGCGCCGTGGCCGCGTCGATGGTGTAGAAGCCGCCCACGGGCAGCATCAGCACATCCACCGGAGCCAGCGCTTTCCGCTGCTCCGCCGTCAGCAAATGGCCCAGATCGCCCAAGTGCGCGATGCGCAGTCCCTCGGCTTCCAGCAGAAACAGCAGCGTGTTTCCGCGCTTTGCGCCCTGCACCTCGTCGTGAAAGGCGGGGATCGCCGTGACCGTCACGCCGCTTTCCAGCGTGTATGTTCCCGCCTCGCGGATGATGCGCGGGTTTCCGGAGATGGTCTCCACGGCGCTATGGTCGTGATGCCCGTGACTCACCAGCACTACGTCCGCCTGCGTTTCCGTCAGCGGATACCCGCAGGCCGCGTCAAAGGGGTCGGTCACAATGCGCAGTCCGCTGTTCAATTCGATCAGGAATTTTGCGTGTCCCAGACAGGTCAGCAGCATAAGCATTCCTCCTTCATCAGCGCACCCGCCGCGTAGGGGAGCAGTCCCCCCGGCAGGGACGCGTGGTTTCGCAATCGTTCCGCACAGTCGCGGCAGAGCGTACGGCAGAGCGCCTCCAAGGCACGTTCACCCGCTTCCTCCGCTTTCAAAAAGGCCAGTATCTCCGCTTCCGTGGCCGTGCCCTCCGGGTGACGTTCAAGCAGACTATGCAGCCGCCGAAGCTCCACCCGATCCGCTCCCCATGCAGGAGTCTCCGTACATAGGGGCGGATGCAGTGTCGGCGTAAGCTCCAAATAATTGCCCAGCGCCTCCACGCGCCAGCCCTGCGCACGCAGTCGGGACACAAAGTCCGCAATATCCGCCTCGGCGGCAACGCACGGCAGGTCGGTGGTCAGCAGCGCATCCGCACGCAGGGAACGCCGCAGAAACGGTTTCCGCTGCGACGGCGCCTCCGCCAGCGCTGTCTGAAGCTGCGCACGGTAAGGGGTCAGGAGCATGAGGCCTGCTCCGTATTGGCGGCGTAGGTCAGGCGAAGCTCGTGCATAGCGGCGAAGCTGCCCTGCAGGTCCAGCTGGTATTCCAGCGTCACCGAGCCGTGATCCTCCGCCATGCTTACATCCGCACGGGTGGTGAACACCGCCATGGACAGCGCTCCATAGGGGGTCTGATAGGCTCCCTCAAAACGGTGATCCTTGCGGAACACCATGGTGGTGCCATAGTCCCCCGAGCGGCTCATCAGCACGCGCCCCTTACCAATCAGCAGCGTGATGTCCGAGGTCGCGTCGTCGTCCGGCTGTGTCTCCGTATAGGTTAGCTTCCAGCCCTCCTTCAAGGGGTACAGAAGACCCGTCGTCATGAGATCGACGCGTTCTTCCTCCTCCACCGCGCCGCCGTGGGCGCTGCCGGAGAGCGTCAAAAGCACCGGTATCGCTTCCATTTTTTCCTGTTCTTCCTTCCCTTGTGTTTTTCGCCGCCGCTTGACGCTCCGCTTGCCCTTTGCTATACTTGCATTCGTTCAAGCGAAGGGAGTGCATTCCATGCAGGAGGAAACCTTTTCCCGCGAAGCGTTGCTGATCGGTCAATCGGCGGTGGATCGTCTGGCCCGCTGCCATGTGGCCGTGTTCGGCGTAGGCGGCGTGGGCGGTTATGTTGTTGAGGCGCTGACGCGGGCGGGCATTGGTGCGCTCGACCTGATCGACGCGGATCGCGTCAGCCTCAGCAATTTGAATCGTCAGCTCATTGCCACCTTGGACACCGTGGGAGAGCTCAAGGTGGACGTATTGGCTCAGCGCATTGCGCGGATCAATCCCGCGTGTCAGGTGACGCGCCATGCCATGTTCTATTTGCCGGAAAACGCCGATGCAATCGATCTTTCCCGCTATGATTATGTGGTGGACGCTATCGATACCGTGAGCGCCAAGATCGTTCTGGCGCAGCGGTGCGAACAGCTGCAGGTGCCGCTTATCAGCGCTATGGGCGCGGGCAACAAGCTGGATCCCACCAAGTTTGTCATTACAGACATTACCCGCACGACCACCTGCCCCTTGGCGCGTGTCATGCGCCGGGAGCTGCGCAAGCGTGGCGTGAAGCACCTGAAGGTGTGCTATTCCACCGAGGAGGCGCACATCTGCTCCGACCCGGACGGTCAGCCCATCCGCACCCCAGGCAGCATCAGCTTTGTTCCCGGCACGGCGGGCCTGCTCATTGCGGGCGAGGTCATTCGCACGCTGGCGGGCATTCAGGGCTGAAGCTCGCCGCAGACCACATGCAGGTCGATGGTCACGGTATCCGCAGGACGCGCTGCCAGCGCGTCCTTTTCCTTTGCGCTCAAGTCCTGATTCAGCGGGGTCATCCACACAAAGGCCCGCCAAAGCTCCGGCGTAACGGCACAGGCAGTACGGACATGCTTTTCGCCTGTCACCCGGCAATGGGCGTTCAAATAATCGCCCACCTCCGTGTCCTCATACAGCGACATGCCGCGGGTTTGGCGAATCTCCTGCAAGTAATGTGTGCCGGGATAGACCTTGACCAGCCGTCCTCCCAGCGCAAGCACGCGGCTGAATTCCCGATAATTGGCCGGGGTCAGCACATCCAGCACGGCGGTGAAGCTATCGTCAAGAAAGGGTAGACTGCCCAGATCGGCCACACACCACAGCGCTTCGCAGGGCCAGTCGGTGGCACGCTCGATGGCCTCGCGGCTGATGTCCACACCGGCGCCCTGCCAGTCCGGGTGAGCGCTCAGCAGCGTGTTCAGGTAATACCCTTCGCCGCAGCCCGCGTCCAGCAGGCGATGTGTTCCCTGCGGCAGCAGGGCCTCGATGGCCGCGCAGACCTCGGCATAGCAGCCCGCGCCGAAGACCTGTCTCCGTGCGTCGAACAGCGCCTGATCGTAATAGGTCGGGTGCGGTCTGGTGAGACAGTTGACGTACCCTTTTCGGTTCACGTCCTGCGTATGCCCTGCTTCACAGGCGAAGCAGTCTCCCCGCCACGTCATTTTTCCCCCGCAGCATCGGCACCGCACTGCGTTCAGCCGCTCCGCCGCGTCCAAAAATCTTTCCCTTTTCGACCGCATTCCCATCCCCCTCCCATCAAGTATAACAAAAAGATGAAGAAAAGGGAAGGGGACGAGAGAGAACGGTGTGGGGGGGATGCGAGGGAGGCGGCTTCTCTGA
>USCW01000014.1 GCA_900553315.1 uncultured Eubacteriales bacterium
CCTTGCAAGTAGGTTATGGTCACGGCGGCTGACAGAGCCGCCGCGACCTGCCGACATTGGGCACCTATAGTTAGAGGAGCGATCAGGCGAAGGTTTCCAAAGGGCGAGCGCAAAGCCGCCAGACGGGCTCCGTCCTTTGGTCGTGCCTGAAGGGCACGAAGCTGTACCTTGTCTCCTTCCGCAGAAGGAGGGTGACCATTCGCGGAGCGAATGGTGGAAGATATTCCCCTCCCCTACTGCAACAGGAGCCCCACGACCGCCCCACACATAAAACCAGCGGATGCTGCTTTTCAGCAGTATCCGCTAATTGGCATTTTTACGCTTTTCTCCTCATAGGCTTTCAGGGCAAAGGCAGGTGCTGGCTATGACGCTGAGCGAATTAAAAAGCAAGGACGTGGTAAACACGCTGGACGGGCGCTGCATCGGCAAGCCCATGGATTTGGAATTCGACCCCATGGACGGGCGCGTGACTGCCATGGTAGTGCCGGGAGAATTCAACCTTTGGGACATGCTGCGGGGGGAAAAGTGCGGCATTGTCATTCCGTGGGGAAACATCTGCAAGATTGGGGATGATGTGATCCTCGTGGACATGACGGGGATCTGTTGATTGATGCCGTTTGAAAGCAGGCGGTCAAGCGATCCGTCAGCTTAGAAAGCCACGCGGGAAACGGCTGTGTGCCATGGAAGCGATAACAGGTATCGTCGTCATACCGCAGGAAAAGCGACCATGCAGCGCCGCTTGCGGGATTTCCCTGCGCTGCGCTATCCTGCACGGTTTGCAGCGCCTGTGCAGTCCATGCGAGCAGCTCCTTGATCTCTTCCGCACGCAGAAAGCGCACGTCCTGCTTCTCCGCCTGCCGCCAGACGACAAGATATGCAAAGGCATCGCCTACGCTGCCAACGAATTGTGCGGTATTGCCTTAATCCCGCTGGAAAATATCCCGCGTATACACCTTTTCCGCCACATCGGTCAAGCTTGCGTCAAAGCGGTTGGCAACGATCACGTTGCTCTTTTCCTTGAACGCGTCCAGATCATTCACGACCAGACTGCCGAAGAACGTCGCGCCGTCCGCCAGCGTCGGCTCGTAAATAATCACCTGCGCGCCCTTGGCCTTAATGCGCTTCATCACGCCCTGAATCGCGCTCTGCCGGAAGTTGTCGCTGTTGCTCTTCATGGTCAGGCGATATATGCCGATCACCACGGTCTTTTCCCTCGCGGGGTTGTAGCCGTTGTCCTCCTCATAGCCGTAATAGCCCGCCTTGTGCAGAATGCGATCTGCAATGAAGTCCTTGCGGGTGCGGTTGCTTTCCACAATGGCCTCGATCAAATTCTCCGGCACATCCTGATAATTGGCCAGCAGCTGCTTGGTATCCTTGGGCAGACAATAGCCTCCGTAGCCGAAGCTGGGGTTATTGTAGTGCGTGCCGATGCGCGGGTCGAGGCACACGCCCTCAATGATTTTCGCGGTGTTCAGGCCCTTCATCTCCGCATAGGTATCCAGCTCGTTGAAATAGCTGACGCGCAGCGCCAGATACGTATTGGCGAAAAGCTTCACCGCCTCCGCCTCCGTGAAGCCCATGAACAGCGTGTCGATGTTTTCCTTGATTGCGCCCTCCTGCAGCAGCCTTGCGAATACGTGCGCCACTTTCGTCAGCTCCGCGCTGTCCGGGTCGGTGCCCACAATAATGCGGCTGGGGTACAGGTTATCGTACAGCGCCTTGGATTCCCGCAGGAATTCCGGGCTGAACAGAATGCGCTCCGAGTTCATTTTCTTTCGAACGGCCACTGTATAGCCCACGGGGATCGTGGACTTGATGACCATATAGGCCTGCGGGTTCACCCGCATGACCTGCGCGATCACAGCCTCCACCGCCGAGGTATCAAAGAAATTTTTCTGGGAATCGTAGTTGGTCGGCGCCGCAATAATAACCAGATCAGCGTCCCCATAGGCCGCGTCGCCGTCCAGCGTCGCGCACAGCTGCAAGGACTTATGGGTCAGAAAATCCTCGATCTCTTTATCCTGAATCGGCGACTGCCGCCGATTGATCTTCTCCACCTTTTCCGGGATAATGTCCACGCACGTCACCTCATGGTGCTGTGAAAGCAGCACCGCAAGGCTCAGCCCCACGTAGCCCGTACCCGCCACCGCGATTTTCAGCTGTTCAAAGGAACGCATCATTCTTCTCCCTTTCCATCTGCCGCTCGGAAGCCGTATATCAAGATTCATCCGATGCCTTGTGAGAAGCTATCCTGCACGAAAGTTCATGCTTCATTATACTAGCGCTGAAAAAATGTGTCAACCGCCGGTAAAGGCCGTCAGCAACGCTGACTTTTGCACAACAAAAAAGCAGAAGGAAGCCGAAGCAGCTTCCTTCTGCACGCAAGGAGGCGAGGTTACTTGCCAGCCATCTGGCGCTCGGCCTGCTCGATGAGGCGCTTCCCAGTGCCACCAGCAGCACAGTCAGAAAACCTCGATTTATGGCCATTTCCGGGCAATACACCTTGCGCGGAATCTCCGCAGGTCAAGCGAATGTCCAGACAAATTTCTGTGCCGTCCGTTCCCATCGGCGTTACGTCAATGCGCTCGATTACTTCATCAATCAGGTGCGGGGTGATGGCCTCCGGGGAAGGTACCGTGCGCACCAACGCAAGCACCCTGCGGATGGCATCCACACGCTGATCCGTTTGGTTAGATTCGTTCTTCTGTTCGGTAAGCCCTGCAATGCTTTCCTCCAACTGAGCAATTTGTGGACGAAGCTCCGCATTGAAAGCGATAAAATCCTCATCGGTAATCTGCCCGTCCGCATTATATGCAAGGAGCTTGGTGCGCCGCTGCTTGAGCTTTTCCAGCTCCTTCTGCTTTGCCTGAATGATGTCTTGCAGCTTTTCTCCAGGCGATAGATTGCGCAGCTGCTCCAGCAAATCGGTCATAGCCTGATCGGCTTCGGCAGAGAAGGTTTGGAACACCTGAAAGAGCGCCTGCTTGATTTCGGACTCCCAAATGTGACGGGAAGGGCAGGTATGCGTTCCGTGGCGCTTTTTATGCGCGCAGACCCAGGAGCTGTTCGGGACGCTCTTTTTGCCAAAGCTCGTGGAGCTGACACGGTGATAGACCGTCCCGCAATGGGTACAATACATCTTACAGGAAAGCAGGTTGGCGTGGGTGTACTGTCCTCGATGACGCTTGACATCCTCACTTCGTTTGAGAAGAACCGCATTAGCCTTTTCCCAAAGCTCCTCAGACACAATAGCTGGAACCTGCGCGTCTTTGTGCATGACCCATTTTTCCTGCGGCAGTCGTATAGCCCGCTTTTCAAAAGGATCGCTGATTGTTGTTTTTCCGCCGCAGAACCAGCCCTTGTATTTGGGATTGCGAATGACCTGCGACATGGTTGCGTGATTGATTTTTCCGCCATCAATGCCTCGCAAGCCCTGTGCGTAGTAGTATTTCTCAAGCTGATTCAGACTGTAGCTGCCCGTGGCGAAGCGCTCATACAGGTCGCGCACAAAGGCCGCCTGCGCTTCGTTGATGATCAGTCCCTTATCCACATAGTCATAGCCGTAAATACGGTTGCTGCCGTAGATACGCCCGTTCTTGATAGCTTGTTTCGCACCGAACTTCACGCGGGAGGAGATTTTGCGGGATTCATCCTGCGCGATACCAGACATGATAATCAGCCGCAGCTCGCTGTCCGGATCCAGGGTATTGATATTGTCGCTGACGAAATACATGCCGATCCCCTCGCGCAGCAGCTCCCGTGTATAGGTCAGCGAGTCCAGCGTATTCCGGGCAAAACGGGAAACTTCTTTGGTCAAGATCAGATCGAACTTATGTGCCTTAGCTTCCTCGATCATACGAAGAAACTGAACACGTCCGTTGACGCTTGTACCAGAGATACCTTCGTCCACAAAGCCAGGATAGTAGCGCCAGTTTGGAACATTGTGGATCATGTGAACGAAGTAATCATCCTGATTGCGGATGGAGGTTGCCTGCTCGTCCTTATCCGTTGACACACGGGCATAGAACGTGACGCGCAGCGGTAAATCGTAAATGGAGCGGCTTTTCAGCTGCTCTCGAAGCGAATACAAATCCATTGGAATCCCTCCAGCGTTTATTCGCCTTGATTGTAGGGCTAACTGGTTGCTGACGCAAGGATGCGGCCGCTGCTTTCCAGAATTTGCCGATGGGCAAGAATTTTTTGAGATTCATCTATCGTGAGAAGTTTTCGATCAACCAAGGCTTGAAGATAGTAGTCATACCAAAAAAGATAGGCGGAAGCGTTCAAAGGATAGCACCTCTCTTGATAGCGTTTAATTTTTCTCGTTTGTGTACAGCTAGTATGCGCTGATTTTCCGAAGACTTATGCGGTAAAAGTGTGTTGTGCCTATGAAAAAGCGTCCCTCAAGATGAAGGACGCTGCTTGGGCATATGGTAATTTTATGAAGTCAGTTCTGGGCTTTTTGCAGCTGCTGCACTTCCGGCAGCGTGAGCCTTGTCAGTACCGCCACCTGTGTTAAGGTACAATACAATGCGGCGACTGATACATTTTTGTATACCTCGCCGCTTCGGCCTGATGATGTATTTGAGATCTTGCCGAAAAATATAACTTTTGTGTTCAGCTCCGCTTATGGGTAATGGCCTCTATTGGAGGAATTACAGCTCCCGTATTTTGTTGCCGCAGAGATTCCATGATTGCACTTCTGAAAATGAAAAGTTCAGTATAGCAAAGACTCCGACAACTCTCCCTGTCGGAGTCTCTGTTGTTTCTCTATGATTCTCTTCTCATCCGCAGACGGCTCGCAGCTCCTCGATATGCTGCCCCAGCAGTCCGTCGGGCTTGAAAATACTCGACGTGCCTGCGACAAAAATGTTCGCGCCCGCCGCACGCATCATGCGTGCGTTTTCGAGGCTCACGTTGCCGTCACATTCAATGTCGATGTGCTGATAGCCGCGCTCGTCCAGCATTTTGCGCGTTGCTTCGATCTTCTGCTTGGCGCAGGAAACCAGCTTCTGTCCTGCAAAGCCCGGATTCACGGTCATCAGCAGCACGCCGTCAATGTCGTCCAGCAGACAGTCCAGCGCTTGGATCGGAGTGCCGGGGTTCAGCGCGACCATGGGCTTTGCACCCATTTTGCGAATGGCTTGCAGCGAACGCAGAATGTGATACCCGGCCTCGTAGTGAACGGATACGTAGTCGCCCGGGCCGATGGGGAACCATTCCAGCTTCTGCTCGGGGTCGGCGATCATCAGGTGAATATCCAGCGGAATATCCGATTCCCGCTTCAGGAAACGGCAGAAGTCCGTGCCCAGCGTGTAGTTGGGGACGAAGGTGCCGTCCATAATGTCCACATGCAGATATTCGATGCCATGCTCCTTCATGGTGGCCAGCTGCTCGCGGATATTGCCGAAGTCCGCGCACATAATCGAGGGTGAAATCATGCTCTCGCTCCCTTTCTTTTTTGAAAAGCGTCCTCCCCGCTTCCGTGCGAAGGAGGATGCTTTCATTTTATCCCTTTACTGCACCTGCGGCAATACCCTTAACAATGTGCTTCTGCATCACAATGTAAAAAATTACGATTGGCAGGGTGGAAACGACGAAGCCCGCGAGGATTAGATTCCATTGGTTGCTGTAGGTGCCGTAGAAATACTGCTGAGACACCGGCAGGGTCATGGGCTTCTTCGTGCCGTAGACGAGGAAAGCCACCAGATATTCGCCCCAGACCCACAGCGCGTTCAGCACGGCAATGGTCGCCAGCACCGGCTTCATCAGCGGCAGCACAATGCTGAAGAACATCCGCGGGCGGCTGCATCCGTCGATGATGGCTGCTTCCTCGATCTCGATGGACATGCCCGTGGCATAGCTGCGGGCGAGGAAGATGGGTACGGGCATACCCATGGCGATATACACCAGCGCAAGGCCGATGAGGTTGCCTGTCAAGCCGATCTGGCGCACGACGATAATCATCGCGACCATGTAAACCTGAAAGGGCACGAACAGGGTGGACATAATGGCCAGATTCAGGCCGGTGGAAAGCTTGGACTTCCACCGGGCCAGCGCGTAGCCCGCCATAGCGGCAACCAGACAGGTGAGGCTCGTCACGACCACGACCATGGCTACGCTGGTCAGGAAGGAGGAAACGAAGTAATCGTCCTCCAGAATCCGGGCGTAGTTTTCCAGATTCAGGAACGTGGGCAGCGTCGTAGCGGAGACGGAAATTTCGCCCTTCGTCTTAAAGGAGTTCAGCACGACGAAGTACAGCGGCGCGAGGAAGATAACAGCCATGACCCAGACCAGCACGGTCTGCGCCGCGTGACCGACGCGAATGTGATGCGTCTTTGCAACAGGCTTCGTGCTCATTGAATCTTCTCCTCCTTTTTGCGCATCATGATGTTCAAAATCAGCGAGATGGAGGCAATCAGCACAAACAGGATGGTGGACTGCGCCGTGGCGTAGCCTGTGCGGCTGGCGTTGAAGGCGGTGTTGTAAATCTTCAACACCATCGTCATGGCGGCGCCTGCGGGGCCGCCCGTGCCGCCCACCATGGTGTAGGGGATCTCATAAACCTTCATATTCGCGGCGAAGGCGAGGATAAGGCAGGTATAAATCGTTGGCGAGATCAGCGGCAGCTTGATTCGGAAGAGGATCTGCATGGGATTTGCGCCGTCAATGCGCGCCGCCTCCAAAAGATCCTCGGAGACGCTTTGCAGCGCGGCGATGTAGATGACCATATAATAGCCCGTGCAGTTCCAGATGCCGGTGACGGTCAACGCATAGATCGCCGTTTTGGGATTGCCCAGCACGGCGGTGGATTGCATTCCCAGGGAGGTGAGCAGGCTGGGCAGCGCGTTGGTATACACGAAGCGCCACACATAGCCGACCACCAGCAGACTCATGATATTCGGGATAAAGAAGAACGCACGCAGCACGTTGCGTCCGCGAATGGGGCCGTCTAAAATCAGCGCCAGGATCAGCGCCAGCACGTTGCTTCCCAGCACGACGATTATCGCGTAAATAAAGGTCGCCGAGATCGTCTTGGTGAAGCTCTTATCGCCCAGCGCCTCGACGTAGTTGCTCAGGCCGATCCAGTTGCTGGAGGGGCTGATGCCGTAGGCGTCGGTAAAGGACAGCACAAGGCTTTGGATCACAGGCACCACAAAGAACACGGCCAGCAGCAGCATCGCTGGCAGCAGCATACAGAAATAAAAGAGCCCATCGCGTTTTGCGCGGTTCATGTACGTCACATTCCTTCCGTGGGGAAGCGGCATTCAGCCAGCCGCCAGTCGATTGCTTCAGCGAGGTTTTGTCAGGGGGAAACACGGGGGAAAAACAGCGGGACAGTTTTGGAAAAGGCCCGAACAGGAGAGATGATCTCCTGTCCGGGCCCATGTTCTCACAGGAGGCGGGACTTAGTTTGCAGCCTTTTCAGCTTCCAGCGCCTTATCCCAGAAGGTATCCAGCTCCTTGGCCAGATCGTCATAGGTGGCGGTGCCCAGCATCACGGTGCTGAACTGCTCCCACAGCTTGTCGGTGAAGATAGTGCGCAGCACGCGGTCGCCGTAAGGGGTGAACTTGTTGTTGCTCAGGTAGTAGTTGACGTCAGAGGCGATGGGATCCCAGTCCACCTCAACGCCCTTCACGGCGGAGGACACAGCGACCTTCTCGCTCCAGATGGTGCCGGCTTCCTGGGTGGTCATGTAGTCCATGAACTTCAGCGCCCAGTCAACATGCTTGGAATCCTTCATGACACTCATGGAGGTGTCAGGGAAAGCCAGCAGCTTCGCATCGTCGGCGTTGTCGGTCACGGGGATGGCGCAGATGCCGATGTTCGCGTCCTTGTTGGCGGAACGGATGGCGCTCAGCGCCCAAGAGCCCTGGATGTAGAACGCGGCGTTGCCGGTCGCCAGGCAGGCGGCGGACTGGTCATAGTCCATGTTGAAGGTGTTGTTCGCATCCGCATAGCCGTAGACGATCTCGGTCAGCAGATCGAAGGCCTTGCGCCACTCAGCGCTGGTCGCAAAGCTCACTTCGCCCGCGTCACGCTTGGCGGACCAGGCGGGATCCTGCGCATACACGGTCTGGGCGAACAGGCCGATCAGGCCGATGTAGGGCACGGACAGGTCGAGGCAGCCGGTGGCGAAGGGGGTCACGCCCTTCGCCTTCAGGGCTTCGCAGGCCGCACGCAGCTCTTCCAGCGTAGTGGGCAGGGTCACATCATTGGCGGCCAGCACATCCTTGTTGTAGAACATGCCGATATAGCCGTTGTCGATGGGCATGGCGTAGGTGCCCTCGCTGTAGATGGCGTTGGCGCCCGCCACGGTCTCGGAGTTCAGGTTGTTCAGGAACTCCTGGCCGGTCAGGTCATACAGATAAGAAGCGTCGATCTCCTTCATCCAGGTCACGATGTCGGGCACATCACCGGAGGCAATGCGAGCCCGCAGGGTGGTCTTCAGCTCGTCGGAGGTCATGGACTGCATTTCGAAGGTGACGTTCGGATACTGCTTGGAGAAGTTCTCGAACATCTCGTTGAAGGCTTCCTGAGGCGCGGACTCATTCTTCAGGGACAGAATGGTCAGGGTTACGGGCTCATCCGTGGTCTCGGCGGTGGCGCTGAAGGCGACCATCGTCAGCATCATCGACAGAGCCAGCACAAGAGAAACAAGCTTTTTCATCATTGGAAAGCTCCTTTCATTAGTACCGCTAAGGGGATTCTATTTCATGCACGCGGCCGGCCCGGCCGAAGTCGGCCGTGTGCATCAAATCAAACTGAGCGCAAGCTTAGGCCTGCTGAACAAATGCTCGAAAACCAGATAGCAGCCGCCCAGCGCGTACTGCTCCTCCGGCAGCTGCCCAACGCGCAGCTGCACATCAACTTGAAGACTGTCGGGAATGTAGCTGTGCAGCGCATCCCGCGTGGCCTTCATGAATACGGCGCTTTCCTTTTCGGGAAGTCCGCCGACGATCACATGCGGTATCTCGTAGGTCTTCACAAGGTTAGCCAGCGCAACGCCGAAGTAGAACCCGGCGTCCTGCAAAACCTGCTTGGCGACGTCGTCGCTCGTGTCAGCCCGGCGCAGCATCTCGTCAAAGGAGAGCTGCCGTCCCGTCAGGGCTTCATACCTGCCCACCGTCGCAAGCTGTCCCACGTAGGTTTCCAGACAGCCGCGGCTGCCGCAGCAGCACTCGGGGCCGGTGGGGTTCATGGTCGTGTGGCCGATGAAGCCCGCGTTGCCCTTCTCGCCGCGCATGGGCTTGTTGTGCTGGTAGGCGATGCTGCCGATGCCCGAACGAATGGCGACATAGATGAAGTCCGTCAAGTCGTCCGGCAGGTACAGCCGCTTTTCCACCAAGCCCAGCAGGTGAACGTCATTGCGGATATAGGCCGGTATGCCCAGCTCCCGCTCCAAGTCCTCCTTCAAGGGAACATTGAACCAGGAGTTGATACGCTCGATGGTCAGCGATACGCCCCGGGCGGAGTCGATCACGCCCGAAACGCCGATGCCCACGCCGTCCAGCAGGGACGCGTCCACGCCGGAGGCAGCAATGAAGTCATGCAGCTCCCGGTAGAAATCCCGCAGCAGCTCGTCCTTCTCAATCGCCTTGTCGTAGACGACCTTGCGGCTGCTGTGAATTTCGCCCTTCAGATTGGCGATGACCATCCGCACTGCGGGAAACTCGAAGTCAATGCCAAGGGCAAGATGCTTGCTGCCGTTCAGGGTCAGCAGCGCGGCGGAACGACCGCCGTTGGATTCGGAAAAGCCGTCCTTGATGACGATCTCGTCCTCCTCCAGCTCTCGCAGGATATTCAGCACCGTTGGTCGGCTGAGTCCGGTGTTCTTGACGATGTCCTCCGTTGCGAGGGGAGACAGCGTCATAATGCATTGCAGCACCAGGTACTTGTTCGCTTCCTTGAGAACGCGGATGCTGTTGCCCTTGAATTCTCTGGTCGTCTGGCCCATGGTTAACCCTCATTTCGCGTATATTATAACAGCGGCTTTTACTTTTGTAAATACGTTTTCAAAAAGTTTTTTCTAAAAAGTTTTTCCGAACGTGTTGATTTGTTGGATGCAGTCCTGTATAATTTAGAGCAGGTCATTTCGCCCGCCGGGATCATCCCTGCGCGGGCCCGGGAGAAAGGAGCTTCTGCGAATGAGTCTGCTGCAAAAGATAGAGGAGCTGTCCCGTCAGATGGTGCGGGGCTGCACGAAGGTCACGCCCGGCGGGGTCACGCTGTTCACGCCGGACGGCGTAGCCAGCTATGACGCGCTGTGGCTGCGCGATTTTTCTTATATGGTGGAATATGCCCCTGAAACTGTGGAAGCCGAGGAGATCATCGGCTGCATCAACTTCGCCATCGGCGGCCGCCGGGAGGACGGCTGGATGCCCGACCGCATTTACGCCGACGGGCTGGCTGTCTATGCCGCCGGCGAGGTGGGCAAGCCTGTGGGCGAGGCGAACCTCGACAACACGCCCTTCCTCGTTTATATTGTATCAGATTTAATGAAAAAAATCGATCATGTGCAGGGGCAAAAGCTTTTTGCGCAATGGTATGACGCGCTGGCGCAGGGGCTGCTGGTGATCCCGACGGACGCGGACGGACTGGTGTATTCCGATCCTGCGCGGCCTCATTCGCCTTATGGCTTTACGGACACTGTCGCCAAGACCGGCAGTCTGATGATGGAGTCCCTGCTGCTCTGGCGTGCGTGCCGCAAAATGGAGGCCATGTGCGCGGAGTTCGGCAAAGCAGACGACCGCTGGCGCGTGATGGCGGAGAAGATTGAGGCGCATATCGGCCGCCTGTACGATACGGAAAGCGGCATGTTCCTTGCCGCCGATCACGACTGCCGTCAAATTGACATCTGGGGCAACGCCTATATGCTGTATATCGGCTTCCCCGCAGGAGCTGCGCGGGAGACGATCCTGCATTATTTGAAGGGGCATGTAGACGAGTACGTCTTTGCGGGACAGATTCGTCATCTGCCCAAGGGACAGTATTGGGAGCGGCTGCTCATCGACGTGCCCCATGAGACATATCAAAATGGCGCGTACTGGGCCACGGCTACGGGCTGGCTGGCATGGTGCCTGTATCAGGCCGACCCGGCGCTGGGGTTGAAGGTGCTGACGGAGGCGGGCGATTATCTGCTGAACGAGGGCTCCTTCGAGTGCGTCAACGCGGGCTATCAGAAGCTGCCCAGCTTCGTGGTCAGCGCCACGAACGTGCTGGGCGGTATGCGCCGTCTGGCGCAGGAGAGCCCGGAGGCTCGCACTGCTTTGGAAAAATAAAATTCCCCGTTTGATGGAGCAGGATGCCGTTGGCAGCGATAAGGCTTGTACCCTGCGTATTCGGTGCAGCCGACACAGCCTTTCCATCGTATCGACCGGCTTTGCCGGTCGGACGGGCGTTTTCGGCTTCAACCGAAAACATTCCTACCATTTTTCACGGCCGTCAGCTCTGATGACAGTGAAAATGCAAACTCGCAGAAGCGACAACGCCGCTTGTGCGATATGTTGGCTGGAGGTGTTCCCTCGGTGGATGATTCATCCTATTATCGTATTGGTATTGATATTGGCGGCACAAAGGTCAATATGGGCCTTGTACGTGAAAACGGCGAGGTGGTCGTGAACCGCGTGATCTCCTCGCAGGGTGCGCGGGAAACGGCAAGCTTTGCCGACCGCGTCTGCGCGGAATTGACGGCTATGCTGGATAGCGTTTCCGTGTCCATGGCGCGGGTGAAGCATATCGGTGTGGGCATTCCCGGCACGGCGGATTCCGCCCACGGGATCGTCGCGTACAGCTGCAATCTTTTCGGTGAAAACGTGCCGCTGGGGCCGTTGCTTCAGGAGCGCCTAGGCCGGGATGTGGTGATCGTGCAGGACAGCTGGTCTGCCGCATGGGCCGAGCATCTTTTCGGCGCGGGGCAGGACTGCCGCAACATGATGTGCGTCACCATCGGCACGGGCATCGGATGCGGCGTGCTGCTGGAAGGAAAAATTCTTTCCGGAGCCATGCACACCGCGGGAGAACTGGGACATACGCCCATTGTATGGCAGGGCCGTCCCTGCGGCTGCGGCCGCCGGGGCTGTCTGGAAGCCTACGCCAGCGGTACCGCCATTTGGGCGCAGGCTATGGAGCGCTTTCCGGAAAAGCTGCGGGCGTTGCCGCAGCAGACGGAGAGCGTGTTCCGGCTGGCGCAGCAGGGGGACACGGAGGCCTTGGAGCTGATCCGAGAGTGCGTGGACAAGCTGGCATACGGCATCGCCATCGGGATGGATCTGCTGTCCGTGGATACGGTAATTATTTCCGGCGGTATCTGCTCCCAGAAGGAGCTGGTCATTGACCCGCTGCCCCAGAAGATTCTGCAATACGGCTATCCCGCTTGGGCGGCTACGCGCACCATCCGCGTGCTTCCTGCGCGTCTGGGCTCCAACGCGCCCATGGTCGGCGCGGCGTTCCTGACGCTGGACGATATGCTGCTGGGATAAAGAAGGAGGCTTTTATATGCTGCTGTTTACCAAGCCGATCGCTCGTCCCGCGATTTGGGGCGGCACGCTTTTGCGGGAATACTTCCGCTATCCGGATTTCCCGGACGGCATCGGCCAAAGCTGGTCCTTCAGCGCGCAGGAGGACGCAGGCCAGAGCAACGTGCTTGTGGGCGGGCCCTATGACGGAAAAACGCTGCTGGAGGTTTGGCAGGAAGCGCCGGAGCTGTTCCGCAGCCGCTGGGAGCGCTTCCCGGTGATTATTTCGCTGGTTGCGCCGGTGGACGACCTCAGCCTGCAGATTCACCCCACGGCTGCGATTGCCGCACAGGCGGGCTATCCCACGGGCAAGAACGAGGCATGGTATTTCCTGGAAGCGAAGGAGGGCGCGTCCATCGTCTACGGTCAGCAGACGAAGAACGAGGCCGAGCTTCGGGCGAAGATTGCGGCAGATCAATGGCAGGACATTATTGAATATCTGCCGGTGCATCAGGGCGACTTCGTGTATTTGCCCGCAGGCATTGTCCATGCGCTGAAAAAGGGCAGTATCGTTTATGAGATTCAACAGGCCACGGACGTGACCTATCGTTTCTATGATTACCATCGCCGCGACGCGCAGGGCCACGAGCGGCCGCTGCAATTAGAAGAGGCCATTCGCTGCGTGGATTATTCCCTGACCCAGCAGGACGCGCATCCCGCGCCTGTGAATGCCGGGGATGAGACGGTACGTGTGACCACATTCATCCGCAATGACAGCTTCTGTGTTCGCCGCTATGACGTGAACGGCGAAAAGACGCTGCACTTTGATCATTACGAGCTGATGACCTGCACGGCGGGCGAGGGTACGTTGAACGGTACGCCTGTCCACATTGGCGAAAGCTGTCTGGTCACGGTGGATTCCGACGTGACCGTGGCGGGGCATATGACGCTGATGACCACGGCGGAGGAATAAGAAAAGCAAATAAGCGCCGGAGGGCAGCTTTTAGAAGGAAAGCGCTCTCCGGCGTTTTTGCGTCAGGGCAACAGCATTTAAGAATCATCCGAAAAGAATGTGCAGGAAAGCATCAGGGTCAAGGCAGGCCCAGTAACGCCGCTTCTGTAGGCTGACGCGCTTGCCAAACTCGTATTTCTACATAGTGCTAATGCGACCTTCCGCAAAACATTCAAGTTTTGCGGGGATAAGTCTTTTCGTACACGATTTGCTTCTTCCCTAAAGATAACGTCAAGACACCAATGCAGCTGATTTTCAATGCTCCAATGCTTGCGTACTGCATAGACAAATTGTTCTATCTCTGTTAAAATTGTAATGTAGTGTCTCCTGCAAATAGCCAAAGGCAGAGGAAAAACAAAGTTCAGAGGCCGTTTCATGGTAAAATAAGTGCAAAAGGAATCAAGGATTTAGGCGAAAAGCCTTGCACTTGTGCAGATAATACTATGACAAGGAGCGGA
This sequence comes from uncultured Eubacteriales bacterium, assembly GCA_900553315.1. GTDB lineage: Bacteria > Bacillota > Clostridia > Christensenellales > Aristaeellaceae > Egerieenecus. The sequence goes on from USCW01000014.1 coordinate 13,930, forward strand.
AACTGTGAAAAAAATTGATTTGAGCGGTATGTGGCAAGTTCGATTAGATGCATCGCAAACGTTACCGTTGCAGCTTGCAGGCAATATGTTGATGAAGCTGCCAGGAACGACCTCGGCTGCTGGGCTGGGCCCGGAAAATTGTGCACGGGAAACAGGTCACCTGACGGATACTCATCCTTTTGAAGGCAACGCATGGTTCGTGCGCACCTTTACAGCCAGGGGGTGGGAAGGACTGCAAGCCATGCTGACACTTGAACGCACACGCATGACTACTGTTTATATAGATGGGCAGCATCTTGGCTCCTGTAAGAGCTTGACCACTCCCCATCGCTATGTACTGCCTGCATTGGCAGATGGAGATCATACGCTGAGCATCTGCGTATCCAACAAAGGATATCCCACCAAAGGCGGACATTTGACTTCTCCGGACACACAATCTAACTGGAATGGCATTACAGGAGAAATCTCCATTACATTAGGCGAGGTAATACTAACAGGCATTCGCGTCTTATCGTCACATGATTTGCATTCCCTGCACATTCTCGCAGACGTGATTGGACCTGCCAGCGGGCAGGTAACGGTTGATGTTGCAGGTAGTCATGCTGAACAATGGCATTATACAGACGGAAAAATAGACGGGCAGTACACACTTCAAGAGAATCTTCCCTTGTGGGCCGAATTATCCCCCATTATGCAAACGCTTACACTGACAGTTGGTACAGATAGCTACAATGTCGCCTTTGGCTTGCGTAACTTTCACGCAAAAGGACGTAAGCTGCTATGCAATGATCGAGAGGTTTTCCTGCGCGGCAAGCATGACGGCCTTCTTTTTCCCAGCACAGGCTATGCCCCCTGTGACATAGACAGTTGGCGCAGGGTAATGACCACAGCGCAAAGTTATGGCATCAATCATTACCGCTTTCATACCTGCTGTCCCACGGACGCAGCCTTTACGGTGGCAGACGAACTGGGCATCTTTATGGAACCCGAACTACCCTTCTGGGGGACCATTACAGAGGAAGGCGAGGAGGGTTACAATCCGGAGGAACAAGCCTATTTAATGGAAGAAGGTTTCCGCATCCTGAGAGAATATGGGCATCATCCTTCCTTTGTTATGTTCTCTATGGGCAACGAGTTATGGGGAAGCAAGGCAGCGCTGAACCGTATGCTGGCGGATTATCGTAACTATGACTCAGATAGGCTCTACATTAGTGGATCTAACAATTTCCAGTTTGCACCGGATATCCTTGCAGAGGAAGATATTTTTGTCGGCGTACGCCTAAGCCACGATCGGTTGATTCGTGGTTCCTATGCCATGTGCGATGCGCCGCAGGGAATTGTACAGACCACAGCGCCAGAATCCGTCAGCACTTTTGACGAAATGATTGCTCCTCAGCAAGTGAATCAAGCACGCGCTGTTGGGAAAGTGCTAATTCAATATGGTACAAACGTGAAGGAGGTAGCAGCGGAGACGGCACAGGAGCTTATTCCGCAAATCCCAGTAATCGCCCATGAAGTGGGACAATACGAGTTCTATCCAGATTTTCAAGAAATTGATAAGTATACTGGCCCATTAAAAGCTCGGAACTTTGAGGTGTTCCGGGAGAGGCTGATACATGCTGGATTATATGACCAGCATGAAAAATACTTCAAGTGTGCGGGCAAGTTGGCGATAGACTGCTATCGCCGAGAAATCGAAGCCATGCTGCGCAGCAGCGAACTGGCAGGCTTTCAACTACTGGATTTACAAGATTTTAGTGGACAAGGTACCGCATTAGTAGGCGTATTAAACGCCTTTATGGAAAGCAAAGGTCTGATTACCCCGGTAGAATGGAGACGTTTCTGTGCCGGTACAGTAGTGCTTGGAGAATTTGAACGCTTTGCGCTGCAAGATGGGGATTCCCTGCGCTTCGGCGTACAGGTATCTGAATGTGATCCTGCTAAGCGCCATGCACAGGTAGTTTGTACGCTGCAAAAAGGTGACACAATACTGATGCAGGAAGTCGTGAAGCTTGGCAAACGAGATGGACGGCTGACTGAAAAGGTCATAGTAGACATGGGAAAGGTAAGCACAGATGTTCCATGCAAACTCCAGTTGTTACTTAAGCTGGAGGATGGTACAGAGAATATATATCCCCTGTGGGTATTTCCCAAAGTGGATGTGCAAATTACACCTGAGGGTATTTTCACAGCAAAAAAACAGGTACATTTCATCAAGAACGTGACAGAAGCAACTCATGCAAAGGACCTTGCACTCGTCATTCCTGATTCTGCAGGCAAGCTCCCCGCAGAATACTGTACAGATTTCTGGTGTTTTCCCATGTTTAACCATATTTCACTTTGTATGCACAAGCCCACACCTACAGGTACGCTGGGGCTGTGTATCGACAAGGAGGACACGGCGCTGGCGGGCTTTCCGGCAGAGGATTACACCACGCCACCGTGGTATCCTATTCTTGCACATGCCCATTGCGAACCGCTGGACGCTTTGGCCGTACCTGTAGTAGAGATGATCGATAATGTAGAGCGCTGCCAGCGCTTGGGAATTCTATACCGCAAGGATGGATATATGCATCTGACTGCCCGACTGTGGGAGAACGCCGATATGCCAGAAGTAAAGGCCTTTGCTCTGTCACTATTGAATGCTCTATAAATCTTATTTCTAGGGCAATACCGCACAATTCGTTGGCAGCGTAGGCGATGCCTTTTCCGCCATCTGCTGCTTGCAGATTTTTCGATTTACCTCCAGTAAACCTTCAAAATCTGCCATTGCATCTGACGAAAAATTCATTCGCCTCCGCACCAACTCATTTGTGCGGTATTGCCTTAATCAAAAATGGACTTGAGGGAGGACGCTTCTCTCGTTAGAGAAGCCCCCTCCCTCGCAAAACCCTTATTCTTCCTTTTTCTCTTGCAGCAGCTCGGTCTCGCAGACGTATTCCTGCGCGTGGCCGTTGTCGTCGGTGCCGGTCAGGGTTAGCTTGACGCGGTCGCAGTTGGTGTGATTCGTGCCGAAGGGAAGCAGCGCTTGTTCATCCTTCAGCAGCTTGTCATTCAGCATACAGGTTCGAATCTCCCCATAGCCGACCCGCAGAAAGCCGTCCCGCTTTTCGCCCTCCATGAACTCCGCAACCACCCGTTCCGGCGTGAAGGGCACGTCGCTCTCGTTCACCATCACAACATCCACGCGCCAGCCGTTGCCGCCCATATCATCATAATGCCCCATATAGATCGGCGATTCTCGCGTATAGAACGCGATCTTCGCCTCCCCGCTCGACTGCGGCTTCTGCAGCAGCACCACACAGACCACAATCGCCACGGCAACAGCCGCCAGCGCAGGCCCCAGCCAGCGCCACGGGGATTTTTTCTGCGGTGTGGGCGACGGCGCTTCGGCTGAAACATCCGTTTTAGGCACTGTCTCCTCTCGCACGTACGCTTCCTGCGACGTTCCCGGCACGGCGACCTCCTGCACCGGCGGTTCGTCCTTCCCCTCCATCGGCTCCCGCCCATCCAGAAAATTGCAGCCCAAGATCCGCGAAAGCCGCTTTACCGTCTCAATATCCGGCAGCGTCCGCCCGTTCTCCCAATGGGAAATATTCGACCGCGAGGTTTGCAGCAGCTCGGCCAGCTGCTCCTGCGTCATGCCCTTCGCCTTGCGCGCCCGCAAAAGCTGGCTGCTGAAGCTCTCCATTTTCTCGCACGTCCCTTGCATCTTATTTCGATTTATCATAACAGATGCGGCCCTGCCGCGCAAGGGCGGTCGGCGGTTTTCCTGCGGATTTGTGCCGCACCCGCCTTTCGCCGCACTGCGGATTGTGGTATACTCTGCATGGAGGTGGCGGCAGTGAAGCTGATAGCCCCGGAGGGGTACGATTCCTTTACATGTATTGCGGACAGGTGTCAGCATACCTGCTGCGCCGGGTGGGAGATCGACGTGGACGAGGACGCGCTGGCGGCCTATCGACAGGTGCAAGGCCCGCTGGGCAAAAAGCTGGCGCAGGAAATCGTACAAGCGGAGGACGGCACCTTCTCCTTTCGGCTGACGGCGGAGGAGCGCTGTCCCTTTCTGCGGCAGGATCATCTGTGCGAGCTGATCTGCGAGCTGGGTCCGGAGCGTCTGTGTCAGGTTTGCGCCGATCATCCGCGCTATCGGAACTTCTACACCGACCGGGTGGAGATCGGCTTAGGCCTGTGCTGCGAGGAAGCCGCACGGCAGCAGCTGACGCGGGAGGCTCCCTTTCGCTTGGTCGTGCTGGCGGATGACGGCGGAGGCGAAGCCCTTTTGCCGGAGGAAGCGGCGCTCCTGCGCGACCGCGAGGCCCTGCTGGACATTGCGCGTGACCGCACGCGTCCCTTGAATGCACGGGTGCGGGAGCTTATGCAGCTTGCGGGAATGGAAGCCGCTCCCGACATGCGGGCATGGGCAAGCTTCTTTTTAAAGCTGGAGCGTCTCGATCCCGCATGGACAGCCTTGCTGGAGGAGCTTGCGCAAACTCCCTGTGCGCCGCTTCTGCCTGAATCGCTGTCCCTGCCCGGCGAGCAGCTATTATGCTGTCTGCTCTACCGGCATCTTCCCGCCGCGCTGGAGGACGGCTGCATCCAGCCGCGTTTAGTCTTTGTGCTCCGCTGCTGGCTGCTGATCGCCGCGCTTACAAACGCCCACCGCGCCGCGTCGCTCCCAGCCTTCCTCTCCCTCGTGCGTCTCTTCTCCTCCGAGATCGAATACTCGCAGGAAAACATAGAGGAAATTACGTGGAGAGCTCGGGGGGAGAGGCTGCTTCTCTAAGAGAAGCACCTCTCCCCCGGCCCCCCTCTCCCGAAGAGTAGCTGGCGTTTGGCGAGGTACGGTTCTTCGGAATTGGTTCCGCCTGAGAGGGGTGTGCCTCTCCAATAAGCTTGGTTGTGGTCACGGCGGCTGACAGAGCC
>USCW01000015.1 GCA_900553315.1 uncultured Eubacteriales bacterium
CTTTATGCTCGTTAGGTTCCTCTCTGTTCGTTTCCCTAACTTTCCGTGAAGAACCACATTTTCGACCTGTTTGTGGACATTGGCGGCGGCAGGGCGGCGAGGCCGTGGCTGACGGCGTGGATGGATGCTTGCAGCGGGTGCATTGTGGGCTGGGCGATCAGCCTGAACCCGAACAGCGACACGATTATTGAGTCGCTGGAGACGGGCATTCTGAAAACAAAAGGGAGCGAATTCTGGGGCATTCCGCTGTGGCTGTACATCGACAACGGCAAGGATTACCGCTGTAAGCGCATTGAGGGCGACGGCGTGACGGACTACGAGCCGGGGAAGATCAACATTGACGCGGACGGGGACAACGCGCTGCTGAAGACGCTGGGCATCGGCGTGACCCACGCCATCCCCTACCGGGCGCGAAGCAAGCCCATTGAGCGGATGTTCGGGCTGATCGAGGGGCAATGGATCCGCGGGCTGCCGGGGTACTGCGGCAACGGCATCGACCTGAAGCCGGAGAAGCTGATGGAGAACATCCGCAAGCAGCGTCTGCTGACGCTGGAGGAGTTCATCGCGTTATGGGTCAACCGTATCCTGCCGCAGTATCACGATTTCAAGGCAGAGACGAATGCGCAGAGTCCGCTGGAAAAGTACCGCGGTCATGAACGGGCGCGGACGGAGATTCCAAGTCCCGCGATTCTGGCGCTGGCGAAGAAGCAGCGTGTGGAGCGCGTGGTGCGGACAGACGGCATTTATCTGGCGGGAAAACGGTACTGGGACGACGCGCTGGCGGAGATCATCGGGCAGCGGGTGAAGGTGCTGTACAGTCGGAAGGGTGCGGCCTCGGTGGCGGTGCTGAACGATCGGGGCTTTGTATGCGAGGCCGTGAGCGCGGAGAACTTCCGCATGATCGGCGAGGACGAGGAGCGCTTGGAAGCGCATTTGGCGATGCAGGCACGGACGCGGCGGACGAAGCTGGAGGCGCTGCGGCTGCCCGCAGAGCGTGTGCGGATGCTGGACGAGATGGCGACGGAGGTGCCGGACATGGCGCAGGGCGCGACCATCAGCAGCATTGTACACGAGCGGGCATGGCGCGGGATGCAGGAAGCGGAGGAGAAGCAGGCGCGGCGGCAGGAAGCCGCCCAGCGGGCGGACGGGTCGATCCGCAAGCGGCAGGAGGCCATGGGTGCGCTGCTGCTGGACATGCCGGATGCAAATTGAGGTGTAGAGGCTTGCGAGGGAGGCAGCTTCTGTGCCAGAAGCTCCTCCCTCGCGCTCCCTCCCGAAGACCATTTTTCTGGTTCTAGAGTTGGTAGCTTTTTCAAGCTTGATTCTTTATAAAGCAAGAGGTTTCGCGCCTGCGGGCGCGACCGGAGGCTTTCCGATCGCCTCTGGACTCTTCGGCCTCCACTTGATGATAAACCTATACAAATAGGGGGGCCGAAGGGGCGGCGGGGGCGATCGGAAAGCCCCCGCCCCGCGCCGTAGCGCGGAACTCACATGCCGGGGACGAGATGTTTTGACGGGGGTGCAGCTCCCCCGCCCGGCACAAGGCAAAAACCAAAAAGGAGGAAGAACCTATGGAAGCATTGCAAATGCAGGAGACGCGCAGCATGAAGGCGCTGGGCGAAAAGCTGAACCGCATTCATGAGGTCTCCGGCACATCGTACCAGTCCATTGCGGACGCGGCGGAGGTGAACCGCAGCTACGTTTCCACGCTGGCGAACCGGGGCGCGGCCTCCATCAGCGCGGAGGGCGTGGCGCGGTTATGGGCATGGGTGGACAGCTGGGAGGCCAGTCAGGGGTTGCAAGCCGCGCCCGCGGCGGCGGGAGCCAAGCAAACGCTGGAGCTGATCCGCACGAAGGATCTGCTGGGGGCGCTGGGCTTCTGCGACTTCTGCGTAAAGCACCGGGAGATCGGCGTGGTGATCGGGATGCCGGGAACGGGCAAGACCACGGTGGCGGGCATCATGAAGGACAAGCTGCCCCACGCGATCCGCATTGAGGCATGGCTGTCCATGCGGCTGGGCGATCTGCTGGACGAGATCGGCATGGGGCTGGGCTTGGAGCTTCGCGGGACGCTGAACAGCCGGACGCAGAAGCTGATCCGGGCGCTGAAGCAGCAGCCGGACACGGTGATCCTTGTGGACGAGGCGGAGTATCTGAAGAAGTGGAACGTGGAGAAGCTGGATGTGCTGCGCAAGCTGCACGACAACGCAGGGGTGACGGTACTGCTATTCGGCACGCCCGCCATTGCGAACGTGCTGAACCGACGGGACACGACGCAGCTATCCCGGCGGATGTTCCAATACACCTTCGGCGGTGCGCGAAAGGATGAAATTCGCGCCGCCTTGCAGGGCTATGACTGTGACCCGGAGGTGGTGGAGAAGCTGGCGGCGATGGCAGCGGACACGACCCACGGCGGCATGGGAACCTACACGAAGATGCTGGAGCTTTGTCTCTACGCCGCGCAGGGCGGGCGGATCACCGCCGCCACCATGCAGGAAGCGGTCATGTACAAGCCGGGGCTGTAAGCAAGAGGTTGAACACACAGAAATATACAGGAGGAATGAACATGGAAAACGCGTCAGAAAGCAAATGGCAGGATGGGTTTGGCAAGCGGCTGCAGATGGTACGGGAAAAGATGGGGATCAGCAGGAAAGCGCTGGCGGAACGGTTGATGATTCCTGTCTACCATTTGGAAGCCATTGAAGAAAAGGGACTGCCGATCTCAAAAACCTTGAAAGAGATGGCCCAGAAGGAACTGAATATAGATGATAAAAAAAGGCTATGGCTGTGGACAGGCACAGGCGAGATGCCAAACATAGAAGCTTTGCCGCAAGCAGCGGAGGACACGCCGCCTGCAAACAATGTACAGGCATTTTGTCATGAAAGACCTATAGCAGAATGCCTGTATTACGCGATGGAGGATTGCCGCCAGGACGGTAAACATGCAGTGCTGGGCTACGCGCTGCGCCCGGACAGTGAAGTACAGCAAGACGCTTACATGAATGCGCTGAAGGAAACACGGTTGAGCCGCACGGAGTACAACGAGCTTACAGACCACATGACGAATACAGAAAATGATTTGCAGATGATCTTCTACCTGCACGGCATGGCGGACGGGCTGCGGCTGCTGATGGAGGCTGTGCGGGCAAACGACAGCGATGAAGACGAACGCCGCGTTTTTCATCAGGTATTGGAGGGGTGCGGTGTACTCCCCAAGCGGTCTAAAACAGCAAGTGGGAAAAAACGCCAGGAAAAGCCTCTTTCAGCGGTTTGTGAAAAAGGGGGCATTACTTCACAGCACACCGGGAAGACCTGCCTGTAACGGGCGTTAAACGGCGTTATTTTTGATATTGATAAGGACAGAAGGAGAAGAACGCATGAGTATGACCTTGAAGGACATCCAAACCAGACAGACGCGCAGCTATTTCATCATTGACCGCCACAGCTTTGACACCATTGCCAGCTGCAGATTTGTAATGGGCGAATACAATCGCTACATTGATGAATGTATGAAAAAGGGGTATCACAATGGCTACCGCTACGGACTGGGCGCAGCGGAGCATTGCAAGCGGCAGCGGAAGGATGCTTCCGCACCGCTGCCAGAATACATTCTTGCGGATCGGGCAGAAACGGCAGGCAAAACGATTGCCGGAGAGCAAGGGAAACTTGCAGCATTGGACACAGTACCAGAAGCCTTTGAGCCGGAATACCGGGAAGCCGTGGGCGTTATGGCATGGACAAGCGCCGCCATGGCATGGGTGGATGGCTACCGGGACGGCGTGGCGCTGGTAAATCAATAAAGCCCGCCGCAGGCAGGAGGTCAGCATGGGAAACAGGTTATACACCGATTTTCGGGAGCAGTTAGGAAAAGAAATCGCCGACCGACTGTGCGAGGTATACGGCGGTGAAACCATCTACATTCCCAATAATCGAACGAAGCAGCTGAACGAACGCAATGCAGCTATTTGCAAAGCACGACAGGATGGGCGAACCGTGAGCCAGCTGGCGGAACAGTTCGGATTGTCAAAGCGAATGATTTCTAACATCCTTCATAACAAACGGCATGGCGCGAATTAAACAGGCAAACGCCACATGTACAAAGATAAATACCAGCAGAAAAGAGGTGATCCTATGACTATGGCGGAGGCTGTCATGCTGGGAGTTCAGCTGACCCTGCTGCTGATCCTTGCATGGCTGGTTGGTCGGCTGGGACGGCGGTGAGCCGATACTGGCAAAGGTTGCAGACAACAGCACAACAAAAGGCGAGTGGCCCGAAACAGGCCGCCCGCCTTTTGCTTACAGAAGGAAGAATGAACACAGATGAAGCGCTTGCACCACAACCACATGCCTAGCGTAGCACAAGGCACAGCAATCTCCACGATACAAAGTTTCCGTCTGTTTTATGTACCATAAAGTATGTATTCGAAGCATGCTTAAGGGGGAATGACGATGTATCGGGATAAGGAGCCAATACCCTCGCAATATGTGGAGATGATTCACACATTGGGCCTGGAAGCAACGCAGAAGCTGTGCGAGTGGCGAGGCGGGGCGGTACTGTATATCCCCAAGGAGCCAATACCCTCGCGAAATGTGGAGATGGTTCACACATTAGGCTTGGAAGCAACGCAGAAGCTGTGCGGGTGGTGTGGCGGAGATGTACTGTATATTCCCAAATTTGATGCCATGAAACGCTATCTGCGTCGGAAAAAGATACGGCAGGAATTCAATGGCGAAAACACGGCGGAGCTTGCGCAAAAATACCGACTTTCGCGGCGAAGAATACAGCAGATTGTGGCAAGGGGCTACTGATTAGCAAACAGCATGGTTCACCCATTCCCGAGTAGATCGGGAATAAAAATAAAAGCAGAAAAACAGGAGGCAGGTATGAACAGCATTACTTACGCGGCAGTATTCCAGCAGGAGCTGGACAAGCAGATGACGGCGGAAGCCGTTACGGCCTGGATGGATGAGAACAGCGGTCTTGCCAAGTATTCCGGCGGTAACGAGATCAAAATTCCCAAGCTGTCTCTGGACGGGCTTGCGAATTATTCCAGAGCCAACGGCTTCCAAAAAGGCAAGCTGAGTCTGGCATGGGAAACCCGAATCATGCGCATGGATCGTGGGCGCAGCTTCACGCTGGATAAGAACGACGTGGATGAAAGCAATTTCTCGCTTGCGGCAGGCACGGTCATGGGCGAATTTCAGAAGGTGCAGGTTGTGCCGGAGGTAGACGCTTATCGTATCAGTCAGCTTTTCCAGAGCGCAGGTGACAACAAGCGCACCTACACCCCCGCTGCATCCAGTATTTTCAAGGAGCTGAAGGCGGATATTGCAGCGGTACAGGACAAGATTGGCAGCGGTGAGCCGCTGGTTATCATGATGTCCATTCCTGTGGCAATTATTCTGGACACCAATGACAGCGTATCCCGGCAGCTGTCCGTAGGCGATTTTCGCACGGGTGAAATTTCTACGCAGGTCAAGATGGTAGACCAGCACCCCATTCTGCTGGTACCCTCTGCGCGGATGAAGTCGGCCTATACCTTCTGGAACGGCGAAGCGGATGCTTCCACGGGCGAGGATTCCGCGAAGGTCTACACGGATAAGGCAGCAGGCGGGTTTGAAGCGGCCAGCGGCGCAAAGGAAATCAACTGGATTATCTGCGCCCGAAACGCACCCATTGGCGTGTGTAAAACGGACACGATACGCATTTTTGCACCTGCGGAAAATCCCGCGGCTGACGCTTGGAAGATTGATTACCGCAAGTATCATGACGTATGGGTGCCGGACAACAAGGTGAATGGACTGTTCGTCAACTACAAGGCATAAGGAGGAAAGATTCAGATGAAGGATACCACACAGGACATGACCGAGGGCATGGTGCTGGAAAATGCTGAAGCACCCCGCGATGCAGGGGACGAGGCTGCAAGGCTTGAAAAGGAAAACACCGATCTGAAAGCGGAGCTGCTGGAAGCAAAGGCGCAGCTGGCAGCGCTGATGAAGGGTGTTAAGACGGAACGGGTGCCTTATGTGCTGCGGCTTGCAGCGCTGGATGGCATTGATCCGATGCTGACGGGTGCAGATGATGCCATTAGCGCGGCGGTAGCCGAAGTGCTTCAGCAGATTCCTGAATGGGCTGATGCTGCCTCTGTTCATGTTGGTATCGGCAGCATGGGCGACCACAAGCGAAGCATCAGCCGGGGCGTATATGGTTCCGATGACACAGATGCGGCGCGGCGTGGTTTTGCGCGCGGTATGCGTTAAGGAGGAGCTATGGAGCCGAAAAAACGACTGGAAGTGCTGCTGGATGCCTATTTCATTCAGCGAGAGGAACAGCAGGCCAAGCTGCGCGACATTCAGTTGAACATGGCAGGTTATACGCCTGAAGAGCAGGCACGGCTGCGTCGGGAGCAGGAGGCCGTCCTGAGCGCCAGCACAGAGCAGCTGGCACTCAGAATGGAAGAAGTGCTGAAGGGTGTTATTGCAAAGCAAGCCAATGCTAAGGCACAAGCTGTCAAGCGGCAAACTACAACATCCTATTTACTGGCCCGCAGCGGTGCTTTGGAGCTGCTGCGGCTGGGTGCTAGCGGACTTACATCTGCACAGGTGCAGGAGGCTGTTTTGCCCTTTCGGGACGATCTTGTAGCCATGGCAGCATTCCACGGCGCACTTGCTGCGTGTGGCTGGGATAGTCGCAGGGTTAAAGCAGTACTGGGAGCTGTCAGGAGCAGTGACGAAACGATTGCGCTGTTGGAGAAGCTGCTCCATGATTTGAACGCCGCGATTGTTCTGAATCCTGTTTATGGGATGACCATGGAACAGCCCACGGTGATGATGCTGTTGGAGCCGTGGAGCGATGATCTGAATCGGCGCAGGTAAGCAGATACAGCAAAAAGGGCGTCAGCCGATGCGGGAAATCTCGCGGAAGCTGATGCCTTTTGTGTGGCTTTTATAGAGGGAAAGAGCCTTTGGGGGAAGGGGGATTTTTGCATATTTTGTGTATAATCGGTTGTTTTGGAATTCGCGCCGGTTTTGTTTTGGAATTCGCGCCGCGACAGGATTGACATCGGTGAGGTTTTGAACATTCCGGGGAAGAATACAAATAAAGAAGAAAGTCCTCGATTTCTCAAGGACTTTCTGTGTTGGTGGTCGCGACAGAACTCGAACCTGTGACCTCATCGATGTGAACGATGTGCTCTCACCAGACACTAAAGTTTACGGAATGCGGATGTAAGGTGTCCACCCGCGAAAAAACGTTGATTTTGCTGGGCTTTCACGCTTTCCGACTTTGTTACGCCGTGTTCACCGGAGGGGTGTTCAGGGGTGCTCACCGGTCATGGGGTGTTCAATCGGGAATATCGTAACATTTCGCAATGATCATCAGAGCAGCAAATGATATAGCCATCTTTACACCAGCTTATTCGCTTAAATACTGCCGGTATCACTTCATCGCCTGTCTGTGTAATCAATCCTTCTTTATAATGATCCTTTTCACCGACGCGAATAGTCAAGAAAGGCTTGTCCACGCCATGAATCTCATAGTAGAGAGGTTTAATCAGAATGTTGCCATCGAAATCCCTTACACCGTACTTTTCATTCTCCTTGTAAATAATCCGCCTATGCTCATAATCAATTCCTGACCAAGCAACATCGTACTCACAAGGGAGTATAACATTTCCGTCCTCATCTATTAATCCGTGCCTGTCTCCATTTTCATCACGTATCATTACTTCATAAGGCTTCTTCCAGCAATAAATTGATGTGTAGATTGAATGAAACTTCTCTTTTCCCTCGCGGTCTATCAATTTTTCTACGCGCCGACCAAGCTGCTCGTCATAAACCTCGACTTCGATCCATCCATCATCTCTGAAGCTGACATCAAAGAATTGCGGCGGAAAAAGAACCTTCTTTTGCTTGACGTCATAGATTCCGAGCGGGACATCATCATTCCAATTGTCAGACTCATAAAAGGCGAACAACCCATCAAAGTATTCATGATCGATATCAGCGAACACAGGGTCAGCAAGCCAATTCCCATGCTTGTCGATAACACCCCAATGGCCATTTTCCCAGCCGCCAATGTGTGCCATAAATACTTCTTCGGTATCCGAGAAATGCTTTATTTCATCGAAAATAAACGGAATCACAGAGTTCCCTGTTTTATCAATGGCCCCCCAGAGTTCTTCGTCCGTCCAATACTTTCCAGTATTATACTTATTATCCCATTTTTGATCCTTTGTCCATTTTCCTTTGCATACGATAGCTATACCGCCAGAAAAGTCTTCGGCATAAATGTACTGAGGCGGTATTACTTCTACTCCTGTTTCATCTATGAATCCCCAAGTTCCCGCAATTTCCGAATCATCAGAATAGTATGCAAGATCCATGGACCCGAGTTTTAACGTGGAAACCCTGCACATGCCCTCACAGTATTCACCTATGTCCTGATACTTTTCACCGGTGGATTTAGGCTCGATGAGGGTTTCTTTGCCAGTCTTATCAACGTAGAACCATTTCCCTCCGCGCCTGACTTTTGCTCTGCCATCTTTAAATTCATCCGCGTTGCTGTAGATCATTGGAATGGCAAACTGCATATTTCTGTCAATAAACCCATAGCCAAAGCCATTTTTCGATACTTGTGCTAATCCTTCGTGAAAATTACCCGAATAGTCAAAGTTGATGCTGCAGAGTCTTCTCCCTTCACGCGAAGCAAAAGTTGAAACACCATAGTAATTAAATGCCTGCCCAGATAGCAGGGCCTTCATCAGTCCGGTTTCTTCATCCTCATATATCGATTTTGCTCTCCATGTCCAAATTCGCCTGACAATTGTGGTATCATCCTCAAATATGGTTTCATCGCATAATTCGGGCTCACTGAAGTCTTCACTTTCTTCATAGCACTTCAGCACGGACAGAAAGAATTTGTTTCTGAATTCAATCACCAGTCCGCGATGTGTATTAGTGCTTTGTGTGATAAAGCCGGTACCCCATATTTCATCGGTCAAAACATATGATTTATAAGAAACCTCTTCATTATGTTCATCCTCTGAAGCAATAGGAAGAATGAATTTCCGGCATTCTCCATTGTCGAAACCCAGCTTTATTGCAAACCTTTCTGTCGCAACGGGAGGCAAAGCTTCAACGCTTGTGACTTTGGGAATATTCCCATACCAGGAATCGCTTTCACGTTCTTCTGTTCTTATAAACTCTGCATACTTCGTATTATCAAATGGATAAACAGTTACTTCCAAAATTCTATCTGTTGCATTGTCTACCATGAAACTGAAATAACCGTACCCATTAATATATGGAGCAGAACTGTAGATGACGTCATTAAAACGGACATAGCCAATTTTCATATCGCCATGTTCCCTATGGATGCGGAACATGTTCACATAGAAATCCTCACCCTCAAAGCTTCCCGGATGCTCCAAACAGCCAGTAAGCATTGGATCCTTTTCAGACATAATGCAATCATAAACATCCATATTGTCTCTGTTGAAGGCATACATGAGTTTATATTCCGCATCCATTATCTCTTTACGCGGGTAGAATTCTAGAATCCATTTCCCATTAATTTCCTTGACTCGCCAGAGATCTGGACCACGGTCAGCATTACCGCAGTAATCGCACACCTGATAGCTAAAGCCTTCACCGTCTTTGGAGCGCTGAACATTGAGATAGACCACAAGGGTCGTGCTCTTCTCGGAAAGCTTATAATCGAGTAGTTTTCTGCAATAATCACCATCCAATTGAGCAGTCTTCTGCTGCCCATACGCAAACATATAGACAGTGTAGGCGTATCCTCTTCCGTGGCATCTGTACCCAATGCAATCATCGTATATCTGCTTCTCAAGAAGATGATAATCATTATTATTCAGCCACTGGCAAAAGTATATATCTGCCTGTCTCCAGATGTATACTTCTGAATCTTCAAGTTCCTCATAATCATGTTTCTGATGAGTCCAGACAGACTGCATTTCTTTTACCTGCCGATCATGCGGACTCATCTGTTTTACAGTATAAGGTATATCTTTTTCCGAATCCTCAAGTCCATCCTCACCATAAAAGGTGACGTCAAACCACTTGTGATTCCTCGAAAGATTGATTTCTGAGATGCTTCCACCTGGGGTGATCTTTATATACACCACCGCAACGGGGGCTGAATCACCGAATTGATAAAGGAGCAAGCCATTCTCATAAACATTAAAAAAGGAATCTCCATGCAGAGCATCAAGGTCCACTCCCTCTTTCAGAAGGGCTTTGAGTTCTACTATTTCATATGTATATGTGCTGTTGCGCTCTTTATCATTCTGAATGGCAGCGTTGACTTTTCGCATGCTCTCAAGAATCTGTTCTGCGGATGTAAGCCGTCTGTGTGCATAATCAGAATTATACTTGCAGTCGGCATAAAGGGATTCTGCAAGTTGATCCACTTCTCCAAAGGCAAAAGCTCTACCCAACAGTTCAAGCCTATCATTCGATTCCATGTAACGCCTCCATTGATCCTCATTGGTTCTTTGCAAATACCATCAGATAGCCTTATCCTTTACGTTTGTGTTTTCCCGTCCTAAAGAACCGTACATCCCGGATCATATCTTTCCGCAATTCCCATACAGTTGCCTGTACCCAATCCCCACGTCGCGTCCAGTCATTTTCAAACGGTGTGATGTCAAATACCTGTTCCCAGTTTTTCTCCTTGTTTGCCCGCTGCTCTTCAGCGGACAAGGAGTCATAGTAGGCATCCTTCTGATCAGCTTCCTCCTCAGAATCCGAGAAGAGGCCGTTGCTGAGAATGATATGCCATGAGTCAAAGTCCGACAGCAGCACCTGATCATCCTGGATTTCAAACTCAATGCAGGTATAATCCTCATCCCCGGGTCCGTATCTCCAGCGCTCATCGCGCAGGTCCGGTTTCCTGTGCTTGCCGTTTTGCTTGTACCAAGCCCATACCGGATAAACAACGCCTTCCGGCGGAGGTCCGATTCGCTTCTTCATCTGACGGATAAGCCACTCATATTTCTCCACAAACTCAGGTTCCGGCATACTGCTCTGCTTTGGATTACATCGATAAACGCCGGCCTTCTGGATTATTTTCCATATTTCGATGGGCTGTATCGTCCAGAGAATCATATTTTCCTCTCACGGTCCCATAAAAGAAATCAGATCGTAGCCGTTTTCTCCACCGACCTTCAGCATGTACTCCATTCTGTAAATGAAGCGCTGATAAAAATCGATAATCAGTTCTTTTGTTGTGTCATCTTCCTTGGGCCTGTTGTCATTATACTCTTTGATCTGAGCGTCGCTTAGCCCTTTGGCATAGACCAATTGATGGGTGGCGGTGCCTCTTTTTTCTCGTAATTTCGCGGTGAATTCATTCTCACGCCCAGCAGACAAAGCCTCGATTGTATCGCAGATATCTTTGATGATCATCGACACTGCTTCGAATGTATAGAAGTTGTGAGTCAAATACCACTCAAAGCCTTTTTTGTATTCGATCTGCTCAACGCCATCATCATCCGTCCCATAGGAATCTACTCTCACTTTATTGGCCTTGAGGTCTTCGTCGAAGTATTTATAGAGAAAAGGCGTCAGGTACTGGGCAACATCATCTTCTTCGATTGATATTTCCGCGTGTCGCATTTCAGCGACATTGTCAATCTCATCGGTATTTGAATAGTCAATAACACGAACCGGCATAATCCAGAAATATGAAGAACAATCGTGACCGTCTACAATGCCAATCTCAGCTTTGAAGATATCTCTGCCAATGATGGAAAAACTCAAATCCTTAATCTGGCTTAAAACCGATTCCTGGAGTTTGTTTTGTGCAAAGGCTCCATCCAGCAGCTTTTTCAACGCAAGATAAGACTTATAACAAATAACCGACTCAGAAAGAAACTCCTGAACAGCATAATGAATCGCGTGATCCGCCAAATACTGAGGATAGTCTTCTTCAAGGAGAGAAAGCAGATTCACAATGTTTAACTGACACGGATTACACAATCTCAGAAAATCGGTTGCTTTACTTGGAAAATTTCCACCCATCGCCTTAATAAGTTCTTCTCTGCTGACGTCCGGATAATTGCTGACTGAAATATAGTCATTCCCAGCATTTCCATGCTTTCGCCAACGCTCAAATTTGGAATCGTAGATGAAGTAAAGATATCCTTCATGCGTAACGAATATTTCGTTTTCCTCAGGAAACCTTACAGCATCATATTTGTCAAACAGTTTCATATGGCTACGGCTCCTTATACTGCATCGCCAATTGCTATTCTCCTGACTGAGAATAACAAATCCGTGTATAACTCGTCATCCAGATATCCTTTGCGAATTTGCTGCTGCGCATACGGAATCAGCAATGCAATCTTGACATCCGGGCGGTTGTCGAAGGTAACAATAACCTGATCGTTCCCCGGAAGCGGATGACAATGCGCCGTCGGTTCCGCCTGCTCGACTTTCCGGCAGAGCGTTTCAAGATCAATCTGCATTGGCTTTCCTTCCGTATGTCATTTCGATGTACTTCTGCTCCCATACGAGATCGTGTTCATCACCGTATTCGCTGATCCGGCAGTCATGCCAGAGATCATCCGCGACCTCTATGATCAGATCCCGCAGCTCCAGGTTTTCCGTGTATTTCGCCGGAATCCCGGAAAGTCCTACCTGCGCGCCGACAATATTCCCGGCAATCGCTCCGGTGGAATCGCTGTCCCCGTTGTGATTGACTGCGGCGATCAGCGCCCTGTCGATGTCCCCGGAATACTTGAGCGCACAGTACACCGCGATGGCCAGCGCCTCGTCTCCGACCCAGCCTTCTCCCAGCTGATGGATCGCTTTGATGTCGTTCATATCCTCGGAAGCCAGGTCGATTGCTTTCTCGATCAGACTGGTAAAAGAGTCACGCTCTTCGCTTTCGGGATAGATTTCGTCTATCGTGTTCAGCGCATGAAGCACAGCCTCAAGCAGAATCGCGCCGTTCTGGCTGACTTCATGAATGATCTGAACAAGCGCTGCGGCCGGCATCCAGCCCAGCGGATGCCCGTGGGTCAGGGCTGCGGCTTCCGCCCCAAAGCGGCAAATGTCCTTCACATCCATTTGTCTGTCATTAAAATACAGGCCGATCGGGGCGACACGCATGACACCGCCGCAGCCTTTGCTGTTGTTAATGGGCTCTTCCGTAGTGCCAGGTTTGCCTGAGCGAAGAGCGGCAAGACAGGTATTGCCCGGCGCTCTGGGGCTGTACAGTTCCGGTATATTGGCAAGCCAGGAATAACGGCCGCGCGTTTCCGGGGAATATGCTTTCTCCTGTGTCTGAAGCCAGTCCTGGTAACAGAGCCCTATGTAAAAAGGAGACGGGCCGCCGACGCCTCGCGTCATACCCCTGGTTGTTCCCAGGAGGAGCCCGGTCGCGGTGAACAAGGTCATCTGCGTATCGTCAGAAAACAGTGCTTTACCCTTTGACAGTTCATATTCGGTGATGCCTTTTTCGCCGAACGTGCGGAAAATATCCCGTTCGCGCATGAACTCAACAGCATAGCCGAGCGCATCCCCAGCGGCGCCTCCGATCAGGCATCCGCGAAATCTGTCCTGATTGCGCATCACATTCATCTCCACAGGCGTTGAAGTCAAAATACTAAGGTGTAAAAACCCTTTTTAGTATAGCATACAACACCTGGTTTATCCAGTTAATCCTCTTCGCGGGCATCGGAGTCCTTGTAGGGAATAGATGCACTTGGGCGCCTGTGAAAAAGGGAAACCAACGTTGCGTGCTATATAAGAATTCCCGCCGATGCTCCAATGGCTGATGAGGAGGGGGAGTACGATAGCAAGAAGCAGGAGGAAGAACGTGCGCCGGAGCTTTTTCATCGAGATGTGTCGCCATTCAGTCGGGAGCATCGGTACATCATTAGTGCAAGCAGATATATAAGATAATGGTTGAGGTATCAACGTCTACCAGGGAAACACACGTATCACGCTTTTGGGGGTTGTCTATAAAAATATAGTCATACGCGCCATCCTGAATGTCGCATACAGGGCGAAAATGCTCATATTTTCCAAAGCCCCATGCAAGATGTGAAACAACCTCTTGGTACGCGTCCTTCTGCGCGATGTTTGCCGGCTGCCAACGCTCGTCCGCTGCAACCAGTTCTTCCATAATGGCTCGTACCTCATCGGGCTGCCTGCAGAGGTCATGAATCATTACAATACTATCGCTCTGATTACTTTTATGCAGGATCAAAGAGACTCTTTCCTCTGTGAGCGGATAGCCTGTAATACCACTGATTCGTTCTATTCCATAAGTTAAATTGTCATGCTTTGACAGCGTTTCATTCAAAACGATCAAAGCAGCCGCAAGAACAATGCAAGATACAACAGTCCATAGGATGACCTTCAATGTCTTTAATAAAATTCGTTTCATGCTTCTCTCCTTTCCATGCAATGCATCTAGAAGTCAACTGTAGTATTAAATGTATTATCAATAATTGTACATATATTCTACCATCGTCCTAGCGCTATTGTCAATCGAGCAGCTGCGCTAAAAAATAGCGGCAGCGTGGGAAAGACTGCGGAAAGGCTTTCAAGGCAAACAAAAAGCGCTCATGCTGAAGTCATCCTTCCAAGCGTGAGCGCTTTTCTTACGGTTGTAAAGTTTTTTGCTTTCGACCTTTTTAGTCGCAGGGGAGAAGGCCCAGACGTTTCTCTTCTGATTGTCCAGTTCCTTTCGAGCCTTTTTGCTGAGTTTTTCGCGGGACACGAATTTTGCCATGGATTTCACGTCCTTTCGAGCATGGCAGTAGAGTAACAAAAAACCTGGCAAGCAAGCTTGCCAGGCGCGTGGTGGTCGCAACAGGACTCGAACCTGTGACCCCATCGATGTGAACGATGTGCTCTACCAACTGAGCCATGCGACCATGTCAATCAGTTTTTCTGACGACGCTGTTAACTATACCACAGCTTCCGTCTCCTGTCAACGGCTTTTTGCCGCTTTTCGAAAATTTCTTTGCCGCTTTTTTCCAGCGGGAGCGGCGGTGCATTTTCCGCATGACAAGCATCCCGGCCTGTGCTATACTGTGGCTGCAAATGTGGGGCATAAAGCAGGGGAAGGCCGCTCATGCTGTCCTTGACCGCATCCGTCGCCGTACCCGCCCGCGTGCTCTTGGAACGTTATCCCAATCAGGCAACAGGAGGCTGCTCTTATGGTGGATACTTTATCGCTGAACGGCGCGTGGACGCTGGAGGAGGCCTGCGGCGTTCAGCAGATTCCCGCGCAGGTGCCCGGCTCCGTGCTCAACGACCTGCTGAACAATCACCTGATTCCCGATCCCTTCGTGGGGGAGAATGAACTGATCACTACGCCGTTGTTCGACCGGGATTACGCGTATCAGCGTACCTTTCAGGTGAACGCCGCATTCCTCGCCCGTGAGCATGTGGAGCTGCTCTTTGAGGGACTGGACACGCTGGCAACCGTCTATGTCAACGGGCAGGAGATCGGCAAGGCGGATAACATGCACCGCAGCTGGCGCTTTGACGTGAAGCGGGCGCTGCATTCCGGAGAAAACCGTCTGCGGGTGGTGCTGGCCTCGCCCAATCAGTTCTTGAAAAAGGCCATTGCTGATCATCCTGACGTGACCTACGAGGCCGTGGGCACCATGCGCGGCAACTTCGCCCTGCGCAAGGCTCATTGCATGTTCGGCTGGGACTGGGGTCCTCAGTTGCCGGACGCGGGCATTTGGCGGCCCGTGTCGCTGGAGAGCTGGAACGGTGCACGTCTGGCGGAGGTGCGCGTGCTGCAATATCATGAGGACGGCAAGGTGCGCCTGACCATTACCCCCGTGACCCGCGGCGGCGAAGCGGGTCTGCCCTGCCGGGTGGAGCTGATGCAGCCGGACGGCAGTCTGTGCGTCCGGGCGGAGGCTCGCACGGGCGAGACCACCGAGCTGACCGTGGAGCAGCCACAGCTGTGGTGGCCCAACGGACTGGGCAAGCATCCGCTGTATACGCTGCGGGTGACGCTGCTCAGCGACAGCGGAGAGGCGGCGGATCGCTGGAGCCGCCGATTGGGTCTGCGCACGCTGACCGTGGAGCGCAAGCCGGATCAATGGGGAGAAAGCTTTGCCTTTGCGTGCAACGGCGTACCCTTCTTTGCCATGGGCGCGGATTATATCCCGGAGGACAACCTGATCCCCCGGGTGAACAAGGAGCGCACCCGCCGTCTGCTGGCGGACTGTGTGGCGGCTCATTTCAATGCCGTCCGCGTCTGGGGCGGCGGCTATTATCCCAATGACTTCTTCTTTGACCTGTGCGACGAGATGGGTCTTGTGGTCTGGCTGGATCTGATGTTTGCCTGCAACGTCTACGAGCTGACGGACGCTTTCCGGGAGAATATCCGTCTGGAGGCCATCGAGAACATGCTCCGCGTGCGGGATCACGCCTGTTTGGGCCTCGTCTGCGGCAATAACGAAATGGAGACTGCGTGGTGCAACTGGGACGATGTGTCCTGCCATTGCGACCGTCTGCGCCAGCAGTATCTGGAACAGTTTGAGGATGTGCTGAAGAAGGCGGTGGAGCAGTCCGCACCGCAGACGTTCTATTGGCCCTCTTCGCCTTCCTCCGGCGGCGGCTTCGACGATCCCAACGGGGAGAACCGCGGCGATGTGCATTACTGGGACGTGTGGCACGGCAATAAGCCCTTCACCGATTACCGGCGGTTCTACTTCCGCTTCTGCTCAGAGTTCGGCTTTCAGTCCTTCCCATGCCTGAAGACGGTGAATACCTTCGCCCAAGGCCGGGAGCAGAACATCTTCTCCCGCGTGATGGAGAATCATCAGAAGAACCCAGGCGCGAACGGCAAGATCCTTTCTTATCTGTCCCGGACGCTGCGTCTGCCGAACTCCTTCAAGGGAATGCTGTATGCCTCTCAGCTGCTTCAGGCGGAGGCCATTCGCTACGGCGTGGAGCATTGGCGGCGGAACCGTGGACGGTGCATGGGCGCGATCTATTGGCAGCTGAACGACTGCTGGCCCGTGGCTTCGTGGGCTTCTATTGATTATTACGGACGCTGGAAGGGATTGCATTACGCCGCAAAGCGTTTCTTCGCGCCGCTGTTGGCCTCCTGCGTGACCGAGGGACAGACGGCCCGCATGTATGTGACCAACGATTCCCCGGAGGATTTCACGGGCGAGTTGGTCTGTCAGCTGCTGAATGCCCGGGGCGAGGTGCTTCGCCGGGAGCAGCTGTCTGTGACCTGTGCGGCGCTTTCCGCGCAGGAGGTGGGGCTGATTGACTTCACCGAGCAGTTTGATGCGTCGACCCTGCATCCGGAGGATGAGCGGCTGGTGGCCTTCACCCTGACGGACACGCAGGGCAAGGCGGTCAGCGAGGGCTGCGAGCTGTTCTGCGCACCCAAGCACTTTGACTTCCAGCCGCCGCGCATCCGTTGGGAAGCGGAGGAGCAGGACGACGCTTTCCGCATTACGCTGGACTGCGACGCGGTCGCCTACGGCGTATGCCTCGATCTGGCGCAGGCAGACGGACGCTTCTCGGACAACTGGCTCCTGCTGGTGCCCGGACAGACGCGGGAGGTGTGTCTGCCTAAGTCTACGCTCTCTGTGCCGCTGACGCTGCATGATCTGCAATCGCAGCTGACGGTGGAAAGCATCTATGATATTGGCTAACCTCAGATAAATAGCAAGCGGCCGGGGAATGTCCCCGGCCGCTTGCTATTTGCCATGCTTACATATTAATTTCCAGACGCACGCACCGTCCGATGAACGTCATGTCGGAGATGGCAAGCGTCTCGGCGCTGTATTCCCGGTCATAGGATTGCAGCAGCACCTGAAAGTTGTCCAGCTTTTTGATTTTGCGCAGGGCGCGGTGCGCACCGTATTCCACCAGCATCACCGCACCGTCAATGGGACTCTGGGCGGGAACGATCAGCGCCACGTCCCCGCTGTGAATGCGGAAGCCGCGCATACTGTCGTCCGGGGCGAGAAAGTAGAAAACCTTCTCTGGGTTCGCGCCTTCGATGCGCCCGTTCAGAATGGGCAGCAACCGATGATCCACGGGCTTCATCACCGCGTTCATGACCGGCACGCGCTTCAGCACGCTTTGCAGCGCATCCAGCCAGACGGAACCGGCAATGCCCTCGGCGGGCGTTTCCTCGGTGGAGGCGACCCTCTCCGCCTTGGGGGCGGGGGCGGGCTTGCGCACCATGGCGGGCTGCACTGTCTGCAAATCCACCGTCGCGGCAATGTCGTCCAGCGTGAAGTCCGCTTCGGTCTGCTCCTTTAGGCCGATGGTCTTCAAAATGCGCCGGGCCTGATCGTCCGCGATAATGCGCGTACCGTTCTCCACCGAGATGATGAAGCTCTCAGATACGCCGCATTTCTTTGCTACCTGCTTGGGAGTCAGCTTTTGCCGAACGCGTTCGGTACGAATCAAATCGCCAAGTCTGCTCATAAGAATGCACTCCATTTCCTCGCGGAAGACCGCGAATTGTTCTTTGTATTATAGGCAATACCGCACAATTCGTTGGCAGCGTAGGCGATGCCTTTTCCGCCATCT
>USCW01000016.1 GCA_900553315.1 uncultured Eubacteriales bacterium
GGTGGTCACGGCGGGCACATGAATCAAGTCGATCGCCGCCGAGAACAGCACCGTCGCAATGAAGCTGCGCACCACAAACACCCGGCCCATGGCCTTATAGCCAATGATGAACAGCGGAATGTTCATGAGCATGCTGGTCAGGCCCACCGGCACATCCATCAGGTAATTCAGCACCGTCGCCACGCCCGTCAATCCGCCGGGGG
This sequence comes from uncultured Eubacteriales bacterium, assembly GCA_900553315.1. GTDB lineage: Bacteria > Bacillota > Clostridia > Christensenellales > Aristaeellaceae > Egerieenecus. The sequence continues at coordinate 204 of USCW01000016.1, forward strand.
CAATGTTGTTCGGCACCAGAAACATGGGATAGGCCGCACCGCCGATGATGCAGCCAAGCACGATCTGCACATAGGCGACAAGCAACTCCGAACGTCGAACCTTCCCCAGCTTGTCCTTCCAGCTCATCCTCATTCCTCCATGACATTGCCGCTTTCCGCAGGCAAGTTTTTCAGCCTTTATCAAAAAAAGAGACGAGGGAACCGCCCTTTCGAAACAGGTCTTCCCTCGCGCTCCTTTCCTTATGCCGTCATCCGTTTTTCGTGCCCAACGACAGGGCCAAGGCCGCGTCCACCTGCGTCATCACGCTGTCCGGCACGCAGCCGAGATATTTTTCCAGCCGCGCCTTTTCCAGCGTGCGCACCTGCTCCAGCAAAGCCACCGAGTCCTGCCGCAGACCGCAGATACGTGCAGGCAGCAGCACGTGGATCGGCAGATGCGCCTTGCGCTGCCGGGACGTGATCGCCGCCACAATCACCGTGGGACTGTGCAGATTTCCGCGGTCATTTTGAATAATGAGCACCGGGCGCACACCGCCCTGCTCCGATCCCACCACAGGATCAAGATTTGCGCGATAGATTTCGCCGCGCTTCATAATCTCACGCTCACTTCCGGGATATCTATAGCTGCTGTCCCTTGAAGGAACAGAAAATTCCCCTTTCAGCATATGTCCCGGAAAAACGCGCGGTGAGACTCACGCGGGTGGAAGCGGTGCCAAGGGTTCGGACTTGATTTTTTCCCGAAGCGCCATGGCGTTGGGACAGACCTTCGTCAACTCCTCATAGAACGCTGCGGAATGATCCGCGTGCAGCAGATGACACATCTCATGCAGCAGCACATAGGCTGTATATTCCCTCGGCAACCGCGCCAGCCGCAGATTCAGGCTGATGCGACGCGTCTGCGGCTGACAGCTGCCCCAGCGGCTCGTCATTTCCTTCAGGGTAATGCGATCTACCTTCACGCCCATGCGCCGCTCCTGCTCCGGCAGAATGCGTTCAAGCTCCTTGGTAAGCTCCCGCGCATATAGAGCGCTCAGCTCCTTCTCTCCCGCCGGGAGTACGCCGCCGCCCAGCGGCTCATAGCGTCCCCAAAGAAGATGCCGCTCCCCTGCCGCATAGCTTGGCTGCCAGCCCCGCTCGCTGAGGCGTGCCGTCATCCAGTCTGTCTGCGCGGTCAAGAACTTCTTCATCTGATCATCGCTGACCGCCGCAGGGATCGTCAGGGTGAACGTCCCATCCTCCGCATGATAGCGCAGACTGAACCGGCAGCAGCCGCTTCGGCGCACGACCTTCACCCAATAACGCTCTGCGAAAAGGTACATTATGCTTGCCTCAGCTTGTCGATCTTATTCAATATCTCCTGCGCCAGCGCCGCCTTGCTTTGCAGCGGGCACTCCGTTGCGCCCTGCCGTGTCAGCAGCGTGGCGATATTCGTATCCACGTTGAAGCCCGCGCCGGGCTTGGACACATCATTGGCAACGATCATGTCCAGATTCTTCTTTTGCAGCTTCTTGGCGGCGTTCTCCATCAGGTGCTCCGTCTCTGCGGCGAAGCCCACGAGAATCTGCCCCGGACGCTTGGCGCTGCCCACAGCGGCGGCAATGTCGGGATTCTCCACCAGCTCCACCATGAAGGGCATCCCGTCCTGCTTCTTCAGCTTCTGATCGTGCCGCACGGCAAAGCGGTAATCTGCCGGGGCTGCCGCCTGAATCACCACGTCCGCCAGCTTTGCTTCCGCCGTCACCGCGTCGTAAAGCTCCTGCGTGCTTTCCACGCGGATCACTTGCACGCCCGTGGGCGGCTCCACCTGCGTGATGCCGCAAATCACCGTCACATCCGCGCCGCGATCCCGCGCCGCCGCCGCAATGGCAAAGCCCATTTTGCCGGAAGAATCGTTGCTCAAAAAGCGCACCGGATCGAGCCGCTCACGGGTCGCCCCCGCCGTTACCAGCACCTTGACCCCCTCATAGTCCTGCCGGGGGCAGAGCAATTCCTCAATAGCCGCGACAATCTCCTGCGGCTCGGACATGCGCCCGGAGCCGCTGTCGCCACAGGCCAGAAAGCCGCTGTCCGGGCCGATCACATGCACGCCCCGCTCCCGAAGCACCGCCATATTCTTACGGGTGGCCTCCGCCTCCCACATGTTCACGTTCATGGCAGGGGCCACGAGAATGGGCGCACGGGTCGCCAGCGCCGTGGTGGAAAGCATATCATCCGCCAGTCCCCATGCCAGCTTAGCAAGGATGTTCGCCGTGGCGGGCGCGATGCAGAACAGCTCCGCCCGCTTCGCCAGCGCCACATGCTCCACCTCCCAGCGCTCCGGGCGCTCGAAGGTATCCGTCACCACCGGATTGGCGGACATGGTCTCAAAGGTCAGCGGCGCGACAAACTGCGTCGCATTTTTCGTCATAATGACGTGAACATTTGCCCCCTGCTTGCGCAAAAGGGAGACAATCTCCGCGCTTTTGAACGCGGCGATGCCTCCCGTTACGCCCAGCACAACTTCTCTGCCGGTCAGCTTCATGCCTGCTCCTGCTCTTCCTCTTCATCCGCCGGGCGGTCATAGGTAATCAGTCCGCGATTGATCTCCTCCACGGCCACCTTCAAGGGCTTCATTTCCTTCGCATCGATCAGCGGCTGTGCGCCGCCCACGATCTGACGACCGCGCTTGGAGGCCTCCACCACCAGCGTATAGCGGCTGTCCGCGTGCTCCAGCAGCTCCAGCACATTGGGTTCAACAATCGACATTTTCATTTCCTCCTTACATATTTCCGCGTCTGAGCCGTTACTCCGCCTCGATCACCGGGAAATACCGGTTGGTGCGCTGCTTTTCTGCCATCGCAATGGCGGACAGCTGCGCATAGGCTAGCTCCAGCTCGTCGTTGACAACAACATATTGATACTTCTGCATCTGGTCGATTTCCCCCTTGGCGTTGCCAAGGCGGCGTTCGATCTCCACGGGGTCGTCCGTGTTGCGGGTGTGCAGACGCACCCGCAGGGCCTTATAGCTGGGGGGCAGGATAAACACGCTGACGCATTCAGGCTCCTGCTCCATCACCATGCGCGCCCCTTGAGGATCAATGTCCAGCAGCACATTCTGCCCCTTCTCCATGCGCTCATAGACCTCGCTCTTCAGCGTGCCATAGCGGTGTCCATGGACAGTGGCATGCTCCAGAAAAGCATCCTCGGCTAACAGTTTATCATATTCTTCGTCAGAAAGAAAGTGGTAATGCACATCTTCGATCTCCGTGGAGCGCTTTGCGCGGGTGGTTGCCGACACGGAAAACGTAAAGCTTGGATCGTCATTCAGCAGCTTCGCCGCCAGCGTTCCCTTGCCCGTGCCGCTCGGCCCGGAAATCACCATCAGCATACCCTTGCGCGTTGCCTTCATTCTGCATCCTCCCCATTATTGCCGTCCCTGTTTTCCATACGCCCCGCCACCGTCTCCGGCTGCAGGGGGGACAGCACCACATGATCGCTGTCCATGATAATCACCGCCCGGGTCCGTCTGCCATACGTTGCGTCGATGACCCGCCCCGTTTCCCGCGCATCCTGCACCAAGCGGCGCACCGGCGCGGATTCCGGGCTGACGATCGCCACCAGCCGGGACGCGGCGACCATGTTGCCAAATCCGATATTGACCAGCCTCATGCCGTCGCCTCACTCCACGTTTTGAACCTGCTCGCGCAGCTTCTCGATCTCCGACTTGGCGGCGACCACGCAGTTGGTGATCTCCACGTCCGAGGCCTTGGAACCGATGGTGTTAACCTCGCGGTTCATTTCCTGCGTGAGGAAATCCAACCGGCGGCCCACCTCGCCTGCTTCATTCAGGCATGCCCGCATCTGCGCGATATGGCTTTGCAGCCGGGACAGCTCCTCGTCAATGGCTGCCTTATCCGCAAAGATAGCTCCCTCCTGTGCCAGCCGCTGAGGCTCCACAGGCGCGACGGGCAGCTCGGCCAGCCGTGCGGTCAGCCGTTCCCGATAGGCCTCGGGCGCCTGGGGCGCACGCAGGGCGATCTGATCCCGCAGAGCCGCCAGCGCGTCCAGATGCTCGTTCAAGTCCCGGCGCAGCGCTTCGCCCTCCCGGGCACGCATGGCCTGTACCTCTTCAAGCACCTTCGCCAGCACAGCCTGTGCAAGCGCCGTCACCTGTTCCCGATCCTCCTCGGCCTCCGTGACCTGTACCACATCGGGCAGGTTCATCAGCTCGGCCACGGTGAGGCGTTCCGAAGCCCCGGAGGCCTGACGCACCTGCTCCGCCGCCATCTCATACGCGGCCACCAGCGCCGTATCCACCGTCACGGTACGGGCGTCGGCGCGGGTATTGCGGTAATTCACAAAAACGTCCGCATGACCCCGGCGCAGCTTCGCCGCCAGCTCCCGGCGGAGCGTCTCCTCCAGAAAGCTGATGTTCCGGGGCATACGGAAGGATACATCCAGAAAACGATGGTTCACCGTTTTGATTTCAAGGGTCATTTCCCGACCTTCTAAAGTCAGCTGACAACGGCCATAGCCGGTCATGCTTTGCACAGGCGCGGCCTCCCTTCGTGTAGTGAATCATTATACCACAGGACACGCGCCGTGAAAAGTCCTCAGCTTCGAAAAAATGGAGCGCCCCTATTGCGAGAGACGCTCCATTGCAGTCCTGTATGCCGCAGCCTCAGCCCCACGGCACAAAAACGTATTCCATATAGGTGATTTCCTGCTGATCGTTCAGTTGAATCTGCGTGGTCACAAACCAGAAGTCCGGTGAAGCCGTTTCCAACTCTTCATCCGTCAGATCCGCGCTGAAAGTCAACTCATGACCATCATAGTTGTCCCGCCCGATATATGCGTCGATGTACCATTGATACAAGTCATTCACAGGGATATACGTCAGTTCATCGCCGTACATGCTTTCCAGCATCATCGCATGAAAATCCTGCGCCAGCGGGTAGGTCTGTTCCGACTCCGGCGCCTCGTCGCTTTCCTCGCACTCCTCCCCCAACACCGTCCGCTCATAGAAGCCCGTCACAGATCGCACTTGATGGTTCTCGTCGCAGTTCAGCCTTGTGATCGTAAAGTGATCATAAACGGTTCCCGCCGCATTCACATACACCGCAAAATCATGTTCTTCCGCAGGCTGCTTCTCCTGCGCCTGTCCTGCCGTCGCAGTCAGCAGCAGGATGCAGCAAAGCAAAAATGCAATCCACCGTTTTTTCATTGTGCGCTTCCTCCCTTTCGGCTTCGTCGTTCACCTATTGATAAGAACGTAAAAGCCTTTCCATGGCTTGCATTTTCTGGAAAAATTTCATGATTTTTGTAACGTCAGTCGATTGCATATGCCGCTGCGGCGGAACTGCATGGGTGACATACCCCTCTCCCCTTAAAGACGGCGGCGAAGTAGGTCACGGACTGGAAGCCACATACCTGAGCGATTTCTTCAGATTGCGTTGTTGTCGTCAGCGGCAGACGCGCATGGGTTAGCCGCCGCTGACGCACATAGTCGCCAAAGGTGCGGCCCACCAGCGAACGAAAGATTTCGCATAGATGACATTTGCTGATGAACACCGCCTCGCCGACCGCATCAAGTGACGTTTCCATGCCTACAAATTTCAATCTACGTTCCCCGCGCGGGGAACGGCCGAAGAAGATTATGCAAATCTTCTACAAAAGTATATTTAAAACTAACATATTTGCCAATTTTTGCGCATCATCCGAGAAAGCAACACCTTACCGCATTATGAAAACACCCTATCGTCCCGAATTTAAGGCGCGAACCTGCAAAGGAACTTTTGTACACTTTCATTCCGCACAGGTGCTATAACTGCGCCGCACGACTCAAAGCATCAGTATTTTCCATCATAGGGTGTGTACTTCAAATCTTTCATGCCGGTCATATCTACCGTAACCGTCGGGAGCTCATTCGGATCATCCGACTGCACAACGTGCAGCGAGCGATGCACCTTAGCGGAAGAATACTGGCCATTCGGGCAGTCGTGCTCCCACCAAATGAGCTTAACCACCTCCATGCTGCCGTCCGGACGAGCGCTGGTCGCATCGTTGCAGAAGAGCGTAAGCAGCGCTTCCTTGAGCTTCTCCGCATCCTCTGCGCTGAATCCGGTCTTGCTGGCGGGCTGCACGTTGATGGAGCCAAAGGTCGTGTAGACCCCATAGCTCACGCGGTGCTTCGTGCCCATCGTATCAGACGCTTTCCAGTCCGGGTCTGCGCCGGTTTCCAGATTGACGGACTTGGTGATCTGCGTGCTGACCACGTCCACTTCCTTCACGGAAAAGGCGCTCTGGATGCTCACCGGGCCGCGAATACCAATGGATACAGCGTCGCTACCGACATTCTCATCATCAGCTTTGTCATCATTCTTTTTCTTTTTATCTTCTTTAAACGCGAACACCTGACCAAAGGCTCGCACATCCAGCCATGTTTCACAGGCAATTCGAGCGTAATCCTCCCGCGAGACGGGCACGGCATCCTTCGTCTTCTTCTGCGCCTTGATGGCCTCCAAGCACGCCTTCAGCGCCGGACAAGCATCCGCACGATCCTTCAGAGAACGGAAGTTATCCCCCACCGCCCGGTGGTCGTCCGACTGCACAAACACCGGGTAGCCCTCGTCGACCCAGCGATTGCGGATTTTACGCTTCATGCATACGTCGCTCACCTCGCCGAAGCCTTCATAGGTGGTGCGCGGCCGATTGCCGTCGAGAGGATCGCCGTTGGGGTTCGCGTTGCGCGCCGTGAAAACAAGGGCAAAGTCGATTTTGTTTTTCAGAGCAGTCATGTGTCAGTCATCCTTTCTGTTGTCGAATTGATTGTAAAGATAGAAATAATAGAGGTACTCCGCGCCGAGGGGCTTATCATGGTTCCAATGGTTTTCCTCGATCCATGCCTGAAGCTTTTCCGCCTGATGGAAGCTCCCCTTCGTAAACCAATACTTATTTGCATATGGCCTCATCCGTACCTGCAAATAGGCCCAAACCTCGTTCGGGCGCTGAGCCGCACGCGCCATGAAGCGCATGGCGTTGCTGGGGCGGTTTTCCTCCTCCGACTTGTCCAAGTCAAGGATACGCCGTTCCGTCTGGTTTTCCAGCGCCAGCAGCGCACCATAGACTGCCTCCCGCGTCGCCGGAAGTGCCGCCAACGCTATATGCGCAGGCTTCCATCCGTCCGTGTCCAAACCATCCCGGCTTTGCAGCGCTTCCAGCATCATCAGGTAGCCATGCAGGAAGCCGCGTCCCAGCGGTGCGTCAGACAGGCGCTCCTCCGGCGTAAAGCTCTGTTCTGTTTTGCGGAGAAGCCGCTGAACGCTGTCTGCCGTCTCTACGCCCATCTTTTCCAGATAGGGAATCAACTTATCGTGAACCTTCGCCCACGTTGTCATTGGCTGCATCATAAAGGCCGCCGTCAGCCGCATCGCGTTAGTGCGCCCGTCTCGGCAGCTGACGCGTCTGCCCGCTTCATCCTCCTGTCTTTCACACAGCCACTCATAGTGATCGGCAATCGCCAGAAGACAGCCGTACAGCTCATCCCGCGTTTTGGGCGGACGATAGCCCATCAACAGAGTCTGCTTCTGCTTTTGCTCTTTCGGGGCCCACAGATTATTCGTCTGTGCGCTGAAGCCCACGAGGAACAAATAAGAAAGCGGCTTGCCGTTGTCAATGTCTTCCGATGTAAACAAGCTTTCCGCCTGTGCAAGCAGATGTTTATCATAGTGCGCTGAATAGCCGTCCTTGCCCAGCGTTTTCAGGTACGGCAGCAGCTTGAGATATAGCTGCTGCCACGCTTTTTTCGGCTGCTGTACAAAATGGGTCATCATGCGCATCGCATGGGATGGGGTATTCGGATCCATATAGTGCGCCAACGCCAGCAAGCGTCCGTAGAGATAATCCCGCTCGGTACACGTCGTATCCAGCGTCGGCGATACGGTGCGCGACGGCTTCCGGTCAAGATACAGCTTGCGGATCATGGCGCAGGCCGTAGCCATGCAGTTCTGCCATTTCCAGCTATTCCACTTCCCATCGGAGCTCGTGAAGGACAGCGGCTGCACCGCACGGTTGAACGCCGCTGACACCATGTTTTCCGGAATCGGCTGTGCCTCCACCACGCAATGCAGGAGGCGCAGTTGTAAATCCCGCAGGTACTTGGTTGCGGACTTATCCGCCTTGAAATCCCGCCAAGTTGCCTGAAAGCTGTTCTTGCCCATGACAGCCTCGCAGATTTCAAGCCATGTGACAGGCCGCTCCGTGAGGGGCTGCTTCGGATCCTTCATCAGCCAGCGGCAGCCCGCATTCCAGCGATTCACATGCTCCACGAATACGTTCCCGGGCATTTCCTGCTCATAGGTCACGGATACGCGGCCATTGGTTGCGCATTGGAGTCCCAAAAGCACAATTTCCTCCTGCCGCCGAAGCGCCTCTGCGGTCATGTTCTCCGGGTCTGTCACGCGCTGCAAAGCTTCGTCTCTGCCCTGTACGGAATCGAACAGCGCCATCACATAGTCTTGCAGGGTATTCGGCGCAGGTTTCGCTTCGTCTTCGCCTTCATCCTCTTCTACTGTCGACCACTTGAGCCGAGGCTTCCGCGTGTTCCAGCCGACGAAGCTCATGCCGTACTTCCGGAAGCTCTGATGATCCAACAGCCAGCGAAGCGCACGATGCAGCTTTGTCGAAGCTTCAACGCTGATAGCCGCCGCACTCCCGTCCTCCACGAAGCGGCCCTTGTATTGAAAGGGAAAGCCCTCATCCTTGGAGGAAATCAGCCGTGCGGTGACTTGCAGATAGGGCTGCTTTTTCATTTCCGGCAGACGCTTTCCCGTGACATAGCACAGCGCCGTGTTCTCGCCCAGCGATGCCGTGATCTGACTGCGCCAGCTCCTCTTTACGTCTTCGCGCATCCACAGTCGGTTCTCTTCATCGGCATATTCCACACTGAAGCAGACGATTTGCGTCGCGTCCTTCCCTTTTCCCGGCTTCCCATCCTTGTCAAATTGCAGCTTCAAGCCCGCCACGCCGGAAAGATCCTCGTAAAGCGTTTGCTTTTGCAGGTAATTCAGAAGCACACGCAGACACTCCGGCGCATGAGGTGCGGCACACCATGCCGCTAATTGCGGAAGATACTTATCCAGATAGCCGCCGTGTTCGCGGCTCATCAGATATTTCAAGGAATCCGCCAGCGGGAACGGGGTCTTATCGCTTGAACGGCTCTCCGCCTGCGGCGTGGAGGGGATTGCGAAGGTCGATCCTTCTTCAGCTAGACGCTGCGCTGTGACAAACTCCCCTGCCGGCGAAAGAATGACGTTGATGGCAATATTTCTCTGCGTGAAGCCCAGCGGAAGCAGGGGGGCATCTCCCTCCGTGGCGCTCGTGTCAATGATGTCATCATACACGTCACAGAGCTTTTGCATGAAGCTCATTCGTTCTCACCCGCTTCCGAAAGCTCCCCAGCCAGCGAGGCTTCCTGCGCGCCGGAAAAGTTGCCGTACTTCCCACCGAACTTCTTGGGAAACATCGGCCGCACATAGCGATACATTTCCGGGTCGCATTCCCACGGCTTTGGGAAGATGATCTCACCATGGTTCATCTTAGCGTGCCACAGCCGCACGCCCAACTCGTTTTTCCCCGTCTCGTCCGGGTAAGCAAAGCTATGGAACATCACGCCGAGGTCAATTTCTCCGCGATCGTCGTATGCACCCTCCCCTTCGCCGTAAATGCAAGGCTCCACATACGCCTGACACTCCCGCGTCCCCAAATAAACATCCCTGCGTCCACCCTTGGCGATCATTCGCTTGGCAATGCTGTAATGTTTATTTTCGTTTTGACCGTCGGCAATCAAATCAGGCTCGGTGCGGTAGGGATTGGGGATGAAATGCGCACGCACCTGATACATCGGGTCTTTCAGGTAGGTGTAGATGGACAGCGTGTTCGGCTTGCCATCGTAGCTGATCGGGCGAATGCTCTTGTTCTCTGTCTGAATTGGGTGCATGATGCGCACGCTGTCGATGATCCACAACAAGCTTGGTTTCCAATAGGTACTTTCAAGCGCCCCTTTGATCGCCTGATACGTCGGGACAAGCAAGGTTGCTTTCTCGCCGCCCATGCGAAGCGCAGGGTCTGAGAAAAGCGCATACCGACCGTACACGCAAAACTCAACAGTATTCCGGGCTTTGTTTTCCAAATGAAATTCACCTTCTTTTTCTCTTGCATTGAAACTCACATCACGGTATAATCGTTTCTGGCGCTCGACCGACAAGGCTGTTGGCGTGGATTGAAATTTTAAAAATACCAATGGCGATTCCGGAAGCAAACAGGGAGACGTGCCCTTAACACGTCTCCCCTTTGTTTGTTAGAGGGGCAGGAGTGTAAGAATCCCTTCCAACACTTATAAGTATAGCATAGCATCACGCAAATAGCAATATTCTTTAAAAATAAGAATGGAAGTTATGTTGTCTCCTATATTATGATCCCTGTTTCTTCCGAATACCAGCCCTCCGCAAGCGCAAACGCGCCGCACGCTCCCAGCGGAACGACCGCATTTTGCTCCATGAGTCGCTGATAGGTCTGCGCATACAGATTCACCGTATACGCCTGTGCTTTCCGCAAAAGCAGCACCTCCTCACGCATCTCATGCTTTTCGCCGAGCGCCGCAATGATACGCTTGCCCTCGCCCCATGGCACAAGCACCGGAATCGTATCCTCTTCAATGACGTAAAGATGCTGTGCCGCCGTCCTGAAGCTTTGATGCAGCACCAGTTGGCTTGACCATTTGTTGTGCTGAGCCATGGCTTCATAATCTCTGTTCAACGCAAGCCACTTCGTCAGGCAGCGTGTTTCCGTCTTGCTGCCCTCGCGCACCTGCACGCAGAATTTCTGCTTGTCCTTGATATAAGCTTCTTCGCGTGCAAAATAAGCAGCCATGCGCGCCGGGGTATCAAGCTCCTCCGGGCAGATGCTCGCATTGTTCAAAAAGCTTCGTGTAATATTTCCGCCGTTTTGAATATCCGGCAGGTACGCCAAGGCGTTGGTCTCCTCCGGGAAATCCCAAATCAACACCAAACCATTGTCATATTCCATATTGCGATTTGCGCGCCCCGCTGCCTGTATGATACTCGGAAGACTTGCCAGATCACGAATCACAACCGGAAAGCTCACGTTGATGCCCGCTTCGATCAACGCCGTTGAAACGCAAAGCACCCGCTTCCCCGCTTTCAGAAACGCCTTCATCCATGCAATCAGCTTGATGCGGTGTGCCGGACAAAGCTGCGTGCTCATGTGAATGCACAAAATATGGTCGTCCGGGCAATTCTCCGCAATGCGCGGAATATCTTTTTCAGAGACGCTCTTGTCAAAAGCCACAAACACAGCGCCTTGACTTTTCAGCGTCTTCATAGTCTCCTGATACACCTGCCACGCGGCCGCCTTGGTATTGAGGATAGCCAGCACCGATTTGTCCTTCAATATCTGCGCAATGTCTTTTCCAGCAGACGCACAGGTGCGGTTTTCATCCAGTTGTGATACAAAATGGACGCGTTTGAGCTGTGTATAAAGTGCATCGACATTCGGCATCAGCTCTACCGCTGACAGCGCAGACGACAGCTTCGGCTGTGTTGCGGTGCAGAGGATCACGGTGCTGTGCCCATACACATTCAAAAAGCGAATTGCCCGTTCAAAAAGCACCTTGCATTGCCTCGGGAGCGATTGAATCTCGTCGAAAATCAGCACCGCGTTCGTCAGCCGGTGCATCCGTCGTGCCGCCGTATTCGGCGCTGCGTAACAAGCATTTAGGAATTGCACAAGACTTGTAAGAATCATGTCGCTGTCCCAGCGCTCTGTCAGGCGCTGATAGGCCGTCTGCTCTTCCTCTGTTTCGATCACCACGTTTGCATGATGCTCCAGAATCGAAGGATAATCGTTCAATGCCGTCCGGATGTCCCGTGCATTCTGATCCAAAATGGTATGATAAGGAATGATATAAAAGATGCGGCTTTGTCCGTTCACCTGCGCATGTCGAAGCGCATAGCGAAGGCTGGCATATGTTTTGCCGCCGCCCGTCGGAACGGACAGCGTGTAAATTCCCGGCGCCGATGCTGCCTTTTCATAGCATATATCCGATATATTCGCACGAATGCGGTTGATCGTCCCTTCTCCATCCAGATGCTCTGCACGATAGCGCTCAAACGTGTGCAGCAGCGACTGCCAATCGGCCCGTTCAGGCATCACCAGCGGATCCTCGCCATATGCAAAGCAGGCGGTATCCCACCGATCCGCATCTACCAGTATACTCAACAGCAGACGGCCCAGCAGCCCCGCCATGCTGGCCTGTCTGGGCGAATCCTCCGAAAAATCCGGAAACAGCGCGGCGATCTCCTGACAGCTTTTATCAAATAAATCATCCAATTCCGCTCCGTCTGCGACGTTTTGCAGGAACCACGTAATAGCCTCCTCCGCATGAACAGCATCTTCATTCTCTCGAAGGCTGCGGATCAGCGGCGAATCGCCCATATAGTCCCAGCAATCCGCCAGACCCGCATGATGCCCGTGAACGCAAAGCATCACCAGTTGTGCCGTCAAGCGTCGATACATCGACGTTCCCGCCGTCAAGAACCAGCGGTGATAAGCATACATAGCACCGGTAAGCGCGTGATAATGTGGCGAAGCTGCATGATCGTCCGTCTGCGTCGCGTACAGGTAGGCCATAAATGCTTGCGTCGCCTTGCCCATATCATGAAGCAAGCCAATGAGTGCGGCAAGGTGCGGCACGCCTATCGCTTCCGCAAAGAAGCTGCATAAGCGACTGACCGTTCTGCAATGGACTTGAAGCGGCTGTGCCTGCCGGTCGGAGGTACGAATATGAGCAATCATGAATTTCTCCTTATAGATAGTTTGTCAATCGTTGTTGTATGCTCAGTATAAAGCACACCCCAGAAAAAGACAAGCAGCCAAGAATGTGTGCAATGTCAAGGCAAACCAAAAACAGAAGCCCCAAAGCATCGGGACTTCTGCATCATATCCATTTTTCAGGTCCTTCACCGTACCAAAAACAAAAGCATTCCAGTACCAAACGATACTGGAATGCTTGAAAAATCAGCGCTTGCTGAACTGAGGCGCACGACGGGCAGCCTTCAAGCCGTATTTCTTGCGCTCCTTCATACGAGGATCGCGAGTGAGGAAGCCAGCCTTCTTCAGCGCACCGCGCAGTTCGGGATCGGCCTTGCACAGCGCACGGGCAATGCCGTGACGGATCGCACCGGCCTGACCGGTCAGGCCGCCGCCATTCACGTTCACCAGCACGTCGAAGTTGCCGACGTTGGTCAGCGTCAGGGGCTGACGAACAGTCATCTTCAGGGTCTCCAGACCAAAGTAGTTGTCGATGTCACGCTTGTTGATGACGACCTTGCCGTCACCGGCGACCAGACGGACGCGGGCCACAGCCTTCTTCCGACGGCCAACAGCACTATAATCAACTTTTGCCATTTTGAAATTCTCCTTCCGCGTCAAATCAGATCGTACTTCTCAGGCTGCTGAGCGGCGTGCTCATGATCGGGGCCAGCATACACCTTGAGCTTCTTGGCCATCTGGCGGCCGAGGGGGCCCTTGGGCAGCATACCCACCACAGCATGGCGGATGGCGAATTCGGGCTTCTCAGCGATCAGCTTGCGGTACTTGGTCTCCTTGAGGCCGCCCACATAGCCGCTGTGATGATAGTAAACCTTCTGATCCAGCTTCTTGCCGGTCATGACGATCTTATCAGCGTTGATAACGATCACATAGTCACCGGTATCCACATTCGGGGTGTAAATCGGCTTGTTCTTACCACGCAGGATGTTGGCGACCTGGCTGGCCAGACGGCCCATGACCTGGCCCTCAGCATCGATCACGTACCACTTACGCTCGATATCTGAAGCTTTCGGCATAAAAGTCTTCAAAGGTATTCCTCCTTGGATGGATGTCAAAAAGTGAAGCTTGGACATGATGGTCGCATGTCTTCGCACAAGTTCAATAGGTTCCGGGGCTAGCGGAGCTATTGATGCCATTGGCTATCTTATAATACTTTCCGGGAAAAGTCAAGCCGAATCCGGGCTTTTTCCGGGAAAAAAGTGCAGGATCGGCAGAATTTTTCTTACGGCAATACCGCACAAATGAGTTGGTGCGGAGGCGAATGAATTTTTCGTCAGATGCAATGGCAGATTTTGAAGGTTTACTGGAGGTAAATCGAAAAATCTGCAAGCAGCAGATGGCGGAAAAGGCATCGCTTACGCTGCCAACGAATTGTGCGGTATTGCCTTACGTCAGTCCGCCAGCACCTGCGCCGCCTGTACGCTGTGGAAGGCCGCGGCCCGTCCCAGCCGGTTCATGACCGCCAGACCCACGCCCTCGGGCGGCAGCACCTCGCTGAAAATGGCCTCCATACCCGTCTCGTCCATGTCCCGCAGAAGTGCGAACAGCCGGTGCGCCACCTCCTCGGGATGCGCCTTGCTGCCAAGAGCTTCCACGCGGCAGTCCGCCAGCTCCGGCGCATGCTCGGTAAAGCACAGCACACAGGCCCGTTTGCCCTCCGCCTCAGCCTGCTTGTAGAGCGCACGGCAGGCGGCGACCACCTGCCGCTCCTCCCCTTCCACCAGCGTCACCGCGCCGGCGGGGGCATAATGTTTGTAGCGCATTCCGGGAGACAGCGCCTTTTCACCGGGCTGCAGGGGACGCAGCACGCTTCCCGCCACATCGACGCGGGGCAGCACCTGTTCCAGCATTCCCTTCGTAATTCCGCCGGGTCGCAGAATGCACGGCACCTCGCCGCTGATGTCCAGCACCGTCGATTCCACGCCAACCTCGCAGTTCCCGCCGTCCAAGATCAGCGGAATGCGGCCCTCCATGTCCTCCATGACATGCTTAGCCGCCGTGGGACTGGGCTTACCGCTGCGGTTGGCGCTGGGCGCCGCCACCGGCACATTGCACGCCTTCAGCAGCGCTGCCGCCACCGGATGCGAAGGCATCCGCACGGCCACCGTGGGCAGGGACGCGGTCACGACCAGCGGGATTTGCGGCTTGCGCGGCATGAGCAGCGTCAACGGCCCGGGGCAGAAAGCATCCATCAATTTCTCCGCCAGCGGCGGCGCCTCGCAGATGCCCGCCAGCTGATCCCGGCTCCATACATGCACGATCAGAGGATTATCTGCGGGCCGTCCCTTCGCAGCAAAAATATTGCGCACCGCTTCGCTGTCAAAGGCATTCGCGCCCAGACCATAGACCGTTTCCGTAGGAAAAGCCACCAATTCTCCCTTGCGGAGCAGCTCCGCGCCCAGCGCGATGCTCTCGGGAGAGGCGGCCAGCAATTTCGTTTCCACAGGCAATTCCTTCCTTAAAATAGCTTCCGTTTGTGCAGCTTCTGCATTATACACGCTTTTTCACGGAAAATCCAGAGGTGTTTCCGGAAATATCCCCTGCCTCCGGCACTTCGTTCTTTTTCTGTATCCCGCTGTTCCGCACGCTCCTCTGTATCGACAAACCCGTGCCAGCGTGCTATAATGAAGTCTCACCAATGTATGATTATGCACAGCTATACAGCTGTCAGGCAGGAGCGATGAACGCATGAAGGATTATGTTTTTCGTTACGGCGACGGCACCGTGACGCTTTCGCTGGATGAGACCCATGTGCTGGGCGAGCTGCACGGCAACAAGGTTCCGCCCATTGAGGATATTCCCGCGGCGCTGGCCCGCGTGCTGGACGCGCCGATCGGTATGCCCGCGCTTTCCAGCTGGATTCAGCCCGGTGAGCGCATTGCGCTGATCATCAGCGACATGTCCCGCTTCTGGATGCGGCAGGACAAGGTCATTCCCCCGCTGGTGGATTATTTGAACCGGCGCTGCGGCGTAGCTGACGATCATCTCACCATCATCGTTGCCAACGGCACCCATGACGGCGGCGACGAGAAGGAGCTCCGCACGCTGGTAACAGATGCGATTTACGACCGCATTCGCGTCGTCAACCACGACTGCAACGCCCCTGACCTGGTCTATCTGGGCGACACGCCTCACGGCACGCCGGTACGCATCAATGCCGAGGCCGCCCATGCGGATCGGGTCATCTGCCTCGGTGCGGCCACGCACCACGTCATGGCGGGCTTTGGCGGCGGACGCAAGAGCATCCTTCCCGGCATCAGCGGCATGGACACCATCTGTCACAATCACGCCTTCGCGCTGGACCCCAACGTGCTGCGCAGCAACGCCCGCATCGGCAACGGCAAGCTGGAGGACAACCCCCTCAACGACGACATGTGCGAGGCCGCTGGCATGGTGAAGAATCTGTTCATGGTCACGCTGGTCATGAATGCCGAAATGAAGCTGGCGGAGATTTTTGCGGGTCACTACATGGATTCTTGGCTGGCGGCCTGTGAAGCAGTAGATCGCATTTACCGGGTCGAGGTGCCCGAAAAGGCGGATGTGATCGTTGCCAGCTGTGGCGGCTTCCCCAAGGATATGTCGCTGTATCAGGGCACGAAGACCATTGATAATATCGAATCCGGCCTGAAGATCGGCGGCACGCTGATCCTGCTCATCGAGGCTCGGGACGGCGGCGGCCCTGCGGAATACTTCGACTGGATCAAGGATTTACAGGCGGGCACCATGGAGAAGCGTCTGCGTGAGCATTTCACCATCCCCGGCTATATTTTCCTGCTAAACTGTGAACAGGCTCAGCGCTACAATATCCTGATGCTTTCCTCCGTTGCGCCGGAGGTCGTCGCGCCCATGGGGCTCAAGTCCTATGACACGGTGGAAAAGCTGATGGCCGCAGCCGATCTGACCGGCAAGTCCATTTATGTGATCCCTAACGGCAGCACGGTGGTACCCCATGTGAAAGGAGTGTAACTTTATGCAGCAATACATTGCCGAGCGCTTCCGCAACGCTTTTTCCGGGCTTTCGCTGGATACCGAGGCGCTGCGCCGCTATTCGGACGTGATCGATCTGAGCATCGGCGACACGGATTTCACAACGGATCGCCGCATTATTGACGCGGCCTATGCGGACGCGTGCGCAGGCTACACGCATTACGGCGATCCGAAGGGTGATCCGGAGCTGATCGAAGCCATCTGTCAGGCATGGAAGGAAGACTTCAATCAGGATGTTTCTCCCGCCGAGGTGCTGATAACGACCTCCAGCTGCATGGGCATGTCACAGGCGCTGCTGGCGCTGCTGAATCCCGGCGACGAGGTGCTGGTTTTCGGCCCGTACTTTGCGGACTACAACAACCAGATTTATCTCGCGGGCGGCAAGATGGTCGAGGTTGTCACGAAGGAAGAAAATCACTATGCGCCCGAGGAAGCGGCGATTCGCGCAGCGATCACGCCCCGGACGCGTGCGATGATCGTCAACACGCCCTGCAATCCCACCGGTGCGGCGTACAGCATGGAGACGCTGACGATGCTGGCCAAGCTGGCCACCGAATATGATTTACTGATTCTGGCGGACGAGATTTACACCCGGTATTTATACGATGGCGCGTTCGTGCCCATGCGGACACTGCCGGGGATGGCGGATCGTGTCGTGACGCTGAACAGCTTTTCCAAGAATTTCCTGATGACCGGCTGGCGGGTTGGCTACATCATTGCGCACCCGGAGCTGATTCAGGTATTCCAGCAGGTCAATGAGGGGTTGACGTACGTTGCCCCCTCGATCTCCCAGCGTGCGGCACTCAAGGCGCTATCCCTGCGCAACGAGATTGCGGAGGAATACATCACGAAGTACCGCGACCGTGTATACTATGTGGCCGATCGCATCGCGCAGATTCCCTATCTCTCGCTCTATCGTCCGCGTGGCACGTTCTACGCTTTCCCCGGCATTGCCAAGACTGGCATGGAGGACAAGGCTTTCTGCGCCTATCTCTTGGAGCAGGCGCACATCATGGTTGCTCCCGGCTGTGTTTTCGGCGCTGCCGGCATTAGTCACTTCCGCATTGCCTGCACCGTCTCCCAGTCCAAGCTAGCCGAAGCCATGGACAGAATGGAAAAATTGAAGTTTTAAGCAAACTCCGGGGGAAGACGCTGGGGGAGCGGCCGCTTCTCTGAGAGAAGCGCCTCTCCCCCAGACCCCCTCTCCCGAAGAGCGG
>USCW01000017.1 GCA_900553315.1 uncultured Eubacteriales bacterium
GGGGTGCGGGGGAGAGCGCTTCTCTATAGAGAAGCACTCTCCCCCGCAAAACGTCTCCTCTTACCCTTACGCGGTTCCTCGCTGGAGGAGCCAGCAGTTGAGCTTTACGTTGGCGTTGCCGTCATCGGTCTTGTTGACAATACTGAAGAGCTTGTGAACGGCTTCCATGCCGATTTCAACGTGGGGCGGGGCGATGGTGGTCAGCTTGGGATCCACTACGCTGGCCGCGTCAATGTCGTCAAAGCCGACAATCGCTACATCCTCCGGGACGTGAAGCCCTGCCTCCCGTGCGGCACGAATGGCTCCAATGGCCAGATAGTCACTCTGGCAAAAGACTGCGTCCGGACGTTCTGGGAGCGCTAACAGCTGCTTCATCGCGTCGTACCCGCTGGATTCTGTCCAGCTGCCGACACAAACATACTCCGGTGAGAAGGATAAACCCGCCTGCACCAGCGCCCGCTGATACCCCGCAAAGCGCTTGGTCATGGGGATGGAGTCCACCACGCCGGAAATCATGGCAATGCGCTTGCGGCCCAGCTTGGCCAGATGCGAGGTGGCGAGCAGCGCACCCTGTTGGTCATCATAATTGATGCAGGGTATGCCGTCGTTCGTGTAGGCATAGGCACAGATAACGGGGTAGGGGAGCCGGGGCAGAAGCGAGGTCATGTCCCGGGGATACTGCGAAATGTAAATCATTCCCATATAAGAGGAATTCAGCCAGCCGCAGGTCTTGCGCAGCGTCTCCTGAAGCATCTTGGGCGGCGGCATCGAAGACCAGTCTGTCATGGTGAGAATGTTCAGATTATAAATCGTCACCTGCGCATTGTATTTGTCTGCGGCGGTGCAGATGCCCTGCAAAATGCGGTCGCAGAAGGTGATTCCGGCCTGCTCCTCAATAACGCAGATACTCTTTTGCTTGGGAGCGCTGCCGCGAATGCGGGTGAAGTCGTAGCCCATCTCCCGAGCAACATCCAGAATTTCCGAGCGCCGCTGCTCGCTGATGCGCCCCTTGCCTGTCAGCGCGTTGGACACGGTGGCCGTGGACAACTGCATACGGCCGGCAATGTCCGAAATTGTAACCACGATATTCACCTCACGAATCGGTTTATTAATCAAGGCAAGTATAACATCGGCAAACGAAAAAAGCAAGAGTTCCATGAAAAATCGACCAGTATGAGAAAATCATGTGCTTTCCGACCAACATTTGACTGGAAAATACATATAAATTTATTTTTCAGCGCAAAATGTTAATCAAATTAATCAGAAAAACAAGCGTAAATAATCGAATATTCTATTGCAAGCAGACAAAAACCGTGCTAAGATAAGACTAAATCAAGGGAGATGAAGCGAACACAAGGAGCGGCGTGCCGCCACCTGCCGCTGTCTGTGAAGAAAGGATGAGGTCGAGTGAGTACCGTCAAGCCCCGTAAGCCCTCTTGGCGCAAACGTCTTGCCAGTGAAAAGGAACTTTGGTTCTGGACGCTGCTGTTTATTGCATGGTGGGCTGTCTTCTTCCTGATGCCGATTTACGGCATCAGCTACGCGTTCTTTGATTACAAGCCGGGCCGCACGCTGACCATGGATGATTTCGTGGGCTTCAAGCATTTCGCGGCGTTCTTCCAATCCCGAGACGCCATGAAGATCATCCGCAATACGCTGGTGCTCAGCGGTCTGCGCATGACGGTGGGCTTCATCATGCCCATCATCTTGGCGCTGATGCTGGATGAGCTGCGGCAGGGTCCGTTCAAGAAGATCGTACAGACCATCTCCTATTTGCCTTACTTCGTTTCCTGGGTCGTGGTGGCCAGCTTGGCCATCAGCCTGCTGAACTCCGACGGCGTGGTCAACGAGGTGCTGCAAAAGCTTGGCTTGATCTCCTCACCCATTCCATTCCTGACGGAAGGCAAGTACTTCTGGGGTCTGCGTACCTTCCTTGATATTTGGAAGGGCATCGGCTGGGACACCATCTTGTACATGTCGGCCATCGCCGGTATCGACCAGGCGCTGTATGAAGCCGGTGCGGTGGACGGCATCACCCGCTGGGGCAGCGTGAAGTACATTACCCTGCCGAGCATCATGCCCACCATCGTGCTGCTGTTCATTCTGGGCATCGGTAACTTCCTGAATCTGGGCTATGAGCAGAACCTGCTGCTGGGTCAGGCGACTACCCGTGACTACTGGGAGATCATTGATACCTATGTGTATCGCTACGGTATTCAGAAGGGTCGCTACTCCTTCTCCATTGCTATCAGCCTGATGAAGTCCGTCATCGGTCTGGCGCTGGTGTTCTTCGCGAACAAGGTTGCGAAGAAGCACACCGACTACGCGGTCATGTAAGGGAGGGAGAACGTACTATGAAATCTGCCAACTATATCAAGCGGACAAAGGCTGGCACAGTCTTTGACGTGCTGAATGTGACCATCCTGATTTTGATGTCCTTCCTGTTCGTATATCCCTTCTGGAACCAGCTGGTCGTGTCGTTCAACGATGGTATCGACGCGGCTCGCGGCGGCCTGTACTTCTGGCCGCGTGAGTTCACGCTGGGCAACTACACCTACATTTTCCAGACTGCCGGTATGCTGGACGCGCTGGGCTGGTCGCTGGCCCGCGTGGTGGTAGGCACGGTGACGAAGCTGGTGGCAACGGGTCTGCTGGCCTATGTGACCACGGTCAAGCATTTTTCCTTCCACAGCAAGCTGCGCAAGATGTTCCTGATTACGATGTACGTCTCCGGCGGCATGATTCCTACCTACCTCGCGTTCATCAAGCTGGGGTTGCTGGAAAGCTTCACGGTGTACTGGCTGCCCTCTATCCTGAGCGCTTATGAGATGATGATTATCGCCTCCTATATCGAGAGTCTGCCGGACGCGCTGTTTGAATCTGCGCGTATCGACGGCGCGAAGGAGATCACCATCTACACCAAGATTTGCTTGCCCCTGTGTGTGCCTGTGTTCGCCGCGCTGGGCGTTATGGTGGCCGTCGGCCATTGGAATAGCTGGTTCGACGTTATCCTGTACAACCCCTCCGGCGAGTACGACACCCTGCAAATCGTTCTGCGGAACATTCTGATCCAGTCGGACAAGATCAAGAAGCTGATGTCCGACGCAACGGTGGGCTCCGCCGCAGTCAAGAGCGCTGCTGCACGTATCTCCACCGTGTCCATGCGCGCGGCTACGATGATGGTCGTGACCATCCCGATCGTGCTGGTGTACCCCTTCTTCCAGAAGTACTTCGTGAAGGGCATCTCCATCGGCGCTGTGAAGGGCTGAGTACGCATCTGGGCTTTCCATTCGAATTGTCAGAGCAGTCTTTGCTCTGCAAAATAAAAAAGGAGTGTGTATCCACATGACCACAAAGCGTTTTCTGGGACTTTTGCTGAGCGTCATCATGGCCTTCTCCTGCGTTAGCTTCGCAGCGGCTGAAGACGTGGCGGACGTGAAGCTGACCGGCACCGTGAACAAGTACGGCTGGGAAGTTCCCGAAGAGACCCTGAAGTTCACCTACTATGCGTGCGACGACGACGCGACCAATCAGGCCGAAGAGGACGAGCGTCTGGCCGAGGTTGACAAAGTCCTGAAGGACGAGTTCAACATTGAAATTCAGAAGCTGGTGTATTCTCAGGATTCTGAGGAGCGCCTGAATCTGATGCTGGCCTCCAACGACTATCCCGAAGTCATCGTGGGCATGAGCGATACCATGGCCAACGCTTTCATCAGCCAGGGCCGTGCCATCGAGCTGACCCCTTATCTGGAGAAGTACGGTCAGAACGTGCTGTCCTCCTATGGCAACTTCATTAACCTGCTGCGTGAAGAGGACGGCTCCCTGTACAAGCTGTCCAGCAGCTCCGGCAACACCACCGACGTGATGGGCCGTGACTTCTCCATCCGTTGGGACTGGCTGCAGGAGACTGGTCTGCCCGTGCCCACCAGCATGGACAGCTACTACGAGGCCATCAAGGCGATCGTTGCCAACCATCCCACCAACGCTAACGGCGAAAAGGTGTACGGCATCACCGCTTTCTCTCTGAAGGGCGAAGAGTTCTATGCGACTCCCCTGCAGTTCCTTGGCCTGTACAGCACCTCTACCGGTATCTACAAGCTGAACGATGACGGCACCCTGACCTACTGGGTGGACACCGACGAGGGCCGTCAGGTTGCGCACTACATCAACAAGTTCTGGCGTGAGGGCCTGATCGACCCCGACTTCCAGACCAAGGACTATGACTCCTCCGTGGCGTTCATGTCCTCCGAGCGTGTGGCCGGCAACATCGGCACATGGTGGCACAACTTCACCGGCGGCTATCAGATTTGGGAGACCACCGATGAGAACTACACCATCGACAAGCGTATGCAGGAGCTGACCTGGCAGGAGACCGACGCGACCCCCAACCTGATTAACAACAACTACATCCGCAGCACCCGTGTCATCATCACCGACAAGTGCAAGAATCCCGAAGCCGTGATGCGCTACTTCAACTGGCAGTGCACGCCCATGGGTATCGCCTTCAACTCCATGGGACCGGAGGGCAAGGACAAGGCTTGGTTCATCAATGATGACGGCCTGATTCAAGTCAGCGATATGTACTGGTACGGCAAGCCCGGCGACATGAGCTTCATGTGGGACGACTTCGAGTCCAAGACCTGCGGCGGCTGGAACTACGTGATCGCGGCTCCCACCTACACCCCCGTGGACAAGATGGACAACCCCGCCGAGGGTTGGGCTGATCCTGTTACGAAGGTCAACATGTGGGATCTGATCCCCGACTATTCCAAGCTGGATCAGGAGACCATGTCCAATGGTAACATGATGTATCTGCTGGATGCGCAGACCTCTACCACCTACCTGACCGACATGACTACCTGGAACATCTCCCTGGATCCCGACAGCGACGAGGCCATGATTTACACCGACATCAAGGAGCGTCTGCTGTCTGACTGGTGCAACGTCATCATGGCGAGCACTGAGGAAGAGTGCGACAAGCTGTACGACGAGATGGTTGCTGACATCCATGACCTGGGTGTGGATCAGCTGACCGCCGCGCAGCAGGAAGCTTACACGCTGAACCAGTCCAAGCTGGACGGCAGCTACTGGAACAAGTAATTACATACCCATTGTTCATTAGCTAGCTTCAACGGTGGGGGAAGCCCGCTTGCGGGCTTCCCCCTTAAAAATGCTTGGGCAATACCGCACAATTCGTTGGCAGCGTAGGCGATGCCTTTTCCGCCATCTGCTGCTTGCAGATTTTTCGATTTACCTCCAGTAAACCTTCAAAATCTGCCATTGCATCTGACGAAAAATTCATTCGCCTCCGCACCAACTCATTTGTGCGGTATTGCCCTAAGATAGCGCCATGAAACATTCTTCGGTCGTTTTAGCAGAGGCAGCGGCACGTGCGCCGCTGCTTCCGCCGAGGCGATCTCCCCTGAAAATTCTGTACTTCACAGGAGGAACCAAGCATGAGCGACGAGCAACGCATGGACATAAGCAGCGCCTGTTTTCAGGTGAGCTTTGACCATGGCTTTCTGACGGCGATCCAGCCGGGCGCGGCCATCGGCGGCCCGCGGGATTCCGCGTATGTTTTGAAGGATCACACCATGGGCGGCGTGACCCTGACCATCGCGCAGGGCGAAGCCATGCAGCAGTATCAACTGCTGCAAAAGGACGCGACCGCACCGTGGACGATGGTGGAAGGAAGCGCGACGCACCTTGTCAACCGTGCGGAAGGGGAAAAGCTGCCCGTGACGGTCACGCAGGACTGGAGATTGCAGGGCGAGCTGCTTCACATGACGCTGACGCTTCACAATACCAGCGATAAGCCTCTTTGCGTGGAAGATCTGGCGCTGCAATTCGACGCGGACTCCACCTTCAACTGGGGCTGCAACGCGGCGGCGAAGGTAATCGGACATCATGGCCTTGCGGGGCATAACAGCCACCTGTTTTTTGAGCGCTGCGATGGGCAGGGCCCGATGCTGATGGTGTTGCCCGATGAAAAGACGCACTTGGAATATTTCGTGCAGACCAGCCAGGAAAAGGGCTCCTTAATGGCGTATATCCATTCCGCAAAGGTGCGGGAGGACGCGGTAGCGGCCGGGGCGCATGTGCATCTGCCCGCTACGACGCTGACGCTGGCTCCCGGTGAGGAGCGGAGCTACAGCTTCCGCTTCGTTTGGGCGGCGGATCGTCCGCAGGCTCGGAAGCTGCTGGTGAAATATGGATTGATGGACGTGCAGGTGCTGCCCGGTATGACCGTGCCGGAGAAGACGGATGTGCTGCTGGCGCTTCGGGGTGATTGGGCGGATTTGCGCGTGGAGCTTCCCGACGGCTGTGAACAGCTGGGCGTGACGGAACGGCAGGGGTATCGGATTTACCGCCTGCGCTTCGGCAAGCTGGGTGAAAACACCGTCTGGCTCCGCAGCGGAGAACGGTATGCCGATTTGGAGTTCTTCGTTACCGAAGCGCCTGAGATGCTGATTGCCAAGCGCGGTGCGTTTATTGCGGCTCATCAGGTGAAGGATGAATCCCGCTGGTATGACGGTCTGCTGTCCGAGTGGAACAACGAGACCGCCGTGCAGCTGGGTCCGGATAATTACGACACCATCGGCGGCTGGCGCATTTATGAAGTCACCTGCGACGACCCCGGTTTGAGCAAGCCCGCGTTCCTGTCCTCCAAGCTGGTGGAAGCGCCCAACGCGGAAGAAGCTGCGGCGCTGGATCGGTATGTGGAGCGCTTTGTGTGGGGCGGTCTGCAATGCACGGAGCAGGAGCCTTATCCCTATGGCATTTACGGCATCCCGGACTGGCATGTTCTGCGCAACAGCAAGGACGAGGACGTTCGCGGCAAGCTGCATATTTGGCGCATTTACGACTATCCGCATATTGCGCTGATGTATTACAACCTCTATCGGATGCGCCGCCTGTATCCGGCGCTGCCCCTGAGCCAGAGCGCGGAGACCTACCTGATCCGTGCGGCTCGGACACTGATCGCCATGTTCACCATTCCGCTGGAGCTGGACGACTGGAGCGCCTTCGGCACCGGGCTGTACAATGAGCTGGCGGCGGAGGACATTTTGAAGGCGCTGGAAAAGGAAAACATGCCTGACCTGCGCCTGCGCTTGGAACGCCTGTGGAACCGCAAGGCCTATAAGTTTGCGGCGCGGGGCGCGGACGTGTTCGGCTCCGAGTATCCCTTCGACACCACGGGCTTTGAAAGCACCCATGCGCTGGCCAAGCGTGCCCTGAAGCTGGCGAAGCCCGGCAAGCGCATGGAGGATCGGGAGATCAGTCCTGCGGCGGCAGCTTCCTTTATGGAGACACAGATGCGCTGCAACGTGTCCTGCCGCGGCGAAATGGAAATGGATTATTGGTGGTACGGCAGCGACTATCGCGGCGATAACCTGCACTATGTCTTGAGCTATATGTCGCAGATGGGCGGCTGGGCCATTGTGGACTATGCGCTGTATCATGCGGAGAATCCCTTCCCGCTGCTTCGGCTGGGCTACGGCTCTCTGCTGAGCTCGTGGGCGCTGCTGAACAGCGGCCGCGAGGAGACGAACTGGGGCTGGCGCTTCCCGGGTAAGGAGCATGACGGCGCAGCCTCCGGCGGCTTTGAGCCCCTGTATCTGGGCAAGACGTGGCTGGATCAGCCCCATCACGGCGGTGCGTGGTACTATTCCTGCGAGATCGATTTGGGCTTCTGCGGCTACATGCGGGGTGCGGCGACCATCTATGCGGTTGATCCGCTGTTCGGCCCGGTGTGCCTCGGCGGCACGGCTGCGGCAGGGGAGTCCGGCGTGTCCGTATGGTGTCAGGACGGCGTGAACCGCCGCTTCCATGTGGTGCAGGAGAACGCACGGCTGCACCTGACCTGCGACTGCGGTCACTTTGACCGGGTGGAGATTGACGCGAAGGCAAAGGAGCTGCGCGTCCACCTGAAGCTTGACGGCGTGACTGGCCCTGCCGTCGTGGCACTGGAGGAAGTCTCCGATCCGTGGCAGGAGAGCGAGCATCTTACCAGTCAGACCCAAACCTGTGAAACCAGCGGCGTTTATACGTTTCCGCTTGTCAATATGTATGATGTAAAGGAGTAAACACCCATGAGCAGTGAAATGATCAACATCCGGCAGGTTCGCGTAGCGGACAAATTCTGGGACAAGCTGATTGATAACGCCACCGAGCATGTGATCCCCTACCAGTGGCGTGTGCTGAACGACAACGAGCCCGATGCAACCCCCAGCCATGCCATTCGCAACTTCCGCATTGCCGCAGGGCTGGAAGAGGGCGAATTCCAAGGCTATCAGTTCCAGGACAGCGACCTTGCCAAGTGGATGGAGGCGGCGTCCTTCTCCCTGATGTACAAGGATTCCGAGGAGACCCGCAAGGAGCTGAAGGAAGCCATTGAGCTGATCGGCAAGGCTCAGCAACCGGACGGTTATCTGGATACCCACTACATTGTGAAGAAGCCCGACAAGAAGTGGCAGGAGCTGGCGCACGGTCATGAGCTGTACTGCGCGGGCCATATGCTGGAGGCCGCCGTGGCCTACACCCAGATGACCGGGGACGAAAGCTTCCTGAACATCATGGATAAGCTGGTGGATTTGATCTGCAAGACCTTCGGCAAGGGCGAGGGACAGATCGACGCGTACCCGGGCCATGAGGAGATCGAGCTGGCGCTGATGAAGGCCTACCGTCTGACCGGCAAGGATAAGTACAAGAAGATGGCGGAGTTCTTCATCCTCAACCGCGGCAGCAAGCCCGGATTTTTCGATGATCCCCGCTATAAGGAGCTGCTGGAAAAGGATAAGTCCATCGACGCGAATTATTACCAGGTGCATCTGCCCGTGCTGGAGCAGGAGACCGCCGAGGGACACGCGGTGCGCGCCATGTATTTCTACACCGGCATGGCCGATGTGGCGAAGGAGACCGGCAATAAGGATCTGGTCAACACCCTGCACAAGCTGTGGAAGAACGTGACGCAGAAGCGCATGTACATCACCGGCGGCGTGGGCTCTCAGGGCGACGGCGAGCGCTTCTCCATTGACTACGATCTGCCCAACGACACCTGCTATACTGAGACCTGCGCGGCTATCGGTCTGGCCATGTGGTCCCTGCGGATGCTGGCGCTGGAGCCCAAGCGGGAGTACGCCGACATCATGGAGCGCGCCCTGTACAACAACGTGCTGAGCGGCATCTCTCAGGACGGCGAGCATTACTTCTATGTGAATCCCCTGATGGTGAAGCCCGATGTGGCGCACTTCCGCCGGGATCACGAGTCCGTGGAGACCCAGCGCGTGAAGTGGTTCGGCTGCGCTTGCTGCCCGCCCAACGTTATCCGCACGCTGACCGGTCTGGGTCAGTACATCTATACCCGCAGCGACCGCCGCGTGTATCAGCATCTGTACATTGGCAATGAATCCGCCTTTGAGGATATGAAGTTGTCCTGCACCTCCTCCATGCCGTGGGAGGGCAAGGCGGAGATTCGCGTGGGCGCTGAGAAGCCCTTCGAGCTGGCGCTGCGCGTGCCCGGCTATGCCAAGGACTTTGCCGTTACCGTGAACGGTCAGGCGGCGAAGGGCCATGAGGAGGACGGCTACCTGATCGTGGAGGTCAAGGATGGCGACGTGCTGAACGTGTCCTTCGACATGGACGCGGAGGTTTACTGTGCGAACCCCCATGTGACCGAGGACTGCGCCAAGGTGTGCGTGGTGCGCGGCCCGGTGGTGTACTGCGCGGAGGAAGCGGATAACGGCAAGCTGCTTCAGGATTTCCGCATGGATCCCCACGGCGCGATCGAGGTGGATGCGTCCGAGCTGTTCGGCGGCATCCGCGTGGTTCGCGTGGAGGGCACCCGCAGCGCCGCTGACGAGGATGCGCCCCTGTACATGCCTGTGGCGGAGAGCAAGCGCGAGAAGGCAGTCATGACCTTGATCCCTTACTATCTGTGGAACAATCGCGGCGAAGGCGAAATGACCGTCTGGATGAACAGTATTGGAGGCTGAAACTATGTCGATGTATACCAACCTCGGAAACGCGCTGCATATTCAGGTTGAAAACGAACAGATCGAAATTCGCGCATGGGCTCCGAACAGCTTCCGCGTTCGGGCTCGGATGTCCGGCGATATTCTGGATCAGGACTGGGCGCTGCTGCCCACGCCGCCGGAAACGCCCGCACCTGAAATTCATATGGACGGCGACGAAGCGACCATCCGTAACGGCCGTCTGGAAGCCCGCATCACCTATGATGCGTGGTTCCACAATGTGCAGATTCACTATTATAAGGACGGGAAGCTTCTGCTGGAGGAGGCCTCCTGCCATGGAGGACGCAAGCTGCATTGCCGCGGCTGGAAGCCGCTGGGCGGCGGCAACTACCATCTGACTGCGACCTTTGAAAGCACGCCCGACGAGCGGCTGTATGGCATGGGTCAGTATCAGATGGAGGAAATGAACTTCAAGAACTGTATGCTGGATTTGAGCCACTACAACACGCAGGCCTCCGTGCCCTTCGTGCTGTCTGATCGGGGTTACGGCTTCTTCTGGCACAACCCCGCCGTGGGCCGCGTGACCTTCGCTAAGAACACTACCGAGTGGCAGGCCAACAGCACCAAGCAGATGGACTACTGGCTCACCGTGGGCGATACGCCTGCGGATCTGGTACACGCCTATGCTTCCGTGACCGGCACTGTGCCCATGATGCCTGAATATGGTCTGGGCTTCTGGCAATGCAAGCTGCGCTACTGGAATCAGGAGCAGCTGCTGGAGGTGGCTCGGGAGTATAAGCGCCGGGGTCTGCCCATTGACGTGATCATCTGCGACTTCTTCCATTGGCCCAAGATGGGCGACTTCCGCTTCGAGGAGGAGTTCTTCCCCGATCCTGCGGCGATGGTCAAGGAATTGAAGGACATGGGCATCGAATTGATGGTGTCCGTGTGGCCGCAGATCTCCCTGCAAAGCGAGAACTACGCCGAGATGCGCAAGAAGGGACTGCTGGTGCGTGCTCTGCGCGGCCCCAGCGTGACCATGCAATGGCCGGAGGACAGCACCTTCTACGATGCGACGAACCCACGCGCCCGGCAGTATGTGTGGGATAAGTGCAAGCAGAACTACTACCGCCACGGCATCCGTACTTTCTGGCTGGACGAGGCGGAGCCCGAGTACGGCATCTATGACTTCGACCTGTACGGCTACGAGGCCGGCGTGGCGGAGGAGGTCAGCAATATCTATCCCCAGGCCTATGCCCGCGGCTTCTACGAGGGCATGGAGGCGGAGGGACAGACGAACATCGTCAACCTGATCCGCTGCGCTTGGGCGGGCAGCCAGCGCTATGGTGCGCTGGTGTGGTCCGGCGATATTGATTCCTCTTGGGAGGACTTCCGCAAGCAGCTGTGCGCCGGTCTGAGCATCTCGCTGGCGGGTATCCCGTGGTGGACGACGGACATCGGCGGCTTCACCGGCGGCGATCCCACCGACCCGGCCTTCCGGGAGCTGCTGGTGCGCTGGTTCCAGTGGGGCGCGTTCTGCCCTGTCATGCGTCTGCACGGCGACCGCGAGCCTCATACCGAGCCCACGCGCAAGGACGGCAGCAAGGCGCTGTTCACCGGCGCGGACAACGAGGTGTGGTCCTTCGGCGAGGAAGCGTATCCCATTCTGACGAACTACATGACGCTGCGCGAGACGATGCGCGACTATGTGCGTGAGCTGATGAAGCAGGCGCATGAGGATGGCAGTCCCGTCATGCGCGCCATGTTCTACGAGTTCCCGGAGGACAAGAGGTGCTGGGAGCTGAAGGATCAGTACATGTTCGGCCCCGACCTGCTGGTCGCCCCCGTGATGGCGCCCGGTGCGACCTCCCGCAAGGTGTATCTGCCGGAGGGCTGCACGTGGACGTGTATGCGGGACGGCGCCGTGCTGGAGGGTGGTCAGACCGTAGAGGCCGACGCGCCGCTGAGCTGCATTCCTGTCTACCTGCGCAACGGCGCGCACGCCGAGTGGGTGGGCAAGAACGCCTGAAAACGGGAATAAGCGCCCTGCGCGCTTGATTCCATAGATGGTTTACTGCAAATGAAAAATGGAGGCTGACTGCGTTATGGAGCAATCGTTTCATGTAACTAATCGGAAAAAGCTGTACGATATGATGCTTCCTTCCTCGGTATTGCTGATTTTCTCCGGCGAGGAAGTCCGCAAGACCAATGATGAATTCTATCCCTTCTTTGCCGACCGCAGCTTCGTCTATTTGACGGGTCTGGAGTGCAAGGAGGCGGCGCTGCTGGCTGTGAAGAATGACAACGGCGAGGTGTCTGAGCGGCTGTATATCCTGCCTCCGGACGCTCATGCCGAGCGCTGGACGGGCCGCCGCATCAAGCCTGCGGAGGCCACGGCGCTTTCCGGCGTGACCGACGTGCGCAGCGTGGACAACTTTACCAAGGACGTGCACGGTCTGCTTGCGGGCGGACATTATTCCCTGCGCGTGGGTCATTATGAGCATCTGTACCTCGATTTGTATCGTGCGGAGATCACCGACCGCGACCGTCCTGCGCAGAAGTTCCTGCGTCTGGCTCAGCGGGAGTACCCCTTCCTGAAGATCGAGAACGCCAACTCTCTGATCCGCAAGCTTCGCGTCATCAAGACTCCCGAGGAGATCGCCGCCTATCGCAAGGCGGAGAGCATCACCCGCGACGGCATTCTGGCCATGATGCACGCCTCCAAGCCCGGCATGTATGAGTATCAGTACAAGGCAGAGTTTGACCGTGCGCTGGGTCAGTACGGCCCGCAGGGCCCCGGCTTCCCATCCATTATTTCCGCGGGCGTGAACAACTTCTGCATTCACTATTACAGCTACACCGGTCAGGCGCAGGATGGCGACATGATCCTGAACGACGTGGGTGCGCAATGGGACAACCACATCACCGATGTGAGCCGCGGCTGGCCCTGCAACGGTAAGTTCTCCGGCAAGCAGCGCACGCTGTATGAATGCGCGCTGGCGACCTCAAACCACATGTTCTCCATCATCAAGCCCGGTATGCGCATGGCGGACGTGGATGCGACGGCTCGCCGCTACAACGCCGAGCGTCTGGTGGAGGCCGGCGTGATGAAGTCCGTGGACGAGATCGGCACCTATATGTGGCACGCGGGTGCGCACCACATCGGCTACGACGTACACGACGTGGTGGAAATGCCTGAGTTTGTCGCTCCCGGCATGATGTTCTGCGTGGACATCGGCATCTATCACGAGGAGTGGGGCATCGGCTTCCGTCTGGAGGACAACTGTCTCGTTACCGAGAACGGCTGCGAGAACCTGTCCGGTGCGATTCCGCGCACCATCGCCGATATCGAGGCGGAAATGCAGCACTAAGCACAACGCTACTTTTATCATGCGGGAGGTCGCTTCCGAAAGGAGGCGGCTTCCTGCATGTATGCGCATAGGGGAGAGCCGCACGCATGAATCAGATCATTATGTATATGATGGCCGCCGGAGCAGTGCTGGGCGGTCTGGATTGCATTTTCGGAAACCGTCTGGGTCTTGGCAAGCGCTTTGAAGAGGGCTTCAACCTGCTGGGTCCCGTAGCCTTGGGACAGGCGGGCATTATCTGCCTTGCGCCGGTGCTGTCCAACGCGCTGGGTCCGATCGTCAGTCAGGCGTATCATGCCCTGCGGCAGGATCCCGGCATGTTCGGCAGCATTTTTGCCATTGACATGGGTGGCTTCCAAATGTCCGCCCTGCTGGCGGACGATCCGCTGATCGGCAGCTTCGCGGGCATTGTAGTAGCCTCCATGCTGGGCTGCACCATTACCTTTACCCTGCCCGTGGGTATGGGGCTTCTGCCTGTGGAAAAGCAGGATGCGTTTGCTCGGGGCTTGATGTATGGCCTTATCACGCTGCCTATCCCGATGGTGCTGGGGGCGCTGATCTGCGGCATTTCGCTGGGGGCGGCGCTGTGGTGCTGTCTGCCGGTGATCGTGCTGGCGGTGATCCTGAGCGTGGGCATTCTCCGCTTCCCCAAGGGAACCCTGCGGTGCTTCCGGGTGTTCTCCAAGCTCATCAGCATTTTGATCACCCTTGGCCTGACGGTGGGGGCGGTGCAGTACATGACCGGCTGGGAGCTGCTGCCGGGGCTTACGCCGCTGACGGAGGCCATGGGCGTTGTCAGCTCCATCGGTATCGTGCTGCTGGGTGCGCTGCCCGTAGCGGAGCTTTTGCAGCGGCTGCTCAAGCACCCCATGACGAAGCTTGCGCCCCGGCTGCACCTGAGCGAGTCCGGCACGGTGAACATGCTGATCTGCGCCGTTTCCGTAGCTCCTGCGCTGGCCTCTCTGCGGGAAATGGACGACACGGACATCACCGTGAATGGCGCTTTTGCCGTCTGTGCGGCCTCCTGCCTGTCGGCTCATTTGGGCTTTGTGGTGGCGGTGGCTCCTGCTATGACGACGGCGATGATCGTTGCCAAGCTGGTCGGCGGCGTGATCGGTGCGGCACTGGCACTCTTTATGGTGAAGCGAAAGGCGTAAGCTCGGCTGTTTCAAACATCGTTTCTGAAAAGGTTCCGCGTCTGCATCAGCTGATGCAGACGGCGGAACCTTTTTGATTTGGTAAATCTTTTTCCACTTGGTTCAACCTTCGAGAATCGTCCTAAATCTTTTCGTTAATCAGCAGGGATTCACCGCGGCGGCGAAGAAGTCTAAAAGGATGCCGTTTTGGCATCGGAGCTTGTGACTGTATGGAGTGAACGACCGAATGACACAGGGACCCTATCGCTTAAAAATGCTCGCGGGCGAGGAAGAGTGGAACGCCGGCGAATCCATGTATCAGCGGGGCGGCGTGCGCGTGCTGGAATCCAGCGCCACCGCGCTGCGTTATGTTGTGGCGGGCTCCCCTCGCCAAGAAGTTATTTTCAGCCCGGACGGCCCCGCCCGCTGCGGCTGTGAGACCTATCAAAAGACCGGCGCGTGCCGCCATGTAGTGGCCGCCACGCTCATGGCACAGGAGACGGGCGCATTGGAGGAGCTGCTTCGCCGCAAGGCCGCAGCGGCGGGCCCCAAGCTTCTCAGCGCCATGGAGCGTGCGCTGCCCGAGGACGGCACGCTGCACATGGAAATTACCCTGATGTATGAAAGCGAGGAGTCCCGGGAGCAGCCCCGGCTCCGGATCGGTCTGCGCGTGGGTGAGGATCGGCTTTATGTGGTGCGCAGCATCCCGCAGTTTATTGAAAGCATGGAAACCCGGGAGACCCTAAGCTTCGGCAAGGGCTTCACCTTTCAGCCGGAATGGATGCACTTCACCCCCGCTGAAAACCGCGTGCTGAACATTTTGAAGGCGCTCTGTCTGGCGCAGAAGGAGTCCGGCACGAGCCTTCGCGGCGCTGATCTGCGCGTGATGCTGCTGCCGGAGCCCTTTGCGGCGGCGGTGCTGGAGGAATTGAAGAACCTGCCCTTCCGCATGGCGGTGGATGGCAAGGCCTATCACATCAAGCGCGTGCGCGATGCACGGCTTCCGTTGTTTTATCGCATTACCGGCTCCCTGCGCGGCCTGACGGTGACGGCACGGTTCCCCAAGGATTTCATTCCCCTGACCACCTCCTGCGCTTACGGTATTCTGTCTGGGGCGGTGGTGGCGGTAGATCCCAGTCAGCAGAGCGTGCTGCGGGTGCTGCTGGCAGAGCAGTACGAGGGGCGGAGTGCCTTTGATTATCCCACGCGGGAGACGGCGCGGGTGGTGGGGGAGCTGATTCCCTTCCTGAAGCTCACCGGCGTGGTGGACATGGACAGCGAGCTGGAAAAGCAACTGGTCAAGCTGCCGCTGGTGCCCCGCATCTATCTGGACAAGGAGGGCAAGGAGGTCGTCGCCAAGACGCTGCTGTGCTACGGCGACCGGGAGATTGACCCCTTCGACGAGGAAAAAGAGGAAACGCCCTTGGGCAAGGGCGAGAAGCTCCTGCTGCGCGACGCGGCGGCGGAGCGTCAGGTGCTGGACACGCTGGCGAATTCCGGCTTCTATGTGCGCAAGGGCCGCGTGTATTTAACCGGTCAGGAAGCCATTTTCAACTTTGTCTCCGAGGGCGTGAGCCGCTTGCAGCAGAGCTGCGAGGTCTATCTGAGCAAGGATTTCAAGAAGATGACCCCGCGCCGGCCTATTCTGCGGGGACGCATGGGTCTGAACGGCAATCGATTGGAGCTCAGCTTCACCGAGGACGGCGAACCGGCGCAGGAGATCATGGGTATTCTGGAAGCGCTGGCCAAGCGCCGCAAGTATTTCCGGCTCAAGGACGGCTCCTTCCTTGACCTGAGCGACATGGACGAGTGGCAGGAGCTGGCGGATAGCGTTTATGAGGCGGCGACGCTGGAGGGCATTGACAAGGTATGTCCCAACGGCGATACCATCAGTCTGCGCTCCTACCGCACCTGCTATTTGAACAGTCTGCTGGAAAACTGCCATCTGCCAGTGGAGGTGGAGCGCAGCGTGCAGGACACCATTGCGGCGCTTTCCGCCCCGGAGGAGGGGGACATTCAGCTGCCGCAGGGGCTGACCCTGCGCCCCTATCAGCAGCGCGGCTATCATTGGCTGAAGACGCTGGATCGGCTGCACATGGGCGGTATTCTGGCGGACGATATGGGCTTGGGCAAGACGGTACAGGTGATCGCGCTGCTGTTGGACGCGCATCAGGAGAAGGAGCACAGCGTATCGCTGGTGGTTGCGCCCACGTCGCTGGCGTACAACTGGCTCAGCGAGCTGAACCGTTTTGCGCCGGAGCTGTCGGTGATGGTGCTGGGCGGCTCCAGCGTACAACGCTCCAACCAGATTCGCCATGTAAAAGAAGCGGGGGATGTGGACGTACTGATTACGTCCTATCCGCTGATCCGCCGGGACATTGACCAGTTGACGGATATGCCCTTCCGCTTTGTGATTCTGGACGAGGCGCAGCACATCAAGAACGCGGGCAGCGTCGGTGCGGTTGCGGTGAAGCAGTTACAGGCGCGGACGCGCTTTGCGTTGACGGGCACGCCCATGGAGAATAGCGCGGGCGAGCTATGGAGCATTTTTGACTTTGTACTGCCGGGCTACCTGAACAGCTACAGCGCGTTCCTGCGTCGGTATCAGGATGGGCAGGACGCGGAGGATCTGCGCAAGCGCATTCGGCCGTTCCTGATGCGCCGCTTGAAGAAGGATGTATTGACGGAGTTGCCGGACAAGATCGAGGAGGTCTTGACGGCGCAGATGACCCCGGAACAGATGCGCGTTTATCAGGCGGCGATGATCCGCTTGAAGGAGCGTGTGGATCACGTCATGACGGAGAAAGGCTTGGGTCGCGGGCGTACAGAGGTTTTGGCGGCGATCACGGAGCTGCGGCAGATCTGCTGCCACCCGGCGTTGGTATTGCCGGACTACACGGGCTCTTCGGGCAAGCTGGAGATGCTCTTGGAGGTTTTACCGGGAGCCATGGCGGCGGGAAGGCGCGTATTGCTGTTCTCGCAGTTCACGTCCATGCTGAAGATTCTGCGCAAGCAGTTAGAGGGTGCGGGGTACACCTGTATGTATTTGGACGGCGAAACGCCTGCGGGGCGGCGCATGGAGATGACAAAAGAATTCAACGAGGGCGACACGCAGATTTTCCTGATCTCCTTGAAAGCAGGCGGCACGGGCTTGAACTTGACGGGTGCGGACATGGTGATCCACTACGATCCGTGGTGGAACCCTGCTGCAGAGGATCAGGCCACCGACCGTGCGCACCGCATTGGTCAGACGCGCAAGGTGGAGGTTCTGCGCCTGGTCACGCACGAATCCATTGAGGAGCAAGTGGTGGCGCTCGGTCAGCGCAAGAAGGCTCTCTTCGATCAGCTCATCACCCCCGGCGAGGAGCTTGTCACCCGTCTCACCGAGCAAGACATTCGCGCGTTGTTTGCATAAAAGAATTTGTGGGGGTATTGCGAGGGAGGGGGCTTTTCTGAAGAAAAGCCCCCTCCCTCGCGCTCCCTCCTGAAAAAACTACGGTGGGAGACG
>USCW01000018.1 GCA_900553315.1 uncultured Eubacteriales bacterium
GAGGCGCTTCTCTTAGAGAAGCGGCCTCCCCCGGAGTTTCTCTGCTACAGAAGCGGCCTCCCCCGGAAATTTCCCCTTTACAAGCATCCCGTGAAGTGCTATACTATGCGGCGGTAACAAGGCAAACCCTTTAAGGACAGTCCTGCGAGGCTGGGAAGGTGTGTGCGTTTCCGCATATGTGCGTGCGTAGAAATAACGCCTCTCCCTGCTCGGGGAGAGGCTTTTCTTTTAGCCGCAAGGGCGCGGCGAAGGAGGACGAAAGATGATTGGTGCTGGTATTCCTAAGGCGCAGTTGATGGATAGCGAAACTATGGCCCGCGTGCTGACCCGCATGGCGCATGAAATTATGGAACGGGCGGGCGACTTGCAGGACCTGATTCTGGTGGGTATCCGCCGCCGTGGCGTGCCGCTGGCTCAGCGGCTGGCGGACGTGATTGAAAAGGTCGAGGGCGTTCGCGTGCCCGTGGGCGAACTGGATATTACCCTGTACCGCGATGACCTGTCGAAGCTGTACGATCAGCCGAAGGTCAATAACTCTAAGCTGGATATGCCCATTACCGGCAAGACCATTATCCTCGTGGACGATGTGCTGTATACGGGTCGTACCGCCGTGCAGCCATGGATGCGGTGATGGATCAGGGTCGCCCGGCCAAGATTCGCCTCGCGGTGCTGATTGATCGTGGACACCGGGAGTTGCCTATCCGCGCTGACTATGTGGGAAAGAACGTGCCTACCGCTCAGAGCGAGAAGATCGGCGTCCAAATGATGGAGGTCGATGGCGGCGACGGTGTGGCCCTCTACGACGCGGGTCGGTAAATTTGCTGATTGCCGGGTATAACCGGTTATCATAGACACTTGATACTCAAGATGGGGAAGGGAGACGTTTCATCCATGACTAACGCCAAGTTGAGTCCCGGAAAAATGCTTCTGCTGGGCTTCCAGCATGTTTTCGCCATGTTTGGCGCAACGGTGCTGGTGCCTACCTTGACGGGTCTGAGCGTCAGCGCGACGCTGCTGTTCGCCGGTCTGGGCACGCTGCTGTTCCACCTGCTGACCAAGCGGAAGGTGCCCGCGTTCTTGGGTTCCTCCTTCGCATTCCTGGGCGGCTACGCTGCGGTAAAGGAACTGGTGGAAAACAGCGGCACAGGCGCAAACTGGATTCCCTATGCGGGCATCGGCGTTGCGTGCGCGGGTCTGCTGTACGTGATCGTGTCCGTGCTGTTCAAGGCCTTTGGCCCCAATAAGGTCATGCGTTTCTTCCCGCCGGTCGTGACCGGCCCCATCATCATCTGCATCGGCATCACGCTGGCGAACAGCGCCGTGAACAACTGCGCGTCCAACTGGTGGATCGCCATTCTAGCTGTGGTCATTGTGGTTGTGTTCAATATCTGGGGCAAGGGCATGTTCAAGATCATCCCCATCCTGCTGGGTGTGGTCGGCTCCTATCTGGTGGCGGCTCTGTGCGGTCAGGTGAACTTCACTAAGGTGCATGAAGCGGCTTGGATCGGCCTGCCCTTCGACTGGAAGGACACCACCTTCAGCCTGATGGGCAACGCGGACGGCTCGTTGGTGGCCTCTGCTATCGCCATGATGATGCCCATCGCGCTGGCGACCATGATGGAGCACATCGGCGATATGTGCGCGATTTCCTCGACCGTGGAGCAGAACTTCATTGCTGATCCCGGTCTGCACCGTTCTCTGCTGGGCGACGGTCTGGCGACCACGCTGGCTGCTCTGTTCGGCGCTCCTGCCAACACCACCTATGGCGAGAATACCGGCGTGCTGGCGTTGACCAAGGTGTATGACCCCCGTGTGGTTCGTCTGGCGGCCTGCATTGCAGTCGTGTTCTCCTTCTGCCCCAAGTTTGCGGCGCTGGTGTCCTGTATGCCTTCCGCGACCATCGGCGGCGTGAGTCTGATCCTGTACGGCATGATCTCCGCGGTTGGTGTGCGCAACGTTGTTGAAAATCAGGTGGACTTCACCAAGAGCCGCAACGTGATTATCGCGGCGCTGATTATGTCCCTGTCTCTGGGTATCAACTTCTCCAAAGCGGGCGCAATCAAGTTCGCCTTGGGCAGCATTGACATCAGCCTGTCCGGTCTGGCGGTGGCCTCTCTGGTGGGCATTCTGCTGAACGCCATCCTGCCCGGCAACGACTACGTCTTCGGTGCGAACAGCCAGGGCGACACGTCCGTGAACTTCAAGGTGTAATTGAGGAGAGAGGAACTCCCGGGGAGGCGGCTTCTCTAAGAGAAGTCCCTTCCCGGGCTCCCTCCCGACGAGTGGCTGGAAATAGACTTGTCTGTTCCTACCGGCTTGCGCTCCCATGTAACGTGGGGGCGTTTTAGTTTTTGGACCATGGTTGTGGCGGCTGATAGGCCTTTTGAAATTGTTTGATTGCTGCAGAAGATTTAGCTCCCCATTTTCCGTCTTCGATAAGCGCAGGCGAAACGGCTCATCTAGCTGTATGCCGTTGTCAAGGTGCTAGAGGCGGTTTCAATTCTCCGGCTTGCCGCATCGTAGGTGTAGGAGACAGCACGACCGTAGGAAATAAATGTGGTTTATATTACCATGTGATGATTTCGGCATCCAGTTTATTTAATTCAAGATATTTTTGGGCAATGTTGAATGTGTCCAGTCCCCAATCTGGAATTTCTTGAGCCAAAATGTCGCTAAGCCCTGGAAATCCATCTGTTCCAACCCCTGCACCTGGATATAATTCTTCATCAGAATTTTCAACGCAATGAACAGATGTCACAAACCAATCGGATTGATTATAAATCTCAAAAGATATGCTGAACAAGCCAACAGTGTCATAGCCTTGAGCAAGATATAGTTGTTCATCTTTATCTTCAAATAAAGCATAAGAAGATATAGCAGAGGAACAGTATACCGTTCGCGATGATTCGTCTATATATTCCGATTTTATTATATAAGGTTCGAGTAGTATTGCCGTAGAATGTTCCCATAACACATTATACCAATCATCTAAATATGCATATTCAGAAATAAACCATGATCGCAATGCTTTCGATACTTTTGTTTGGATATCATCTGACATTAACGAATCCAATTCATAAGTAGGACAAGGCTTTTTTGAAATAAAGTCGTAATTATTTTCTCCTGCGTAAATAACTTCAGCAATTCCATCGAA
Source organism: uncultured Eubacteriales bacterium (assembly GCA_900553315.1). Taxonomy (GTDB): domain Bacteria; phylum Bacillota; class Clostridia; order Christensenellales; family Aristaeellaceae; genus Egerieenecus. The sequence goes on from USCW01000018.1 coordinate 3,155, forward strand.
TGTACAACACCATCCAATGAGAATGGCACAAACTGCAGCTACAATTTTTTTCATATTTATATCTCCTAATTTAATGATAAAGTTGGCTCTACTCCCGAATTAGTGGAAACGTGATTTAAAAGGGATCAGGAACCGGCAGTTCCAGTTTAGAACAAACAGTCAGCATGACGCCATGAACGCTCGGTGGGTTCATACCCGTAACGCTTTGTCGGACCACCACAGTGAGGACAGGCAATGTCTGCATCCTCCCGGATTCCGACATGGACATCAATCACGTTCTTCACAGGATTGAACTCAGCTCCTGTGATGTACCACGGCTCCTCCAGATCGAGTGAGCCTGCCAACATACTTTCGAAGCCTTTAACCATCTTCATCACCCGTGGATGATTATACCATAATTATCGGGTTTCCACTAACTTTGGAGTAGTGCCGAAGTTTTCTTGCTTCATTGTGCAACATTTGAATCGCCTCTTTGACTCTATCTTACACCTTTTGTCAAGTTGTAACTTTATTTGATCGGACTGCTATAATTTTGGACGCATTTTCGGACATTTGACGCAAACATCCATGTATACACAGCCATGTATAAAAATAAAAACCCTTGAGAACGTTGATTCTCAAGGGTTTCACGATGGTGGCTCCGATAGGATTCGAACCTATGACACTCCGGGTATGAACCGAATGCTCTAGCCAACTGAGCTACGGAGCCACATGGTTGCGGGGGTAGGACTCGAACCTACGACCTTCGGGTTATGAGCCCGACGAGCTACCAAACTGCTCCACCCCGCGTCAAGACCGTTTCCGGTTTGCCGCTCGCCTTTACCGCGGCGACGTGATATATATTACACGAAAACGTTCTTGGTGTCAAGCCTTTTTTTAACTTTTTTTCAAGTTTTTTTGCAGCTTTTTATTTTGCCTCTTTTTCCGCCTTTCGGAACAGCTCGCCAACGGCGTTGGCAATGTGCTGGTGTTCCTTCGAGATGGTGCAGACGTGGGGCACCTCCTCTAAATACAGCACGCCCTTGCGCTGGCTGCTTACGCCATCCACAATGACCTCTGCGCTGTCGGCGGAGATGGTTTCGTCCGCATGGGATTGTACCGCCAGAATGGGGCAGGTGACAGCGTACAGGTTCTGACGAGCCATGTGGATCAGCTTGGACAGGTCAGCCGCCGTCCGCGTGGGAAAGCAGGTGTAGCCGTAGTCGTAGCGCTGATCCAGCATGGCGGCACGCGCATCGTCGCCCTTCCAGTAGGTGGTCTTGATGAACAGGGAACCGATGCGCGCAAAGGGCATGGCTCGATTCTGCACCGCCATGGGCGCGGAGATGGGCGCAGCGGCGGTCAGGTGCATTTGCTCGGCCAGCAGCAGCGTCAGCACGCCGCCCATGGACAGGCCCGACACGCTGACGTATTTGCATTGATCCTGCATTTCGGCGGCGGCCATTTTCGCGGCTTGCAGCCAGTCCTTCCATGTGCATTTTGCCATGTCCTCCGGGTGGGAGCCGTGGCCGGGAAGATTGATGCCCCGCACCGTAAAGCCCTGATCCCGCAGGTGTTCGCCCAGCAGTCGCATATGGGCACAACTGCCGGTGAAGCCGTGGATCAGCAGCACGCCGTGCTCGTCGCCGGGAAAGTAGAAGGGCTGCGCCATGGGGTTGGAGAAATTTCGCTCAGGTCGATGTTCCATGGAAGCACCTCATTTCTCATTGATTTTATCAATGTCGCTTTGTTTGCCGAGAATCAGCAGCACATCTCCTGCCAGCAGCTTCATGTCCGCGCCGGGAGAGACGAGAAATTCTTCGCCCCGGCGAATGCCGATGACGCTCACGCCCCAGTTCCGGCGGATGTTTATGTCTACCAGCGTGCGGTTCAGCCACGCGTTCGGGCAGACCAGTTCCACAAGCGCGTATTCGCTGTTCAGCTCGATCATTTCAAGAAAGTTTGGGGAAACCAGCGACTTGGCTACGCGCAGACCCATGTCCCGTTCGGGATAGACCACGCGGTCTACGCCTACCTTGCGCAGCACCTTGGCGTGCAGCTCATCCACCGCCTTGGTAATGACGCAGGGCACACCCGCCTCCTTGCACAGCACGCTGATGAGAATGGAATCGCGCACGTTGCCGGTAGCGACAATGGCCGCGTCATAGTTTCGCACGCCCAGCGCCTCCAGCGCCGCCTCGTCCGTCGCGTCTGCCTGTACGGCTTGGGTTACATAGGGGGCGATGTCGTCTACCAGATTTTCGTCCCGGTCAACGGCCAGCACCTCATGACCCAGCTTGTAGAGATTTTTTGCCAGACTGCTGCCAAAGCGGCCGATGCCCAGAACAAGAAATTGCTTTTGGTTGCTGCGCATGAAACGATTCCTTCCTTTCAGCCGATCATGATTTTTTCTTCGGGGTATTTCAGATGATTCTTTGTGGCGTTCTGCTTGTGCGCCAGCGCGAGCGCCAACGTCAGCGGACCCACGCGGCCAAAGTACATCATCAGCATGAGCATGAGTTTGCTGGGCTGATGCAGCGCGGGTGTGCCGATGGCGGATACGCCGACTGTGGCCATGGCGCTGGTACTTTCGAACAGCAGGTCGAGGAAGTCCTGCTCGTCCTGCTCGAAGAGGGTGATGACCATCGTTCCCGCCAGCAGCATACACAGGCTGATAAACAGGATGGACAGCGCCCGACGCATCAGGTCGATGGGCAGACGGCGCTTCATCACGGTTACGTCGTCCTGACCGCGGACGACGCTCAGCACCAGCAGAAACAGCACGCCCATGGTGGTGGTTTTCACGCCGCCGCCCGTGGAAGCGGGGGACGCGCCGATGAACATCAAAATGACCGACCACAGCTTGGAGGATTCCCGCATGGCCCCAAGGTCAATGGTGTTGAAGCCCGCCGTGCGCAGGGTCACGGATTGGAAAAAAGCGTTCAGCAGCTTGTCGCCGAAGGACATGCCTTCTGCGCCCAGTGTGGCGGGATTGCTCCTTTCCAGCAGCAGGAAGCCCAGCGTACCGACGACCAGCAGCCCCAGCGATACCGTCAGTACCAGCTTGGCGTGCAGGGATAGACGGCGAAAATCGTGATGGCAATGGATACACTCAAACATCACCGAAAAGCCCAGTCCGCCCAATAGAATCAGCATACTGACGGTCAGCACGACCAGCGGATCATGGATGAAGCCCGTCAGGCTGGAAAAGTGCCCGAATAGGTCAAAGCCCGCATTGCAGAAGGCGCTGACAGCGTGGAACAGGCTGTAATAAAGCCCCTTGCCCCAGCCGTACAGCGGAACAAAGCGCAGACTAAGCAGCGCCGCTCCTGCCAGTTCGATGCACAGCGCCATGCCGCCATACCACAGGGACAGGCGGATCAGCCCGGAAAGTGTGGCCGCGCTCATGGATTCGCGGATCATTACGCGGTTCTTCAGCGAAATACGCCGTCCCAGCAGCACCATCACTAACGTGGCGAAGATCATGAAGCCAAGTCCGCCTGTCTGAATGAGCAACAGCAAAACGATCTGCCCGAATAGGGACAGTGTCGTTCCTGTATCCACCGCCACCAGCCCGGTGACACACACGGCGGAGGTTGCCGTGAAAAAACTGTTGAACAAGCCTATGCTTTCCCCGGTCGCGGAGGCTATGGGCAGGGACAGCAGCAGTCCACCCAGTAGGATCAGCGCCAGAAAACCGCCGGCCATGATGCGCTCCGGGCGAATAGGCTGCTGCCGCCAGTCCTGCTGCAGCGAGGCCGTCATGCCGATCATCTCCTTATGCATGTAAAGATTGACCTTTATTATAGCCAAGGAGCCGCCGCTTGTAAAGCATTCGGCGGCTTGCGAAAGCGGACAAATCGTGGTAAAAAGGAATAAATCAAATGTAACGAAATAAATGGGAGCCTCGTCTAATGGGCAGAGGGAGGTGAGACGTGTGGATTCCTTTGAGGAGGCCTATGCACAGCATGAGGCGCTGGTGCGGGGATTTCTGCGGCGGCTGTGCGGCGACGATGCGCTGGCCGAGGAGCTGACGCAGGAGACCTTCTATCAGGCTATGCGGCATTGGCGGGATTTTCGCGGACAGGCTTCCGTGTCCACATGGCTGTGTACCATTGGCAAGCGGCTGTATTACGATTCCTGCCGTAAGAAATCACCCGCACCGATGGCGGAGGTGCCCAGGCAGGGCGAAGCCCCGGATCTTGCGGAACGGCTGGTGAGCAGCGACCAGCGCCTGTCGGTTTTCCGGCTGCTGCACGATCTGCCGGAGCCCTACCGCGAGGTGTTTACCTTGCGGACGTTCGGCGAATTGAGCCACGCGGAGATCGGCAGTCTTTTCGGGAAGAGCGAGAGCTGGTCGCGGGTAACGTATTACCGTGGCCGGCAGCTGCTGCGGCGGATGGCGGAAGAAGAGGAGGCAAAGCATGAAACGTAATTGCGATATGGTGCGGGACTTGATGCCGCTGTGCATTGACGGTGCGGCCAGCGCGGAAAGCCAGCAGGTGGTGGCGGAGCATGTGGCTGAATGCAAGAGCTGCCAGCAGATCTATCAGGATATGCAGGGGAGTCTGCCTGCCGGGCAGGATCATGGTGCGGAAGCTGTCTTCAGCGAACAAATGACCCAGCGCATCCGCAAAAAGCAGCGTAAGCGTCTTTGGCGGAACATCCTGATCGGCGTGCTGGTTGGTGCGCTGCTCATGAGCGGCGTTTACTTTTTCGCGGTGAAGGATGCGACGCGTCCCATGCCCTTGGATCAATATGAAATCAGCGCCTACCTGCGGGCGGATGGGGAACGGATGGTAGTCATTCAGAATGTTGAGGGCATTTGCTCGGGCTGGGGGGCTTCCGGTGCACCGATCAATCAGCGAGCCGACATGGACCATTACGTCTACAACTATTACGCAAGCGAACCTGTGATTCCGGTCGGGGAGAAAAAACAGAAAAGCATGATCGTAGATACAAACAACTCTACCAAATGGTGTTGGGAGATACGCAAGGGAGATGCGCAGCATTATCAAACGGTGTGGAAGCATGGCGAAGAACTGCCTGCCTGTTCGCCGGAACTGGAAGCCTACTGCAATTATATGGATGAGCTGAGCCGGAACTACTACCTGATTACCGACGAGGATGGCAATGTGGTCAACAGCTTCTGGGATTATTCGGTCGGCGAAGATCAAAGTGAACGGAAGCCCATCATTGTGACCGAAGAGGAATGGCACGCCATGCAGGCGAAGATCAGCGAATTGTACGACGCTATCCCCGAACTGAAATTCAAATAAGAAAACCCTGCATCAAATGATGGCATCTACCCCTTGGCGGAGGCCGAGCAAGCCGCATCACGCGAAAATGGTCTTCGGGAGGGAGCGCGAGGGAGGAGCTTCTGGCACAGAAGCTCCTCCTTCGCGTTTTTATTTACATTCTCTAAAAATATACATTGACAGATGAAGTACTGTTGCGTATAATGTATATCGGAGGTGAGAAGGATGGCCCTTGCGGCAGATATTCTTCGAGGATATACGGATACCATTATCCTGCGGCAGCTGGCCGATGGCGACAGCTACGGCTATCAGATCAATAAGCGGGTGGCGGAGCTGAGTCAGGGCTCATTTGAAATGAAGGAAGCGACGCTGTACACAGCCTTTCGCCGGTTGGAGGGCGCGGGCTGCATCCGCTCCTACTGGGGGGATGAAAACAGCGGCGCACGGCGGCGCTATTATGCCCTGACGGACGCGGGCCGGGAACGCTTGACGCAGGATTGCGCGGTCTGGCAGGAGACCCGGCGGCTGATCGATCAACTATTGGAGGAAAAGGCATGACCAGCATTTTCGATAAATGGGAGACCATGCAGCGGCCTTATGTGACGCTGCTGCCGGTAGAAATGTACGCATTGGAGGAAGCGGGCGACCTGTGGCGGAACACTAAGGGAAGCAATATGTGCAGCGGGGAGGCGTGCGGACGATGAACGCGACAGTAAAGCGGATTGTGGAACTGCTGTTTCAGGATGTGGAAATGACCGACGAGGTCAAGACGCTGGAAGAGGAAATCCTCAATAATTGTCAGGATCGGTATGAAGACCAAATCGCGCAGGGCCGCAGCGAGGACGACGCCATTGCCGCGGTGGTGGACAGCCTGAAGGGCATGGAGGATGTGCTGGCGGAGTACCGCAAGCGCAGCCCGGAGCAGGAGACGGTGCAGGAAGCAAAGAGCATTCTCGACGGCGTGCTGGAGCAGATGAGCGACATGGCGAAGGCCTTTGGCAAGCTCGGCTCCAAATTCGTCACCGTCACGGTGGGCGACGAAGACGACGAGCACGCTGAAGACGACGAGGATGATGAAGAACACGCCGACGAAGATAAGGATGACGACGCGCACGGCAGCGAAACCATTACCATCAAGCTTGGCGGCAGCAGGAAATACAACGGTGACGCTGCGGACGAAGACGAGCGTGTTTTAACCTTCGATCCCGCGCAGATCGAGACGCTGCAATTCAATCTGCTGGACGAGACGGTGGAGGTCACGGAGGGCACAGCGGATATGGTCGTTGTTCGATGTGACAGGGACACCCCTGTGGAAGTCAGTCAGAAGGAAGGCGTACTGTTCTTCGAGCACAAAAGCAGCGCGAAGCGGCAGAACAAGAGCGCGGGACTCTCAGCGAAGCTGCTGCAGCTCATGATCCGTTCCGTTGGTGGGGATATTCAGGTGGAGGTGCCGCACGGCAAGCGCTTTGCGGTGCAGCATCGCAGCACCAGCGGCGATTTGACGCTGGAAAACGTTACGCCTTACGCGGTTTATGCGGAGACAACCAGCGGTGATATGGAGGTGCGTTTGTCCAAGAGGACGGCGGGCGTAGTCTTGAAGAGCACCTCGGGTGATATTGCGGGCGAGTTTGATGCGGACAAGCTGCACATTCAGAGCATGAGCGGCGATGTGGATTACCGGGGCACAGCCAGCGATGTGACGGTATCGACGGTAAGCGGCGATATTCAGCTGGATGGCAATCTGCCGCTGGCGAAGCTGACGACGGTAAGCGGCGATGTGACGCTTTATGCGGGTGCGGAGAGCCGCGAGGTAGATGTACACACGACCAGCGGCAACATTGACGCACGCGTTGCGCCTTCCATGGCTGTTCATGCAGAGATCAGCAGCATCTCCGGCGACGTGACCAACCGTGTCCCCGATGCAGGCCCCGCCAGCCAGCTCCAACTCCAAGCAAAGACGGTATCAGGAGACGTGAGGGTGAGGTGACTGCGAGGGAGAGTACGGGAGATTCTGGGGGAGAGGCCGCTTCTCAGAGAGAAGCGCCTCTCCCCCAGACCCCCTCTCCCGAAGAGCGGCTGGCGTTTGAGGGGTATGATGCTTTCGGAGTTGGTTCCGCCTGTGGGGTGGTGGCGTTTCCTTGCTGCTTGCGTGAGTCCACGGCGGCTGACAGAGCCGCCGCGGACGTGCGGCGTTGGGGGACGGGAGGCGTAAGCGGCCTCTTCCTTGTATTTCCTCTCCCGAAGAGCGGCTGGCGTTTGAGGGGTATGATGCTTGCGGAGGTGGTTCCGCCTGTGGGGTGGTGGCGATTCCTTGCGGCTTGCGTGAGTCCACGGCGGCTGACAGAGCCGCCGCGGACATGCGACGTTGGGGGACGGGAGGCGCTTCTCCGGGAGAAGCAGCCTCTTCCCCATGACTCCGCGTTGGGAGCAACGACGCTAGCGCCTCGCTCCCGGTTCCATACATCAAATGCAGTTGGGCGTTATATGCGACACTTCAGTGAAGTGTGCGGTTTTCCTATGAGATGGAATTCGACATCGTTCTCAACAGCTTGACAGCGACGCGCTTTTCGCTATAATAAGGAACGTGGAAGTAATTCCGCTTTTTTTCACGCGCATAGTTAGAACTCATTAACCGTCAAGGAGGCTCTGTTGATGGATCGTCCGCATTACGCTAACTGGATTTCTACCAAGATGATTGGCGGGTGCATTCTGCTCACGCTGGGGCTGTTGATTGCTGCGCGGTACACGCTGGCTGTTTCGCGCTTGCTTTCCGCGATACTGCTGATTCTGTTCGTTCCTGTTTTTCTGTTCACCTTTTACATGCTGCGTGCCCGCACGGCATTGAGCTATGACGGCGGCGGGGTACAGAGCCGTGTTCTTGACCTTGTTTTGCAGCACCTGAACAAAGCAGGTTGGCAGGGGCACGGCAAGCTGCTGGACATCGGCTGCGGCAGCGGCGCGATGGACGTAAAGGCCGCGAAGCGTTATCCCAAGGCGCTGATTACGGGCGTAGACTACTGGCCCGGCAACTGGGATTACAATCAGGCGCAATGCGAACGGAACGCCGAGTTGGAAGGCGTAGGCGGGCGCATCACCTTCCGCAAGGCAGACGCGGCGAAGCTTCCCTTTCTGGACGAGACCTTCGACGGTGCGGTAAGCAACTTTGTTTTTCATGAGGTGCGCACACAGCGGGACAAGCAAGCGCTGATTCGTGAAGCCCTGCGCGTTCTGAAGCCCGGTGCGCCCTTCGCCTTTCAGGATGTTTTCTTCAACAAGCGCATATACGGCGACGTCAACGCCTTTGTCGATTCTCTCCGCCCCTACGTTCATGACATCCACTTCGTAGACACCCGACGCTCCGAGGGTGCTCCCGCCTTTCTCAACACCAAGCTGGTGCTGGGCGAAATGGGCATGCTCTACGGGAGAAAGTAACCTACATACAATATGCGAGGGAGGGTGCCTTTCTTCCGAAAGACACCCTCCCTCGCATCATTTATTTACTTGCTATACTTCGCTCTTGCGGTGTAGGTCGTGTGAAGAAGCTCGTGCGCCTTGTGGCTGTTGGGAGCGCCAAGATAGTCGGCATAGAGCGCCTTGATCTCGGGGTTCTCGTGACTGCGGCGCAGGGGCTTGTTCGCATCCTCACGATAGAGCGCCGCCGCACGTACCGCACGAGGATCGCACTCCATCCGCTTCTGCGCGGACACGATCGGCTGACCGCCGCCCGTTACGCAGCCGCCCGGGCAGCCCATCACTTCAATGAAGTGATACTGCTTCTCACCGGAGCGCACCTGTGCCAAGAGCTTCGCCGCATTCGCCGTGCCGTTTGCGACCGCCACGTTCACCGTCAGATCGCCCACCTGCACGGAGGCCTCCTTGATGCCCTCCACGCCGCGAACCGCCGTCAGGTCAACCTGCTCCAGTTCCTTGCCGGTAATCATGTTGTAGGCCGTGCGCAAAGCAGCCTCCATCACGCCGCCCGTCGCGCCGAAAATGACGCTCGCGCCTGTGCTTTCGCCCAGAAGCGAATCGAAATCCTCGTCCGGCAGGTTCGGGAAATCAATGCCCGCTTCCTTAATCATCCGGGCCAGCTCTCGGGTCGTGATGACCACGTCCACGTCCGCCAGACCGTTGTGGGACAACTCGGGCCGCTTCGCCTCAAACTTCTTCGCCGTGCAGGGCATCACAGAAACCACCGCAATATCCTTGGGGTCAATGCCCGTCTTTTCGGCGTAGTAGCTCTTGATCATCGCGCCTTCCATCTCGTGGGGCGACTTGCAGGAGCTCAGATTCGGAATGAAATCCTTCTGATAATGCTCGCAATACTTGATCCAGCCGGGAGAGCAGGAGGTAATCATAGGCAGCGCGCCGCCGTTCTTCAGCCGACCGATCAGCTCGCTGGCCTCCTCCATGATGGTCAGGTCAGCCGCCCAGTCCGTATCAAACACGCGGTCAAAGCCCAGCCGATGCAGCGCCGCCGCCAGCTTGCCCGTCACCAGCGTGCCCATGGGCATCCCGAATTCCTCGCCCAGCGCCGCGCGAACGGCGGGAGCGGGCTGCACAACAACATGCTTCTTCGGGTCGGCCAGCAGATCCCAGACCTCCTTGGTGGAGTCCTTCTCATGCAGCGCACCCGTGGGGCAGGCCGCGATACATTGTCCGCAGTTGATGCAGGCCATGTCCACCAGCGGCATATTCCACGGCGATTCGATGGCCGTATTGAAGCCGCGATACACCGGACCAATCACGCCGATGCCCTGCACAGCGCCGCAGGCCGCTACGCAGCGGCGGCACAGCACGCACTTGTTGTTGTTACGCACGATGGACGGTGACAGGTCGTCCACGTCATACTTGTTCATGGCTCCGGCAAAGCGGTCGCCGTCCTCCACGCCCAGATCAAGGCACAGCTTTTGCAGCTCACAGTTCTGGTTGCGCACGCAGGACAGACAATGCTTGTCGTGATTGGACAGCAGCAGCTCGAGGTTCATCTTCCGTGCTTCGCGGATGGCGGGGGTGTTGGTCTTCACGACCATCCCCTTCGTCACGGGCAGCACACACGCCGCTTGCAGCGACCGCGCTCCCGTATCCACTACGCACAGACGGCACGCACCGATTTGGTTCACGTCCTTCAAATAGCACAGAGTGGGAATATTGATGCCCGCTTTCTTGGCAGCCTCCAGAACGGTCGTACCGGCAGGCACCTCAACACTTACGCCGTCAATCGTAAGCTGGATGAGTTCTTCCATTTGCTCTTCCTCCTTAGCACGATTAGTTCTTGGAGATCGCGCCGAAGCGGCACTTTTCCATGCAGGCGCCACACTTGAGGCACTTGCTGGTGTCGATATGGTGCTGCTTGCGCACCTCGCCAGAGATCGCGCCCGCAGGGCAGACCTTCGAGCAGAGCGTACAGCCGCGGCACTTGTCGGAAATCACGTAGTTCAGCAGCGCTTGGCAATGATGCGCCGGGCAGCGCTTTTCCTTAATATGCGCCTCATATTCGTCACGGAAATAGCGCAGGGTGGACAGCACGGGGTTGGGAGCCGTCTGACCCAGACCGCACAGAGCCGTGGCCTTGATGTTCTTAGCCAACGCTTCCAGCTTCTCAATGTCGCCTTCCTCACCCTTGCCTTCGACAATGCGCTCCAGAATTTCCAGCATACGCCGGGTGCCGATACGGCAGGGCGTGCATTTGCCACAGCTCTCGTCCACGGTGAAGTCGAGGAAGAAGCGGGCGATGTCCACCATGCAGTTATCCTCGTCCATGACGATCATGCCGCCGGAGCCCATCATGGAGCCGATCTCGATCAGCGTGTCATACTCGATCGGGATGTCCAAATGCTCCGCCGGGATGCAGCCGCCGGAGGGGCCGCCGGTCTGCACGGCCTTGAACTTCTTGCCGTTGGGGATGCCGCCGCCGATATCATAAATAATGGTGCGCAGGGGCGTACCCATGGGGATTTCCACCAGACCGGTGTTGTTGATCTTGCCGCCCAGCGCGAACACCTTCGTGCCCTTGGAGCGCTCGGTGCCGATGGAGGCATACCACTTCGCGCCTTTCAGGATGATCTGCGGAATGTTGGCGTAGGTCTCCACGTTGTTCAGCACGGTGGGCTTGCCGAACAGGCCCTTCACCGCCGGGAACGGAGGACGGGGACGCGGCTCGCCGCGCTTGCCCTCAATGGAGTTCATCAGCGCCGTTTCCTCACCGCAGACGAACGCACCCGCACCCAAACGGATGTGCAGATCAAAGTTGAAATCCGTGCCAAAGATGTTTTTGCCCAGCAGCCCATACTCGCGTGCCTGACCGATGGCCACCTGCAAGCGCTTGACCGCAATGGGGTACTCGGCGCGAACATAAATATAACCCTCGCTGGCGCCGATGGCATAGCCGCCGATGGCCATGGCCTCAATGATCGCGTGGGGGTCGCCCTCCAGCAGCGAACGATCCATGAACGCGCCGGGGTCGCCCTCGTCCGCGTTGCAGGCGATGTACTTCTGATCCGCAGGGCTGTTGTAGCCAAACTTCCACTTCAGACCCGTGGGGAAGCCGCCGCCGCCGCGGCCGCGCAGACCGGAATCCAGCACCTCCTGAATGACCTGCTCGCGGGTCATTTCCGTCAGCGCCTTCGCCAAGGCCTTGTAGCCGTCAAAGGCAATATATTCGTCAATATTTTCCGGGTCGATCACGCCGCAGTTCTTCAGCGCAATACGCTTCTGCTGCTTGTAGAACCCGATCTCGTCCAGCGACTTGGTCACGGTGGACTCGTGGGTCACGTGATCCACATACACCAGATGCTGCACCTTACGGCCCTTCAGCAGATGCTCCGAGACGATCTCGTCCACATCCTCCACCTTCACGCGGCTGTAAAAGGTGCCTTCCGGATAAATGATCACCACCGGGCCGGCCTCGCAAAGTCCGAAGCAGCCCGTGCGGACGACCTTGACTTCCTTCTCCAGACCCTTTTCCTTCAGCTGCTGCTCAAAGCGCTCAATCAGCTGATGGGAGCCGGAGGACGTGCAGCCCGTGCCCCCGCAGACCAGGACATGTGCGCGATAAAGATCCATGGGTATGCCTCCTCATTTGCAAGTTACTTGTTCGCTTCCGCCGCGCCGATGGTGTATTCCTCCACGGTACGACCGTTAACAATGTGCTCGGTCACGATCCGCGGCACCATTTCCGGCGTCAACTTGACATAAGTCACCTTTTCCTGCCCGGGGACATAAACGTCCACCATAGGCTCCAGGCGGCACATGCCCGCACAGCCCGTCTGGGACACAGTCACATGATCCAGATGGCGCTTGGCAATTTCATCCATAAAGGCCAGCATCACCGGGCGTGCGCCCGCTGCGATGCCGCAGGTGGCCATGCCGACCACCACGCGGGCCGCGTCGTGGACTTCCTTGCGCATGGCGATATTTTCCAGCGTCTTTTGACGAATGGCTTCCAGTTCAGCCATGGATTTCATACATTTGCACCTCCAAATATCGGATGGATTTCTTCAACTAATGCCGTTTTCAGCCACGCGGCAACGGCAGTCTCGTTCAGCGGCAGCCCTCCCGCCGCCTGACGTATCTCCCGGGTATCTACGTCGCACACTCCTGTGGGAGAAACGCCGTAAAAGTGAAAATCCGGTGTATCCGGATGCATCAAGATCAGGCTCAGCATGGTTCCGGGCAGGTCGCCCAGCGGCAGACAATCGATACTTCGCGTATCCAAAGTGACTGTCAGCTCCGTGCCCTTCCCCTCCTCGCTTTGTATTTGCAAAGAGCCGCCCGTTTTCTCGGCGTTCTCCTGCATCAGCGGGATGCCCAGCCCCACCTTTCTTGTGGTGCGGGTGGTTGCGAAGGGACTCGTCACCCGGGTAAGGAGCTCGGGGCTCATGCCCTTTCCGTCGTCCCGAATCACCAGCGTCAGCCAGCCGTTCGTCTCCAGCGTGAGAAATATCTCCACCAGCGAAGCGCCCGCGCTGACGCTGTTCTGTACCAGATCCAATACATGCAGCGACAAATCCCGCATGGTTTAACGATACTTGGCAATAATGCCGGGCACCTCGTCGGGAGTCAGGCGGCCATAGACCTCATCGTTAATCATCATAACAGGCGCCAGACCGCACGCGCCCAGGCAGCGGGTCGCGTTCAGCGTGAAGCGGCCGTCCTCGGTGGTCTTGCCCACGGGAATTTTGAGCTCCTCGCTCAGCTTATCCAGCACCTTCTGGGAGCCCTTGACATAACAGGCCGTGCCCAAGCATACGCCCACGACGTACTGTCCCTTGGGCTCCAGCGAGAACTGGGAATAGAACGTCGCCACGCCGTACACCTCGCTCAGTGTGGTGCCCAGTCCGTCGGCGATCTTCTCCTGCACATCCAGCGGAACGTAGCCGAAGATATTCTGCGCCTCCTGCAATACAGGCATCAGCGCGCCGGGCTCGCCCCTGTGCCGCGCAATGACCTCGTCCAGCTGCACGTACTTTTCCTTCTGATCCGGCATAAATGAACCTCCTTTAAGGCGTCTTTCGCCTTTCCGTCGCATCATCAGCAAGCTTACGCTTCAGCGTGTCGCAAAAGCGGCAACGCGCTTTTGCCATCAACTAACACAGCCGATCAATACAATGATCATCTGACTTGTAGATATTTTAACATACTTTTTTAGGAAAAGATAGTCTTTGTTTTGTATTTGCAAGGCCATTCGCCTGTTTTCGTCGCATTTGCTCAAAAGAAAAATGTTTCTTGTGAAGTTTTACATGTTAAACTTCTTTAACCAATCCCACAATCCGCCCAAGGAAAACCGCTCCGTATCCAGCGCAAACACGGCCTCGCGGATGCTTCCCAGCTGGTGCGCGTCGGAGGCGTTCAGCACGCCCCGGCCCCGCAGAAGCTCTTCGTTGATCGGCAGCTCGGCCCACGTTTCCACCAGCGGAAAGGTGGGCTCCTCGGGCATGAGGCCCAGATTCACAAGCAAACCGTTGCTCCCCCGGTTGATATGCGCAGGTACGGCAATGCCGCCGCGTCGGCGCACCTCGCCGGTACACTCCGCCAGCGACAGATCCGTTGCGCCGATGAGCAGCCGCTCCTCCTCTGCGACGATTTGATCGTCGGTATTCATTACATATTGATGGCCGAAGAAATCCGGGCGATTCTTTATCCTTGGCAAATGGCTGGAAAAGAACTCCCCTGCGTCCACGGCGCTCGGAACGTCCGGAAAATACCCCAGCAGATGAACCTCCTCCCGGGTGGTGATCTCCATGCCGGGGAGCAGGATGAGGCCGAAATAGTCCGCGGCCTCCTTGACAAAGGGCAGGTTTCTTGCGGTATTATGGTCGGTGACGGCGATAGCGTCGAGCTCCTTCAGCTTTGCCATGCCGCAGATATTGGCGGGGGTCATATCATCGTCCGCGCAGGGGCTGAG
>USCW01000019.1 GCA_900553315.1 uncultured Eubacteriales bacterium
TACCGGTTCCGCACAGCCAATGATCTGGTGTGACACCCGCACATTTAAAAAAGAAATATGCCGCATTTCCTGTACACCGGAAGCGTCCATGACTACCTTCCCCGCCACTCCGATACGGTGCCCTCCGGCAATCGTAAAAAATCCCTGCCGGATCTCTTCATAAAATGCATACACAGAATAGCCGGAAGCGTATTCCAGCACCTGCGAAAGCTGCCCCAGCAGCTCCAGATCGGGCAGGGCGCGTCCATTCTCCCAATGGGAGATCGTCGGTCGGGACACGTTCATCAGCTCCGCCAGTTTTTCCTGCGTGTAGCCCTTCGCCTTGCGTGCGGCGATCAGCTGCGCTCTAAATGTGCTCATGTAGACCTCACTCCGTCGGTGTTTGATGATTTATTATAGCGTAGAAGGGAAAAATTTACAAGTCGCGGAAGCGGTTTGCCAAAATGGTCATATCTGCTTGTTATTCGCGCATTTTTTGCGTGCAATCGGCTGCTGTGTGTGCCTAAAATAAAAAACGAAGAAGAGAGGCGCGGCGCTTCATGGGCAGAATGAGTGAAGGCAAGCGTACCTCTCGTTAGGAATGAAGCGGATTTTTCTACGAAAGGAAGGGTGCATATGGAGTATACGCATTTGGGAAGATCGGGTCTGCTGGTCAGCAAGCTCTGCCTGGGCACCATGGCCTTCGGCAACAGCTGCGACGAGAAGGAAGCCCATCGCATCATGGACGCGGCGCTGGACGCGGGCATCAATTTCTTCGACTCGGCGGACAACTACGGCAAGGCCACCAATAACGAGGGCATCACCGAGAAGATCATCGGCCGCTGGTTCAAGCAGGGCGGCGGCCGCCGTGAGCGCGTGGTGCTGACCACCAAGGTGCATGAGGAAATGCACAATCCCTATGACGGCCCCAACAGCCCCGGCGGACTGTCCGCCTACAAGGTGCGCCGCCATCTGCGGGAGTCCATGGAGCGTCTTCAGACAGACCACGTGGAGCTGTATTTCATGCATCACATTGACCGCACCACCAGCTGGGAGGAAATGTGGGACGTGTTCGAGCAGCTGTATCGTGACGGCCTGATCGACTACGTGGGCACCAGCAACCATCCCGCGTGGTACTTCACCATGGGTCAGGAGCGTGCCAATGCGCGCCACTTCTTCGGCATTGCCGCAGAGCAGCATCTGTATAATCTGCTGACCCGCTATGCGGAGCTGGAGGTGCTGCCCGCCGCCAAGAAGCAGGGCATCGCCATCATGACCTACAGCCCCCTGTCCGGCGGTCGTCTGACCCGCGCGGGCTTCGCCTCCATGCAGGAAGCGGACGCGGCGGGCAAGCTGGACGAGGCCGGTAAGCGCACGCTGGAGCAGCTGAAGCGTTATGACGCTTTCTGCAAGGATCTGGGTGTGACGCAGGAGGAAGCGGGCCTCGCGTGGCTGCTGCACAATCCCTGCGTGACCTGCCCCATCATCGGCGTGAGCAAGGCTGAGCAGATCGAAAGCTCCGCCAAGGCGCTGGAGGTCAAGCTGACTGCCGAGAATTTGAAGCAGTTGGACGAAATCTTCCCGGCCATGGGTGCGGCTCCCGAAGCCTACGCATGGTAAAATAATATTATTTTGAAACAAATGCAGCCTTTTTGAATAGCATGTGCTGTTCCAAAGGCTGCATCTTTTTTTAAGTTCATCTTATTTGCACAAAATATGGTCAATTTGGTTGAATATGCACGATTCATGCACCATTTGTGATTGAAAAGGCTCGGTGCGGCCTGTTAAAATAATGTCTATAAAAAGAGCGCACTGTTCCCTCTGAGATGGAACGGCTGTGGGTTCTATTTACGGATCGAAATTCATTGTATGAACAGCGGATTGTTCATATATGAAATAAAGAAGGAGGTTTCCTATCATGAAGAAACTGGTCAAACGTCTCGTAAGCTCCTCTCTGGCGCTGATGATGAGCTTCGGCGGCACCGCATTTGCCGCTGAAAAGCAGTCTGAGCTGCCCCTCACCACCACGGGTGAGACCTTGGTCATCTATTGCGACCTGAACGCGGCTCAGTCCTCGGTGTATTCCGACCTGAGCGAGCATCCCGTTGTGAAGAAGATGTCCGAGGAAACGGGCATCAACTTCGAGTTCATGCATCCGCCGGTCAATGACGACGGCACCTTCTTCAACACCACCATCGCCTCCGGCGAGTGGCCCGATCTGTACTATACCGACCGCTTCCAGACCACTTATCCCGGCGGCGTGGAAGGCGCTATGGACGACGGCGTGCTGCTCAACGTGAACGAGCTGGTGGAAAAGTACGCGCCCAACTTCCTGCAAATGGTGGAGGAATATGACGAGGGCACCGGCTACATCAAGAACGGCATCTACGGCGACAATGGCGCGATTGTGAAGTTTGGCTCCATGTTCCTTGCGCCTTATGTGAATGCCCGCGTTCACTACGGCCCCGTGGTGCGCGAGGACTGGCTGAAGAAGTACAGCCTCGAAGCGCCCGTGACGCTGGATGAGTACACCAATGTGCTGCGCACCTTCAAGGAGAACGGCGTGGAAGTGCCGCTGGCGCTGTGCAACATCTTCTCTCAGGCCGGTTTCTATAACTCTAATTTCGTGAGCAGCGGCTTCGGCGTGACTTGGAATGACTTCCAGCTGGTGGACGGCAAGGTCACTTATTCCATGACCATGCCCAGCTACAAGGATCTGCTGACCTTCATGAACGGCTGGGCCAGCGAGGGTCTGATCGACCGTGACAGCGTGAACCGCACCATCGACGATTGCCTGACCGTATTCCAGAATGGCAAGTCCGGCATGACCGTGTATCACAACTCTGCTACCACTACCGCGCTCAAGGTCGGTAAGACCATGGATCCCGACTTTGAGGTGAAGGGGCTGCTCTTCCCCCGCAAGAATGCGGACGACGTGCTGACGCTGGCTCGTATTGTGTACTCTCTGAACAGCTGGTCTTGGCAGATTTCCGCGACCTGCAAGAACCCCGAGCTGGCCGTGAAGTTTGTGGATTACCTGCATGATGACGACACCCGTCTGCTGACCGCTTGGGGCACCGGCGACGAGGAAACGCCTACCTTCACCGTGGATGAGAACGGTATGCGCACCTTCAGCGACTTTATGTACAACAACGACAAGTATGACTTTACCACCTGCCGTCAGATTTACACCCTGAACACCTTCCAGGTGCAGTATGACGACATGATGGAGCGTCAGCAGTATTATCTGCCCCAGCAGCTGGCCAACTGGGAGAGCTGGGTAACGCGCAACAACGACTCCGACAAGATTCCCTCGCTGGTGACGATGAACGTGGACGAGTCCCGCGAATACACCGACATCATGAGCAAGGTCAATAACTACGCTGAGGAGCAGGTGTACTCCTTCATCTTCGGCGAGACCTCTCTGGAGCAGTTCGACGCTTTTGTGGAGCAACTGAAGAATCTGGGCATCGAGCGTGCGTGTGAGATCAAGCAGGCTGCCTACGACCGCTATATGGCTCGTCAGGCGAAGTAAGCCTAAAGGCAATACCGCACAATTCGTCGGCAGCGCTGGCGATGCCTTTTCTGCCATCTGCTTCTTGCAGAAATCTCGATTTACCTCCAGTAAACCTTCGATTTCTGCAATCGCATCTGACAAAAAATGCATTCGCCATCGCACCAACTCATTTGTGCGGTATTGCCCTAAACGGTAATAGCATCTTTATCTTGGGGAGAGGGGTTTCCCTCTCCCCAAGCTTTATCAGGCCGGTTGATCCGGCAAACGGGAGATGACGCAGCATGGTGCAGACGATTTCCAAGCCCCGCACCCATTGGTGGACAAAGCTATGGGATAACATGAAAAGGTATCCGCTGCTGTATCTGATGGCGCTGCCTGTGATCCTATGGTATGTGATTTTCCAATACGGCCCCATGTATGGCTTGATCATCGCTTTCCAGCGGTATGTTCCAACCAAGCCCATTCTGGCGAATCAGTTTGTCGGCCTGAAGAACTTCGCCGACTTTTTGAAGGATCCCTATTTCTTCCGCGTGCTTCGCAATACCCTGACCATCAACTTCTATCTGCTGATTTTCGCATTCCCGGCGGCGATTATCTTTGCGCTGCTTCTCAATGAGCTGCGTTTCCAGAAGCTGAAAAAGCTGACGCAGACCATTACCTACATGCCTCACTTTATTTCCGCCATGGTTATCTGCGGTCTGGCTGTGGACTTCTTCAAGGCGGACGGTATGCTGACCACGATGCTGGTGCGGGTGTTCGGCGTGGAAAAAACCAACCTGCTCAGCGTGAAGAGCTATTTCCAACCCATTTATGTGGCCATGCAGATTTGGCAGGACACGGGCTGGGACTCCATCATCTTCGTGGCGGCGCTGGCGGGCATTGACCCGACGCTGTACGAGGCGGCGGTGATGGACGGCGCGGGGCGCTTCCGCCGCGTGTGGTCCGTGACGCTGCCTTCCATCATGCCGACTATTGTGATTCTGCTCATCATGCGCATCGGCAACATGATGACGCTGGGCTGGGAAAAGATCGTGCTGCTGTATAACCAGATGACCTATGAAACCTCGGACGTTATCTCCACCTACGTGTATCGGCGCGGTCTGATTCAGTTTGATTACAGCTTCTCCGCCGCCGTGGGCTTCTTCAACTCCATCGTGAACTTCCTGCTGCTGATCGGCGCGAACGCCCTGAGCCGCAAGGTGAACGAGACCAGCCTGTGGTAAGAGGGAAGGAGGGAAACATCATGAAGAAAAAGAACCACATTGATACCAACACACGGGCGGGCAAGGTGTTCGACGTTGTGAACGTCGTGTTCATGATTGTGATGATCTTCATCACCCTTTATCCGCTGTATTACGTGCTGGTGTGCTCTGTGTCTGACCCCAAGCTGCTGCTGGCGCATGAGGGGCCGCTGGCGTGGTGGCTGGGCGATTTCACGCTGGAGGGCTATCAGCTGGCGATGAATAACCCGAATATCCTGCTGGGCTTCGGCAACACCATGTTCAATCTGGTGGTCGGTACGCTGGCGAACATGCTGCTGACGGTGCTGGCGGCCTTTGTGCTGACGCGGAAGTATTTCTACCTGCGGAATTTCATGATGAAGATGATGATCTTCACCATGTTTTTCTCCGGCGGCTTGATTCCGTTGTTCTTTGTGGTCAAGCATGTGGGCATTTACAACACCCGCTGGGCCAACTTTCTGCCGTATCTTATCAGCACCTACAATGTCATTATCATGCGCTCCTTCTTCGCGTCCTTGCCGGAATCGCTGGAGGAGGCCGCGCTGATCGACGGTGCGAACGAGGGACAGATCCTGCGCCATGTGATCCTGCCACTGTACAAGCCGGTGCTGGCGGTAATCGCGCTGTATTACGCTGTGGGCCATTGGAACTCTTGGTTTCCGTCCATGGTGTTCATCCGCAACACAAAGTTGTATACCCTGCAATACGTGCTTCGTGGTATACTGATTACGAACAGCACGTCGGTGGCCTCCGGCGACAACGTGTTGAGCGTTCAGGAAATCAGCTTCGCCAGCGAGCTGGTGAAGTACTGCACCATCGTGATCTCCACGCTGCCCATTATGTGCGTGTATCCTTTCCTGACCAAATATTTTGAAAAGGGCGTCATGATCGGCGCCGTGAAGGGATGAGGAAAAGCAAAATGGATCAAGAAATTCGTGCCAAGCTGGAAAAATGGATCGACGAGCATTTCGACGCGCTGCTTCAGGACGTGGAAAAGCTGGTCGCCGTGCCGAGCGTCTCTCAGGTGACGGAGAGTGAGGAAACGCCCTTTGGCGAGGGCTGCCGCAAGGCGCTGGATACGGCGCTGGCCATGGCGAAGGGCTATGGCTTTGAGACCCGCAATTATGAGAACCGCTGCGGCTCCGTGTCCCTGCGCCCCGCGAAGGAGGAGATCGCCTTCTGGGGGCATTTGGACGTGGTGCCTCCGGGAGACGGCTGGCTGCTGACGGAGCCCTACAAGCCCGTACAGCGGGACGGCTATCTGATCGGTCGCGGCGCGGACGACAACAAGGGCCCGGCGCTGGGTGTGATGTATCTGCTGCGCGCCTTTGAGGAGCTGAATATCCCCACCAAGCACGGTCTGCGGCTGTTCCTCGGCTGTGACGAGGAAAGCGGAATGCGGGATGTGAAGTATTACACCAGCCATTATCCGCCGTCCAAGATGGTTATCATCCCCGACTGCGGCTTCCCGGTCTGCTACGGCGAGAAGGGCATCATCACAGCGGACATCGTGTCGGAAAAGCCTGTCGCCTCCGTGGCGGCGATGAAGGCCGGCATGGCCAGCAACATCGTGCCCGCAGAGGCTACGCTGACGCTGAAGGGGGAAACCTCCGGCGCGTTCGGCGAATGGGTGAAGGCGGAAGCGTCGGACGGCTGCACGGTCTTCCATGCCACGGGTCTGTCCCGGCACAGCGCCTTCCCCGAGGGCGGCGTGAACGCGATCCACGAGGTCACGAAGGCGGCCTGTGCAAGCGGTCTGCTGGATGCGGAGGATCAGAAGCTCTTCGCGTTCTTTACCCGCGTGAACGATGATTACCTCGGCACGGAGCTGGGCATTGCGGGCGAGGACGAGACCAGCGGCTACACCACCTGCACCGGCACCATGATGTCCCTGCGGGACGACGGTCGTCTGGTGCTGCACCTGAATATCCGCTATCACATCTGGGCGGAGCAGGAGAAGCTGCTGGAAAGCATGGAAAAGGCCTGCAAGGCCAACGGCTGCACGCTGGAGCATGTTCACGCCAGCAAGGGGAACTACTTCCCGCGGGAGAATCCTGTGGTGGACGCCATGACGGCGGTCTTCAACGAGTTCACCGGCGGCGACGCAACGCCCTATGTCATGGGCGGCGGCACCTATGCCCGCGGATTGGTCAACGCGCTGGGCTTTGGTTTGGGCGGACTGCCACGCGAGGCAACTGACCTGTTCGTCCCCGGTCACGGCGGGGCGCATCAGCCGGACGAGGGACTGCATCTGGCCAACTACAAGAAGGCGCTGCTGATCTTTGCCATGGGTGTTCTGGAAGCCGATCGCGTGCTGGACTAAGCGTCGGTCGCTTCCCCGGCGGGGAAAGAAAAGTGTGGTTTACGTTGAGGCTTATAGAAAATTATCTTCAACGTTTATCAATATCAATCCGGCAGTGAAGGCTGCCTCAGGAGGAAAAACATGAACAAGAGGGAACGGGTTATTGCTGCTTTCCATGGAAAAGAAGTAGATCATGTGCCGGTTTGCATGTGGCAGCACGTGCCGCCGGAATACTGGGACGACGATGATAAGTTCGCCAAGTGCCAGCTGGACGCTTATAAGCACACGGACGTGGACTTTGTGAAGCTGTCTGCGGACAAGTATTTCGGCTGGCCTGATCCCGTGCTGAACGGCATCAGCAGCGCGAAGCAGTTGTACGACATGAAGCCTCTGGGTGCGGATCATCCCTTCATTCGCGGTCAGATCGAGCGCACGAAGAAGATCGTTCAGGCGCTGAACGGCGAGTGCGTCGCCCTGTATTTGGTCTTCGCGCCCATTAGCTATTTGCGCTTGCAGGTCGGCTATCCCATGATGATGCAGTTGATCCGCGAGGATCCCGAGGCCATGAAGTATGCCTGCAATGTGATTGCCGGCGACCTGAAGCATCTGGCCTATGGCTTGGTGAAGGAAGCCGGTGTGGACGGTATCTTCTTCAGCGTGCAGAACGGCGAGGAAAACCGCTTCACCTTCGACGAGTATCGTCATTGGATCACGCCCTCCGAGAAGCCTTTGCTGGACTACATCAACACCCTGAGCGACATGAACGCGATCCACATGTGCGCGTGGGAGGAGATTCCGAACCGTCTGGCCGTGTGGCACGACTACAAGGCTCCCGTCATCAACTGGTCTCGCTTCATTGACATCATGGATATTCAGGAAGCGAAGAAGTATTTCGGCTGCACCGTGTGGGGCGGCTTCGACAACCGCACCGGCACCACGCTGTACACCGCGACCCATGAGGAGCTGGACGAGGAAGTCCGTAAGCTGATCGAGCAGGGCGGCAAGACCGGCTATATTCTGGGTGCTGATTGCAGCCTGAGCCGCGAGCTGGACGAAGAGCGCATCCGCTGGGTGGTGGAGGCGGCTCGGAAAATCTGAGCATAACCCTTTATAATTATTCCCTCGGCGCAGATGGGCTGTCTGCGCCGAATTTTTACGTTTTTATGAGTTTTGAGCGTTTTTGCGTCCTTTTTGCGTCATTTTAGCTTTATTGACGTGTACTTTCTACTGTAATATAATATTTATAAAGGAAGGTAGTGATCCCCGCATGGAAGAATGGCGCTGTATACGCGGATGAATGCGGCATGATGCAGCTTCTTCCAACTGTGGTGGCGCTGCACGGGAAGGGCGCTTCCTGTATTTTCTGATGTGGAACGTTACGATAGGTTGCGCGAAGACGCGAGAGGGTCTATGGCTCTTTTGCATTTTTCGCAGAAAGGCGGAACAACAGGGATGAAAAGTACAGCAGTCATTAATCGGCCCCAAAGTCAGTCCCGTGGAAGACGCATTCTCCGTCAGCTGGTGGAGTATCGTTATCTGCACCTGATGGTTATTCCGGGAATGCTCTTTTTCCTGCTTTTCAAGTATGTGCCCATGTACGGCATTATCATCGCCTTTAAGAATTATAAGGGCGCGTCCGGCGGCTTCGAGGCCATTATGTCTTCGCCGTGGATCGGCTTCAAGAACTTCGAAATTTTCTTCAAGTCGCTCTATTGCCAGCGTGTGTTCAAGAATACCATTTATCTGAGCATTCTTCGTCTGGTCTTCAGCTTCCCGGCTCCGATTCTGCTGGCGCTGCTGATTAACGAAATTCGCACGAACTGGTTCAAGCGCACCGTGCAGACCATTACCTACATGCCTTACTTCCTGAGCTGGGTCGTGGTCGCGGGTTTGCTGAACACCATGCTTTCCCCCGACAACGGCGCGATCAACACGCTGATTAAGATGTCAGGCGGACAGCCGGTCTACTTCCTGACCTCCAAGCAATGGTTCCGGCCGATTTTGATTCTTTCGGAAATTTGGAAGAACATCGGTTACGGTTCCATCGTGTATTTGGCGGCGATCACCAGCATCGACCAGGAACAGTACGAGGCGGCTCGCGTGGACGGCGCGAACAAGCTTCAGCAGATCATCCACATTACGCTGCCCGCGCTGTCGGAGATCATCGCCATCATGCTGATCCTGCAGATCGGCAAGATGTTCGATGATAACTTCGACCAAATCTTCAACCTGTACAGCCCGTCGGTCTACGATGTGTCCGACGTGTTTGAGACTTACGTGTACCGCAACGGCATCCAGCAGTCCAAGTTCTCCTACTCGGCCGCCGTCGGTCTGGTAAAGAGCGTGCTGGCGCTGGTCATGATCCTGTTCTCCAACCGTGCCAGCCGCAAGCTGGGTGCGCAGGGACTGTTCTAAAGAAAGGAGGAAGACGTAATGAACGGTACAATGACAAAGGGCGACAAGATCTTCAACATTGTCAACGATATTATCATGGCGCTGCTGTGCATCATTATGATCTATCCGGTGCTCTTCGTTGTCGGGCGCTCCGTCACGCCGGAAATCGAGCGCGCGCTGCATCCGCTGCGGCTGATCCCCTCCACGTTTGATTGGTCGGGCTACAAGTTCATCCTCTCCTCCGGCTCCAATATCGTGAACTCCTACCTGACCACCATTACCCGTACCTTGATCGGTACGACGCTGAACCTGATCTTCACTACGCTGCTGGCGTATCCGCTTTCCAAGAATTATTACCCCCTGCGCAAGCCTCTGACCGCCATGATCGTGTTTACCATGTGGTTCTCCGGCGGCCTGATCCCCAGCTTCCTGCTGAATAAGTCGCTGGGCCTGCTGAACAACTTCTGGGTGTATATTCTGCCCTGCTTGGTGAACCCCTTCAACATGATTGTGCTGCGCAACTTCTTCGGCCAGATTCCCGATTCGCTGGAGGAATCCGCGAAGCTGGACGGCGCAAACGACCTGCGCGTGTTCTTTTCTATCTATCTGCCGCTGTCCACCGCGTCGCTGGCAACCATTACGCTGTTCTACGCGGTATATCACTGGAACATGTGGTTCGATTCCATGCTCTACATGAACAAGAAGGAAATGTGGACCATGCAGTACACCCTGCGTCAGCTGATTGACTCGGCGACTGTGACGGACATTACCGTTGTTGGTTCCTCGATGGACTTCATCCCCCCGGCGGAAACGGTGCGTATGGCGACCATCGTCATCGCTACCGTCCCGATCCTGTGTGTCTATCCTTTCCTGCAAAAATATTTCGTCAAGGGCATGATGGTCGGCTCTGTGAAGGGCTGATCGGTGTCCTGAAGGCACGCTATGATTCTTAGGGCTTCGGCTCTAAAATAAAAAAAGGAGGACTCACCACATGAAGAAACTGGTTTCTCTGGTCCTGGCAGTTGCAATGCTGCTGAGCATGACCGCCGCTGCGTTCGCTGAAGATACGCAGACGGAACCTGCCCGCTTCGTGATCCGGTCCAACTCCAACAAGGAGAACAAGACCGAGAACGACAAGGTGAAGGCGCTGATCGAGGAAAAGTCCGGCATCGACTTCGAAGTGATCGTCGTTGCGGAAAATACCTGGAATGAAAAGGTCAACGTCATGATCGCCGGTACCGAAAAGTTCGATACCCTGAATCTGACGGCTGGCGGCGGCGTTTGGGCCAACTACGCCTCCAACGGCGCGATCCAGCCCTACACCGAGGAAATGCTGAACACCTACCTGCCCAACGTGATGGCCATGGTGCCCGAGGAAGCTTGGGTTCCCTGCAAGGACGCTCAGGGCAACATCTGGGCGCTGCCCCGTCACGAGACCTTCACCGCCGGCGGCGTGCCTTCCATCCGTACCGACTGGCTGGAGAAGCTGGGCATGGAAATGCCCACCACGCTGGCTGAGCTGGAGCAGTACTTCGAGGGCGTGAAGACCACCGACGTGAACGGCAACGGCGACCCCAACGATGAGTACGGCTATATCCCCTACTTCCAGAGCCTGTTCTCCGGTCCCCTGCATGTGTACTATCTGGGCACCAAGGGCGACTGCAACGACGTGGACCGCTTCCTGGACGAGGACGGCACCGTGAAGCCCTGGTACATGCACAAGAACGCTTGGGCGCTGGTCAGCAAGGGCGCTGAGTGGTATCAGAAGGGCTACATCAATCAGGACTACCTGACCATGACCAACGAGACTGCCAACGATATGGGCGCTACCGACCGTATCGGCATGTGCTCCGGCTGGTACAACATGGGCCTGCAGGGCACTGAGCGTCTGGTGGCCGCCAACCCCGACAGCACCTGCTCTTGGGCCGCGATCCCCAACTTCACCGACGCTGTGAGCGGCGTGAACGCTTGGGGCGGCAACCCCGTGTACATGGCAGAGGTTGCGCTGTCCGCGACCTCCGAGGATCCCCAGTGGGCGCTGAAGCTCATCAACTGGATCTTTGATTCTCAGGACAACTACATGCTGGCCACCTACGGTATCCAGGACGATCACTGGGTGCTGTCCGAGGATGGCGAGACCTTCACCCAGCCCGAGGGCGCGACCGACCGCTACATGCTGGAGTACCAGCTGCTTGAGTGGTATGACTACGACAAGTATCCGGAACCCCTGATCACCAAGGAGAACTCCACCTGGCGTGCTTACACCGCTTGGGAAATGCGCAACCAGATCAACGACGGCATCAAGGCCATTCCTCCCTTCGACTATTATGTGCCTTATGACCTGAACGGCACCGAGGCGGAGTTCCTGACGGACGATGCTACCACGCTGATTAAGGAAGCCATGGAGAAGGCGCTGGTCGGCGAGCTGACCGAAGCGCAGTGGAACGAGACTGTGAACACCGCTTGGGAGATCGACGGCCAGATCCGCAGCGCTGTGTGGACCGAGCAGTACAACAACTTCGTGAACGCTGACTAATTCTCCGGTATATCTCTTTACTTGGCCGTGCCAAATGGCACGGCCAAGTTTGTACATTATCTTCACCTTTGTTATGGAAAGGATTGCCTGCGATGCTCGAGCTGGAACAGGTTGTAAAGAAATATCATCGTTATACCGCGCTGAAGGGCCTGACCTGCACCGTGGAACGCGGACAGGTGGTGGGGCTGCTGGGCGCGAACGGCGCGGGAAAATCCACCACCATGAACATGATCGCCGGGTATTTTGCACCCACCTCCGGCCGCATTCTGTGGAACGGTACGGACGTGCGGAAGCTGGGGCCCGCGTATCAGAACGAGGTGGGGTATCTGCCGGAGGTGCCGCCGCTGCACCCGGAATTGACGGTGCGGGAAAGCATGGAATATGTCTGCGGTCTGCGCGGCATTCGCCCCGGCAAGCGAAAGGCGCATATCGAGCAGCTGTGCGAGCTGGCAGGTGTGGCTGACCGCATGAGCATGACCACGCGCAGTCTTTCCAAGGGCTACAAGCAGCGCGCGGGGCTGGCGCAGGCGCTGATCGGCAACCCGGAGCTGATTATTCTGGACGAGCCCACCGCAGGTCTTGACCCGGAGCAGATCGTCTCCATTCGGGAGCTGATCCGGGAGCTGGGCAGGGATCACGCGGTGATCCTTTCCAGCCATATTCTCTCGGAGATTGAGGACGTGTGCTCTACGCTACTGATCCTGCGCAAGGGCGAGCTAGTGGCCTCGGGCACCATTGCGGAGATCGCCAACGGCGTGCGCACCGATGCGCATCGACTGCGCGTGCGCGTTTCCGGGGAGAACGCCGAGCAGCTGCTGGCGGCTATGCCGAGCGTGACAAGCGTGGAGCGGCTTCCCGAACGGGAGCAGGGCTGGCAGGAGCTGATGGTGTCCTCGCAGGAGGATATTGCCCAGCTGGTGCCGGCGGTGCTGGCGGCGGGACAGGTGCAGCTGCGGATGCTCTATCCCATGGATGTGGAGCTGGAAGACCTGTTTATGAAGCTGATGCAGGAGGGCTGAACATGCTGAGCGTGATCCGAAAAGAATGGCGTTCTTATTTTGCCACGCCCATCGGCTATGTGTTCATTGCGATCTTCTGGCTGCTGGGCGCTGCGTTTTTCTTTCTGTATAATATCCTTGCCGCGACGGCGAACCTGAGCTCACTGTTCGGCAACCTCAGCTATCTGTTCATGCTGATCGTGCCGCTGCTGACCATGCGGCTGTTCAGCGAGGAACGGAAGCAGAAGACGGATCAGCTGTTTTACTGCGCGCCGGTGACGCTGTGGTCGGTGGTGCTGGGAAAGTTTCTGGCGGCGGTGGGCGTACTGTGCGTATCGCTGGCGGGGACGGGGCTGTATCTGGTGATCCTATCCCGGTATACGACGCTGGCGGTGGGCAGCCTCGTGGCGCACTACCTCGCCTTTGCGCTGCTGGGGGCGTGCTACATTGCGGTGGGTCTGTTCATGAGCACCCTCACGGACAGCCAGATCACTGCGGCGGTGCTGGCGCTGGCGGCGAACATGCTGTTGCAATTAGGAGAGATGTCCTCGGTCAACGCCGTTTCGCCGTATCTGCCGTTCCTGCCCGCGCTGATGAAGTGCATCGCCCTGAATCAGCACTACGCGCAGATTGCCAGCGGCGTTTTCTATCCAACGGACGTGGGCTATTTCATTGCGTTTGCGGCAGTATTTCTGTGCGCCTCGGTGGGCGTGCTCGCAGGGCGTAAAAGGAGGTAAGACATGAAAAAACTTCGTTTTTCCACCTTTGCGCAGGTGTTGATCGTGCTGCTGTGCGCGGCGATGATCTGGACGGGGCTCTATGTGCTGGATATCCGCGCAAACGTTGTGTGGGACTTGACCCCTGATCTGCTGACGGAATTGAGCGAGGGCACGATCCAGACCATGGACGGGCTGGACGAAAGCGTGCATCTCCATCTGGTGTTCAAGGCGGAGACGGAATCCGACCTGCGCTGGATGCTGGAAACGCTGGCGGGCAGCTATGTACGCACGGGACATGCGGTGACGGACACCATTGACCCGGTGACAGAGCCGGGCAAGATTCGCGGCTACGCGGAGAGCGGCAAGAGCATCTCCGAGGGCTCGGTGATCGTCGCCAGCGCGGACGAATCCCGTTACGTGGTGGTGCCGGTGAACGACCTGTATGCCTATCAAATGACCTCCAGCGGCAGCTACACGATCACGGGCCTTTCTGCGGAGCAGAAGATCACCAGCGCCATCCGCACGGTCACGGGTGGGGAGCGCAAGCAGGTGTGGTTCCTGACCGGGCATGACGAGGCGGGCATGAGTGCGTGCAGCTATCTGGTCAGCCGCCTGCAGAGCGATAATTATGAGGTGGCGGAAACAACGCTGACGCAGAGCGACCTGCAGGGCGGCGACATTCTGCTGATCCTTTCTCCCGCCCGCGACCTGACGCAGGAGGAAAAGGCGGCGCTGGATGCGTTTCTGCTGGAAGGCGGTCGGCTGCTCATGGCGTGCGACGCGAGCCTTGACCTGACCACGATGCCCAATTTCGCAGCCATTGCGAAGAACGTATCCCTGTCCTTTGAAAGCGGCATTGTGGTGGAGGATGAGCAGCAGACGGGCTGGTGGATGAATTCGCCCCTGTACCTGATGCCCGCCATCAACCGCGACAGCGACGTGCTCAGCAGCATGCAGGAAAGCCAGCGCGTGATTTTGCCCGGCGCACGGGCTATTTCCGGCCCGGAGATCCCGCTTTCCGGCTATAGCTATGAGACGCTGCTTTCCACCTCGGAGGGGGCCTATGTGTGTCCGCTGGACAGCGACTCCATTGCCCGCACCCCGGATATGCCGCAGGGCCGTCAACAGCTCGCGGTGAGCGTCACGCACTTAGAGGAAAGCACCGGAAAAGAAATGCGCATGGTGCTGATGGGCAGTCTGTACACGCTGGTGGACAACAGTCTGATGAATTCCACGTATAATCTGGACTTAACGTCCAAGCTGATCGGCTATCTGGCTCAGCGGGAGACGGAGACCTACATCCCTGTGCGGACGCTGAATGACGACACGCTGACGGCGTTCACGGCGCAGCAGAGCTGGCGCATTCTGTCCATCGTGCTGACGCTGCCGGTGCTGGCGCTGGTCGTCGGCGCAGTGGTGCTGGTGAGGAGGCGCAAGAAATGAGCGACAAGCCTTTGCAGATGGAGGAAGCCTCTAAACTGCGCAAGCCCGTTCGGCGGGGGCTGGGCTGGCTGGCGGCGCTGTGCCTGTGCGGGCTGTTCCTTGCGGGCTGTCTGGTGGCGGCACAGGTGAGTCAGCCCGTGCCCGCAGCGGAGAAGAAGACGGAGAGCGCCTCCTATTCCTTTGAGCAGATGATCCCCGAGGGCATGGGCAAGCCCGTTTCTGTGACCATTGCGCGGGCGGACGATACGTTCACGCTGGTGGCGGAGGACGGCGCGTATCATCTTGAAAACGATACCGAAGCGCTGGACGCCCACGCGGCGGGGGAGATACTGGTCTGCGGCGAGTCCATTCTGGCCCGCCGCCGACTGGACGGCGCGCCGGAGGACTATGGCATCAACGCTCAGTCTACGCGGGTGTGCTTCCGCTATGAAAACGGTTCCGAATTCACCCTGCGGCTGGGCGAGGCTGTCCCCACGGGGGAGGGCTGGTACGCAGCCGTGAATGACGACGCGACCGTATACATTGTGAACAACGCCCTTGCCAAAACGCTGTCCGTGGACAAGCTGCGCCTGTACGCGATGCCCGATCTGTCCGATGCCTTTACGGCGCAGACGCTTTTGAAGGTCACTATCGAGCAGCCAGGGAAGGACACCATCGCCCTTGCGCGGGTGACGGAGGCTAATCACTTCAACACCAAGGTGGAGCTGACGGAGCCAATCCATTATCCGGCCAATTCCGAGCGGGCGGCGGAAATCTATCTGGACATGGAGAAGCTTCAGCCAGCGGCGCTGGCGGACGCGAACGGCGCGGATGAGGACTGGGGGCTGGCACAGCCCGTGGCGGTGCTGACGCTGGAGGATCAGACGACGACGCGCCTGACGATCGGCCTGACGAGCGACGGCTACACCATGCGCATCAACGACGACCACGCCGTGTATACCCTTGCGGCGGACGCAATGGACTTCCTCGGAAGCCTGACGGTGCCGTGGCTGGCGGAGCAGCTGCCCGGGCTGGTGATGCTCAGTCAGGTCAGCGCCATGGACGTGATGGCGGGGGAAAAGACCCTGCATATCGACGTGGATCAGCCCAACGGCAAGTATCAGATAAACGGCAAGAACATTGCCGAGGATACCTTCCTGCCGGTGTATCAGCAGACCATCGGCCTGCTGATCGAAAGATACGTTTCCACCCCGGAGCAGACAGGAGACCCGAGGCTCCAAATCGAATATACCTTCACAGACGGCACCCAATGGACGCTGACGCTTGCGGAATACGACGAGGAGTTCGACCTGATTATTCGGGAGGAATGCGCCTGCTTCCTGATCTCGCGTTCCAAGACGGATGCGCTCATTGAAAGCTTATTTCATTTATAGGAGGAGTAATCATGACGTACATTCCTGCGCCTGACCGGTATAAGTCCATGACGTACCGCCGCTGCGGCAAGAGCGGCATCAAGCTTCCGGTGATCTCGCTGGGGCTGTGGCATAACTTCGGCAACATTACGCCCTTCGGCGTGCAGCAGGAGCTGCTGCGCACGGCCTTCGACAACGGCATTACCCACTTCGACCTTGCAAACAACTATGGCCCGCCCTACGGCGAGGCGGAGCGCAACTTCGGCGTGCATATGCAGCGGGACTGGAAGCCGCACCGCGACGAGCTGATTTTGTCTACCAAGGCGGGCTACGACATGTGGGAGGGCCCCTACGGCGACTGGGGCAGCCGCAAGTACCTGATCGCCAGCCTTGACCAGAGCCTCAAGCGCATGAACGTGGACTATGTGGATATTTTCTATCACCATCGTCCCGACCCGGAGACCCCCATTGAGGAAACCGCCGGCGCACTGGAGCAGATTCTGCGCAGCGGCAAGGCGTTGTACGTGGGCATTTCCAACTATAACGCCGCGCAGACGGAGGCCATGGTGAAGGCGCTGGGCTCCCTCGGCACCCATCTGCTGATCCATCAGCCTAGCTATTCCATGCTGAACCGCTGGATTGAGGAGCCCATGGAGGGCTGCGGCAGCCTGCAGGACGTGCTGCGCCGGGAGGGCGTGGGCTGCATCTGCTTCGCGCCGCTGCAAAACGGCATCCTGACCTCCAAGTATTTGAACGGCATTCCCGCCGATTCCCGCGCCGCGCATGACCCGCGCTATTTGAAGCCCTCCGCCATTACGGAGGAGAAGATCGCCAAGGTGCGCGCACTGAACGAGATTGCGGCGAACCGTGGTCAGGCGCTGAGCCAGATGGCGCTGGCGTGGGTGCTGCGGGACGAGGTCGTCACCACCGCGCTGATCGGCGCAAGCCGTCCGTCGCAGATCATCGAGAACGTGAAGGCGCTGGACGCGGCTCCCTTTACGGAGGAAGAGCTGGCGAAGATCGAAGAGATTTTGGCGAAGTAAAAAGGGATAAAGCAAAAGGCGCTGTGCAGAGATGAAAACTGCACAGCGCCTTTTTTGCGGAGGGAAAGCGTAGATGCCGATGGGTATGAAGGTCAGCTAGAGGGCTTATCCTCAGTCATGCGCTTTGCGATCGCCCTTTGGAAACCTTCGCCCCCTGCGGGGACAATAGTTGGAAGGGTCGCGGCGGCTCTGTCAGCCGCCGTGACCACAACCACCCCGCAGGAAACCGCACCCCACTTACAGGCGGA